>JBIKHN010000076.1:0-7415 GCA_044362135.1 Ilumatobacteraceae bacterium | reverse complement strand
CACCAGCAGTCACATCGCCCAAGCCAATCGCAAAAGTGCCCACATTTTCACCAACAACACGACTCAGCGCACCAGTAATCGTGTCACCAGACTTCAAACCAGACTGCGTATACGTCAACGCTGGATCAACCGAGTCATACACCTTGGTTTGTGCAGCAGCAGTAATCGTCAACGTCTTAGCCGTGATCGTCAAATTCGAACCAGTAAACGCAATCGCATAGTTGTCACCAGCCCTAATTGAACCTTCACCAATCACATACGATCCAACATCTTCACCAGCAACACGAGTCAACGACCCAGACACACTGTCACCCGCGACGAGACCAACAGTTGAGTACGTCAACACCGGATCAACCGAGTCATACGTCTTGGTCTTTACCTCAGCTGTTACTGCGAGTGGTCTTGGTAGAACCTTCAGTTGAACGACGATCTTTGCTGAGTAATTCGATGGCCATCCAGCAATTGCCTTCAACCCGGCAGACATGACAGCGCTGTCCGTTTCCGACGAATAGGAACCAACATTTGCGGTCTGACCAAGGGTCAGCGACAGGTTCATCACATCACTCAATGCCGAGGTTCTTAGTGCGTTCGTCAAGATTGAACAGCCGGTGGCAGAACTGTTTGAATCAACACACGACACTGCCCAATCCGAATCCTTTACCGTGCTATTCAAATCTCCATAGAAGCGCTCAGCACTCAGCGTCAAAACGACTAATTCAGGAGCAAGGGTGGTTGTTGGTGCAGGGGGAACATCTGGCGCAACCGTTGTCGTCGTTGTAGTTGTAGTGGCTGTTGTAGTAGTTGTGGTCCCTGTAGTTGCGCGAATTGGCAATTCAATTGGCTCTGTTGACCTAGACGGACTCACATTTTGGATAAATCCGTTATCAACTTTCACCCCGACAACTTGTTGAACCGAAGTTGAGATCACTCCAGAATCCGGATTAACCGAGAAGTCAACAACTTGTGCTTGTCCTTTTTGCAGTTTTGTTGAAATTACTCCCGATGCAACTTCTTTCCCATCCCAATTCTCCACCACAAAGGTTGGAGCTGATTCTTCAATTCTTCGTGAACCGGGGAACGCATCGCCGTCAAGTATTGATGTAAAAACACCAACAGACTGACCTTTTGTTAACTCCAAATCAACACCCAAGTTTCCGTTTGAGAGCATTACCGAGGCGGAGTCATTTCGATTCGGGAGATCGATTTCCATTTTCGTGTCAAAAGGCGAGTTTTGAATGGATATCTCGACTTTTGCACGGGATTCCACGACGACACCAGCAGAGCCAGTACGCATTACTGAGACAACGTATTCGCCCGTGTTCTTACCACCGACAATTTCAAGATCAATCCCATCTTCTTCAGCCCAAACGGTGGGAATGTAGGCAATTGCGCCTTGGCCAACACCGGCACCCAGAAATGATTTAACTGGAAATTTTGATGTTGAAACTGATTTTGGGTCAAGTGAGTTCACTTCACCAAAGCGTGAAGTAATTTTCAGTCCAACCGGATTGCTGCTATTTCCTTTTTGAGTAACAATTACCGAGTAACTGAGTCCCTTTACTCCCTTCGTTCCACCAAACGAAACGTTGAACGGGCCCTGTCTCGATGCCATAGAAGTGAGATCCATTGTTCCTGGACCAGTACCTGTCCAAGTACTTTTTGCTGCACTACTACTTATTGCCGCGGCACTATATGTCCACGTTTGTGTTGCAGATTCAACAAATACTTTTCGAATTTCACTTGGATAATTGTTGTCATACACATAGATATTGAAGTTGTTTCCATCTTGTGTAACAGCAATTGGAGTTACTGAATGTCCTCCGACAGATGAGTACAAACCAAGTGTGAAACCCGAACGCGCCCGCAAACCGTTAATGATTTCACTCGTGATCTGAACGGGAGTCATTGCCCGATACGTCATTGAGTTTGCTGCAACAGGTGGTGCCACTTGAGTTGTCCACCAATACCCAATTTGCTTGGCAACCGAATTTTGAGCGACTTGAACCGTTGATGCCAAACCGTTTGGTCGAGGTTCGTATCCATCGTAAAAACGCTGGGCAAGAACGGACATACCTTCGCAACGGCCTGAAGCCATCGCTTCGTTTAATTGGTCTGCAACGGCTTGAGCACCTGGTGCCATTACGCATAGTGCTGCGTTCCGATCAGCACATACCGCCTCTTTCCCGAACAACGCCGCCATTATCGAGGCGTCAATTGCATCGTTTGTCGGTTGTCCTGCATAGTTCGGAAATGAAAATCCGTCACGCACCGATCTGAAGTTTTGATCAGCACCTACTAACTCTGTGGGACGGGCACCAAGCTCGAGCGATGGCGCACCGGCAAACGAGACACTTTTAGATTTCTTAACGGTCTTTTTCCCACTTTTTTTCGGACCGTCTTTTTGGGTCGCGCCCTTAGCGTCATCAACAACTTCGCTTGAGAGTTCAATCTCATCGTCAGCACCACCTTGGCCAACAAAATTCAAAAATACAGGAACCGATACAACCGCGATGGCAGCAACGCCAATTGAAAGACGACGAATCATGCGAGATTGATTGCGCTTTGCAAAGTTTGGAGCTACACGCTGCACTCCAGCGTCATGCGCCTCGGGATTAGAGGCACGCAGATTCTTTAGCGCTTCCTCTTCATTGGTGCTCACGATGCGCCCCCATCTAATCCAGTCAATTATTTAGATGTCGGCAGTGAGCCAATGACTTCCCTCAACCAAATAGGTTGATACTCGACACTTGAGGGTTAGTCCTTATGTGTGCGTTAAAAGGCTTTGCTGGTGCTTCGCACCCCGCAAAAGAGCCGTTACTTTTCTCTTTCTTCAATTACCGAGTAGTTCTTGACAAAAACTTCTCTAGCGCTGTGCAGACGTTTCGTCAGAGTAGTTCCGGGAATTCCAAGCACTGCAGCTGCTTCAGCAATGGATAATCCATCCCACTCGACCAGCATCAAAGCTTCACGCTGAACAACAGGCATCGAAATCAATGCTTCCTGAACCCAGTTATCTCGCGGGCTTCTACTTCTTGCTTCTGCAGCAATGAGCGGATTATTCAACTTGTTAAATCGATTAGAACGCGCTTTCCATCGAACCTTGTTTGCAATGACTTTGCGCCCAACCGCATAGAGCCACAGCAGAGCTTCTTCATGATCGTTCGGTACATCTCCACGCTTTCGCCAAGCAGTGGTATATATGTCGTCAACTACATCTTCAACATCAAATGAAATGCGACGGAAAACATACTGCGAAATCTGCTTATTCGTGCGCTCATACAACGCGTTAAATGCAGCGTTTTCCACCTAAAGAGCGTACCAAAACATATCTAGCAGTTATAAAATTGATGCATGATAAAAAAGTTTGGCGATGAAACTGCCCTTTTATTGATTGACGTGCAAAAGGGAGTGGATGTACTTCAACATTGGGGTGGGCCAACCGGTCGGCGCAATAACCCAGATGCCGAATCTCACATGCTTCGCTTGCTTGCGGGTTTCCGCGAAAAAGGATTACCTGTTGCTTACACGCGACACGATTCGCGCGAGGCCAATTCACCGCTGAAGTTTTCACTTCCAACCGGAGATCAGAAACCAGGCTTCGAAATTCAACCTGGCGACATCGTGGTGGAAAAGGATGTGAATAGCGGGTTTGTCGGAACCGATTTAGAAATTGAATTGCGTCGCAAAGGCATTCAACGCCTGGTCATCGTTGGCTTCTTCACCAACATGTGCGTAGAAACCACCACGCGCATGGCAGGGAACCTGGGCTTTGATACGTACCTTGTTCCCGACTGCTGCTCCACCTCAAATCGAATTGGTTGGGACGGCGCCGACTACGACCCAGAACTCGTGCATGACATGACCGTTGCCAACCTACATGGCGAATTCTGCACAGCAATCACTCCTGGCGAAGCGCTTGGTCTTCTGAGTGACGACAACACGCAACTCGAGCGCGTGCAAGGCAACGAATAATTCGTTAGTCCAAATACTTCTTCAACAGAGTTGACGCTTGGGCATGCGCCGATTGCGCATCATCCAAAATGGTGATCATGTTGAAAAATCCGTGGAACGCACCGTTATAACGAGTGATCGTTACCGAGACACCATTTTCGACGAGCCGCTTTCCATAAGCCTCTCCTTCATCGCGCAACGGATCAAACTGTGCAGTAATCACAATTGCGGGAGGCATTCTCTTTAGCTGCTCATCGCTGGCAAGCATCGGCGAAGCGTTGATGTTTGTTCTATCTGCATCACTACTCATGTAGTGATCGACGAACCAGGCCATAACTGACTTAGTCAAAATTGGAGCATTAGCGTTCTCGTTGATTGACGGCGACTCCATCGACATATCAACTGCTGGGTAAATCAACATTTGAAACTTCAGTGGCACTATTTCGGCAAGAGCCACCGCTGCTGCCAAGTTTCCACCTGCGGAGTCTCCGCCTACTGCCATGCGCGAATTGTCGATGCCCAAAGCCTGTGAGTTTTCACTTGCCCATTTCACTGCGGCTGCACAATCATCAAAGGCTGCAGGAAATGTGTGTTCCGGCGCTAAGCGATAGTCAACTGACAGCACCGCATGACCAGACTTGTTTGCAAGTGAACGACACACACCATCGTGTGAGTTCAGGTCGCCAATGACCCAGCCGCCGCCGTGGAAAAACACCAGTAATCCAAGATTGGTGTCAGCACTTGGCCGATAGAGACGACACGGAATTGTTCCTGCATGCACGTCGCGAATCTCATGCACTACTTCAGTGCTTGGAACTTGCCCTGCGTTATAGAGCGCTCGTGCATCTGTTGGTGACAGCTCCTCAAATGGAGTGGTCCGCATTGCGGCATAAAAGTCGGCTACTGCTTGTGCTTGCGGGTGAAGTGGCATACCGCCACTCTAAAGCTTGCGCAAGATTGGAGTTGCAGCGAAGGTGAACCCCACTACCCCGAATACCACCATCACCACAATGAATGTTGGTTGCAAACCATACGCATCAACACACGCACCAACGATGAGCTGGCCAAGCGGTGGCGCGGCATAGAGCAACGACATCTGCAATCCATAAACCCGTCCTTGCAACTCTGGCTGCACACGCTTTTGCACAATGGAATTCCACAATGGATTAAACGGACCCCACGAGAGTCCGGCGAAGAAACCAAGCACAACGAACAACCACGTTGGTGGCAATATCACCATTGGAAACAGCGCCGCTGTGGACACAATCATGATCATGCGCAGCAATGCACTGGAGGAAAACCTTGCCGCAAGTCGGCCGTAGGCAAATGATCCGATCACCATTCCAGCGGCAAGCGATGCAAACAGTGCACCTAATCCTGTTGCATTATCAATAGATTCAAAATACGTAGGGAAAATCACGGTATCGATCGGCATGTACAGGCCCGACAGAAACATGAACCCGATTGCGAGAGCAAACAGCGGCTTGTCTCGCGTAAGCGCATGGAATCCAACACGTAGAGATGAGAAAAACGGTTCGTGCCCATCTTCATGATGTGCCACTGTTTTGCCATGTTCGTCATCTACATGCATTAACGACACTGCAAGCGTGGCAACGGCAAACATGGCTGCGGTAACTGCGAATGCCAGCATCGGGCCGCTCCATTGAATACAAGCCGAACCTATTGCTGGACCAACCATCCAACCGACCGCAAAGATTCCTTCGTGCCGGCCATTTGCTGAATCAATTTCAATACCCGATGCAGTTGCAGCATTGGGAATGAGCGCTTTACGCGCGGTGTATCCAGCCGGGTCGAAACACGCACCAAGTACGGCAATCACCAGGATCCACGTATACGTGAGATCGCCGATGGCATTCACCACCAAGAACATCAATACCGACACCATCGACATCACGTCGGAAAACATGGAAATGGCCCGGCGTCCAAATCGGTCAATGAGCCCACCGACAACGGGTGAAACCACAATTCCTGGAAGGCTGGAAAGTGCTGCCAATAGCCCAGCTTTTGCAGCCGATCCTGTGAGTTCGAGCACAATCCACGGCACCGTGATCATGACTACGCCATTTGATATTCCTGACACCGCATTGGTCACCTGCAAAAGACCAAAAGCGCGTTTATTCTTCACATTTCACAGCGTAACTGAGCCATTTCTCCGCCAGACTCTTTCGCATGAGCAGCATCGTGGTGAGCGAACTTGAATACGGCCCACCTGGTGCAGATCAATTGTTTTTCGATGTGAGCTTCAAGGTTTCGCCTGGCGAACACGCAGCGATTGTTGGAGCCAACGGCGTCGGCAAAAGCACCATCTTGCGAATTCTTACTCAAGAGCTTGAAGCCGATGGTGGCGAGTATGCCATTGGTGGAACCATGCTGAACATGACACAAGACGTAGGCATGTCACGACCAAACGACACACTGCGCGAAATGTTGATTGAAGTTGCTCCAAAAAACCTGCGTAATGCAGGACGCGCACTGGTTGCCGCAGAGAAAGCCCTTGGCAGTGGCGACGATGACGGAATGGGTTACGCAAATGCGCTTGCTGACTGGGGCGACCTTGGTGGTTACGACCTCGAGGCAAAGTGGCAGGCATCGGCGCAGCGCAGCGTAAAGACGCCAGTTGATGATTTCTCGGTCCGTCTCGTTTCCGAACTTTCTGGTGGCGAGCGCAAACGCTTGGTGCTCGACCTTCTGCTCACCAGTGGCGCCGATGTGCTGTTACTTGACGAACCAGACAACTACCTTGACATTCCTACTCGTAAGTGGCTTGAAGAACAGATCAAGTCGTGCAAGTCCACCATCTTGATGGTCAGTCACGACAGAACTTTGCTTGAACAGTGCTCAACAAAAGTAGTGGTTATTGAAGGTTCAGGATGCTGGGTACACGGCGGGTCGTACAAGACGTTCCCGGAAGCACGCGCAAAACGCCAAGAACTACTTGGTGACGACCTGAAGCGCTGGAACGAAGAAGAACGCCGCTTGTTTCATCACATGAAAATCATGAAACAGCGCGCTGCGCAAAACTTCAAGAATGCAACTAAAGCAAATGGCGCAGAAACCCGTTGGGAAAAGTTTGTTGCTGCTGGTCCTCCTCCACCGCCTGTCGCCGATCAGCAAATTTACGTACGCCTTCGCGGCGCTGATGCCGCACGACGCGTTGCCAAATTAGAAAAGGTAACGATTGACAATCTGTTCTTGCCATTTAGCGAAGAGATTCACCACGGTGAACGCGTTGGTCTAATTGGTCCAAACGGCACGGGAAAGACCCACTTGCTAAAGGTGTTGAGTGGAGAGAATCAGCCAACCGAAGGACAAGTCACTTTTGGTCCGCGCACTTCAGTTGGCGTGTTTACTCAAGTAAACAATCGCCCCGACTTCCTTGGCCGTGAATGCGTGGACATTGTGCTTGACAGAATTTCTGAAGAAGAAAAAGCCATGAAAACACT
>JBIKHN010000075.1:0-7426 GCA_044362135.1 Ilumatobacteraceae bacterium | reverse complement strand
CCTTCAAGCCAAGAAATGGTCTGACGAGATTCGTCGTTCGTGCAATGACAAAGTTCAAGATTGGCTCAATCGGCAGTTTTCCACCGACCGAATGCCAGCCAATATGCGCATCCGCGTGAGGCAGTCGCCCGACGATGAAGTCTTCCGAGCAGAAATCTCCGAAACGTTTAAGGCAACAGGGTCGGCGCGCACAACCACCATCACCATTGCACCACACCGTGGTCAACTGGTTTTTGATGTACGCATGAAACATCTGGCTGGAAAAGATTCGATCGTCCCGCGCCGACCAGCCGAAGTTCCACCAAAAGCATTACTCCAACTGTGCAGTGAAATTACTCAAATAGTCGAGCTGTATGACGCTGAACGTCGCATTGCGCCTGTTGTTCGCATTATTTCTACGACTGATGACGGTCAAGCGCTTGGCGCAGACTCTTTGGACGCATTGTCACGAAGACTCCCGATCATCATTGAGTACACAGCAGGAAGAAATTTGGAGTCTTCACTCACGACTCAACTTGCTCATGATTTGTTGGGGATAGCGCATGTCGCCCACGTCACCACCCCTGCTGCACTCCATGCATTTAATGCATACTGTGGCGCTCAGACACTGAGTGAGCAATACATCACCATCATGTGGCCACAACCCGTCAAGCCGACTGTGATTGCGACGTCTCAACCTAAACGTGAGCACATCGCTGCGATGATTATTGACGCAGCAACCTTGCAGCCCGAGTTGCCAATTCAGGCGCCGCCGCGTGCATCTATGAGCCGACAGATACAGAGCTCAATAGCTCCAACAACCAATTCTGGTATCGATATTGCATCGCTCAAGAAAACAATTGATTTGCTATACACACAGATCGATGAAAAACAGTTCCACATTGACCAACTTGACGAACTGCTTGCTGAGTCGGATGAGCAAAATGACGCGCTCATTGGAGACTTAGAAGAACGCGAAACACAAGTTGATGAACTAACAGCAGACAACTCCCGCTTGCGTGAAAACATTGACGCGATTCTTTTGCAAAAACTCGACCTCGAAGCAGAACTTGATCGCAAAGCTCCAGGCGCAATCCCAAGAACCGTGCTCGATGCCACACATAAGGCATCTAAAGAGTGCTCAAATCTTGTCTTTTTGAAATCTGCTTTTGAAACCGCAGACCTATTGCAGGGCCCAGACCCAGTTCGCCTCTTAAGCGATCTCAAGAAACTTGACCTTGTGGTGCAAGCTTGGCGGGCAAATAAGTTTTCATCAAGCGCAGGACTTGGGTCTTATATGCGCGACGAATACAACCTTGACTATGTACCAAATATCGCGCGCGACACGGCACAGAAACATGCGGCCTATTACACCGTCACATACGAAGGCAAGCCGGTGTTACTTGGTGCGCACTTGCGTCGTGGTAAAAACCGTTCGCTCATTCGCATTTATATGTACGTCGACAACGCCAAAAAAACCATTGTTATCGGCAAGATTGACGACCACGGACCAGACCGCACCAGCTAAATCGGCATCACATACACAATCCCGTAACATTGGGACATGACATCGCCTGTGTATTCACTCTCTGACGACTACATCAACACGGTTGCCGAACTAGATCCGGCAGCAGCCACCTACATGGGGATTGCAGGTCACGATCACGAGATGACCGACTTCAGCCCAGCAGGCCACGATGCACGCGCAAACAACGATCGCCAAACTCTTGCAAAGCTGAATGCGCTTGATTCAAGCGCAAGTTCCGACCGCTTGGCCGCTGGTGTGCTGCGGGAGTCTCTAGAAATTTCCGGCGAAGAATACGACGCAAACGAACACCTGGTTTCAATTCGAGTGCTTGCTGGCGACGTCGATGCTGCTCGTGCAATTTTTGATCTCATGCCAACTGATACAGCCGAACAGTGGTCGGTAATCGCAGAGCGCATGTCTAAAGTCCCACAGGCTTTTGCAGGTATGCGTGAGTCGTGGAAACTTGGTCTTGATCGCGGTGTAAAAGCGCAGCGCCGACAGGTTCTCGCATCGAGCGAGCAACTTGCAACTTGGGCGGGTCGAAAAGACGCTCCTGCATTCTTTGAGCAATTCGCAGAATCTGCATCTTCTGTTGCAGGCGCTCCAATGGAACAACTGCGCAAGGCCGCAAAGCAAGCATCACAGGCACTTGGTGAAACTGCAGATTTTCTCATTAATGACTATGCCCCACAGGCAGACACACGCGACGGCGTTGGCCCCGATCGACACGCATTAGCCCGCCGTCGCTTCATGGGAATGAAAGTCGAAGCCAAGGATGCCTACGAATGGGGATGGGCAGAAGTGCAGCGCATCGATGCAGAAATGGAACGCGTCGCACAGGAAATTCTTCCGGGTTCAACGCTTTCTGAAGTTCGTCACTTTCTTGACACCGATCCTTCACGTTCCATACAAGGAGAAGGAGCACTTCGTGACTGGCTCCAAGAGTTGATGGATGATGCGATGTCGTTTCTTATCGACAACAATCATTTTTCGATTCCAGATTCCATTCGTACTGTTGAGGCAATGATCTCTCCGCCGGGCGGAGCAGCAGCCATGTATTACACGGGCCCAAGCGAGGACCTCAGTCGCCCAGGTCGTACTTGGTATCCAACTAACGGTCGCACCGTGTTCCCACGTTGGAGCGAACCAACCACCGCGTATCACGAAGGCGTTCCAGGACACCACTTGCAGGTTGCAATCGCCACCATTAACTCTGAAAAACTCTCGCGCTTCCAACGCAACACGTTCATATCGGGACATGGCGAAGGCTGGGCGTTGTATGCCGAGCGACTAATGGACGAATTCGGATTCTTAGAGAACCCCGAATACCGCTTGGGATATCTCTACGCTCAGGCATTCCGTGCAGCCAGAATCGTCATTGACACCGGAATTCATTGTGGTTTTGCAATTCCACAAAGCTCGTCGTGGCATCCAGGAGAGCAATGGACCCCAGAACTCATGCTTGAATTCTTGAGCGCTCACTCTTCGAGTGATGATGAATTCAATCGCTCAGAAATCAACCGCTACCTCGGATGGCCTGGGCAAGCCATTTCGTACAAGCTTGGCGAACGCGTTTGGCTTGACTTGCGTGATGATGCAAAGAAGAAATATGGGGCATCATTTGACTTGCGCAAATGGCACGCACATGCTCTTGACCTCGGAAACTTGGGTCTTGACTTATTGAAGTCGGAAATGGCACGCTTCTAGAACTGTTTACGGAACGACTACGACTGCCGTTCCAGGTTTCGCCCATTCATAAATAAACTTTGCGTCTGCGGTGCTCGATCGCAAACAGCCACTGCCTCGATATGTTCCAAGTTCAGCTTCGGTTTGCAGCGGTATGCCATTCTTCGTTGGAATTTCATGGAACCCGATATTGCCACCATTGCGACCAATTGCGAACCTTGTCATGAAACGAAACTTCACGCCCTCAAGTTCCTGACTGAACGAAGACACGGATTGGTTTTTGACAGAGTATGAACCTCTTTTGGGTTGACCACGCTGGCCTGACACCAAGAAGGTGCGAATAACTTCACCCGAACCGTTGATCACCCACACACGTAGCTGACGGTTTGAGTACACAATCCGACGACCGACACCCGAGTTTCTCGGTACAGCAAAAGTTGGCGCAGAAATAGTTGTTGGAGTTGGCACAAGTGACGTAGAGGTCGTTGTTGGAGATGGCTCAACAGCTGCATTAGCAATTCCCTGACCACCCCATGCTGATACGACCACTGCAAGAACAATTGCTACGCGCTTCATTTCACACCACTCAAAATTGCACGCGTTGCTGACGCCCCAATCCGACTTGCTCCGGCTTCAATCATTGCAAGTGCATCGGCAGTGGTACGAATGCCACCACTTGCCTTTACGCCGATATCGTCTCCAACCGTTTTTCTCATCGTGCGTACTGCTTCGAGAGAAGCTCCGCCGGTTTTATGAAATCCCGTAGAGGTTTTGACGTAGTCAGCACCACCTAGAACACTGTGTTTGCACGCTGAAATGATTTGCTCACTCGACCACAATCCTGTTTCCAAAATGACCTTTAACACCACGTGTGCACCTATCGCTTTGCGAACTGCAACAACTTCATTTTCAATGTTTGACCATTCACCACTTGCAATCCACCCTAGGTTCGCGACCATGTCTATTTCACTCGCCCCATCGGAGACAGCCTGGACGGCTTCTGATGCCTTCACACCTGAAAGGTGATTGCCCGATGGGAATCCCACCACGCTGGCGACGGCAATTCTTGTGGTTTTATGGGCAAGTGATACCCAGTTTGGGGAAACGCATACAGCGCCAACTGCCAATTCGTCGGCCTCTGCACACAACGCAATAATGTCGGTTGCTGCTGCCTCAGGAGTAAGCAGTGTGTGATCTATCACCAAAGCAAGCGTGGCGCGATCAAAGGCTTCCATGTCCCCCACACTACGCCAGGTGGATCAACCACATCAGTCCGACTACGGTTCATGATCGTCATGGCCACCTTGCGATTCAGTTACGGCACGATGGGTTCAGGAAAGAGCACCCTCGCTCTGCAAATTCATCACAACATGTCTTCACGCGGAGTGAATGGATTACTGCTCACCAAACTTGACCGCGATGGTTCGCAAGTAACAAGCCGTCTTGGCGTTTCGGCCCCAGCAATAGACGTTTCGCTTGATCTTGATTTGTTTGAGTTGACCAAAGGGCACATGCCAGTGCAGTTTCTAGTTTGTGACGAAACGCAGTTCTACTCAGTAGAGCAATGCGACCAACTTGCTCGTGTTGTAGATGAGCTCAATGTTGATGTGTTTGCTTTCGGACTCATTACCGACTTTCGTGGATTGTTGTTTGATGGCACGCGTCGTTTGCTGGAAATTGCTGATCAACGAATTGAAATGCAGGTTGAAGCACGCTGCTGGTGCGGCGATCGAGCGAACAACAATGCTCGTCTGGTGAACGGTGTCATTGTGTACGAAGGCGAAACTGTTGTTGTTGGCGACACTGACAAGACCATGAGTGAACCGCTGTTTGGCGATGAGGTGCGTTACGAATTGCTGTGCCGCAAGCACTACATCACTGGCGTGCTCGGACCTTCGCAATAACTTCACTCGCCACAATAACCAGTAGCACTCCAACACAATTTCCAATCAAGTCTGATTCTTGTCGTGAGCGCAACTCTGTGAACCATGGCTGAGCAAGTTCGACGAACACCGACCACATAAACAACAGTGCTAACGCATAACGAACAAAAGGTGCTTTCACTGCACTAACAACCAATAGCGCACATGCTCCCCATACCAACGCATGCAGGTCGGCATCACCTGACGGGCGATTATCAAGCACCCTCGTAAATGCCGATTCATTCACACGGAGAGCAAATTCAATGATGTTGGTCCACCATGAAATGGCGGTATCCGACCACATCAATGCAGTTGCCGCAACGATTGCAACACCAGCAAACACTGAGCGAGCGGTACTTCGCAGCACCACTAATTCAATCGAATTGCGCGCTTTACCGGGCGGTCCCAGCCAGGTTGACCGGTTGGTTTTGGACTTGGCCACAAACCTGGACCCATTTCCACCATTCCATGATGCGCACCGTAATCGCCGAGCAAGTTAAGGAATGGGTCTGCGTTAAACGCTTCAGCGCCGCGAACGCCTGTTGACTTCCAACTTCCATTTGCAAGGAGTTCAAGTGCCACAACAGGACAAATTGCGGTTTGCCACAACACGGCTTGCGAGCCCCAGTCGCGCATGGTGGTCTCGTTATCGGCAACGTGATACAGGTACACCTCGCGTGGCTTGCCGTCGTAGGTTCCACGAACCCATGTTCCTGCACAGGTTTTGCCATGCATGAGGTGCCCGAGCTTTGCGGGGTTAGGAAGCACTGCAGCCAAAACATCACGGGGTGAAACGCTGACGTCACCGACACGTACGTGTTCCGTGCTGTCAAGGCCAAGGTACGCAAACGTCTTTAGCCAGTCAATGAATTCTGCACCCAAGCTGTACTTAAAGGTCACTCTGTTGCAATCAATCTCGCGAGGAATGAGCAGTACTTCTTCGTGCTCTACGTTGACGCACTCGTACGGTCCAATTCCTGCCGGAAAGTGAAATACCTCTGGTTCCGAGAAACAGTCAGTCGTATACAAGCCGCGATTCTTCTCCCACACAATTGGTGGGTTTAAGCATTCTTCAATAGTTGTCCAAATTGAGAATGTTGGGGCGAAGTCAAGACCGTCAATTGACAAGTTGGAACCGTCGCGCACACCAATTTCGTCAATGGTGTCAAAAAGATTGTCGGCTGCGTAGCGAGCAAACACATCGCTTAGTCCAGGCTCAACGCCCATTCCAACAAGTGCGAGCAGCCCACGATCGCGCCACGCTTGGTCGGCAGCCAATTGGTCTGCGCCTAACGGCGATCCCACTTCTTCATATGGGTTTGACGCATGTGGTTCGCTCAAGTTCATTGCCATGTCGATGTAATTGCAATGTGCTTCAAAGGCCGCATTAAAAATTGGCTCATTCATACGTGGATCGCAGGCGTTTACAACTACGTCTGCTTTCACTTTTTGAATGAGCGCCTTAATGGCTCCCATGTCTCGCGCGTCAACTTGTTCTGCAACAAATTTTGATCGATCGTCAAGTTGAGCAATTGCCTCTTCGGCGCGAGAAAGAGATATGTCCGCAAGGACAAATTGCGTGAAAAACGATCGGGTCTCAGCAATAGACGCCATTGAAGCGCCTACGCCACCTGCACCGATTACCAAGATGTTCATTACTCACCAGTTCTTCGAATGTACAACGTGTGTTGTACAAAGTTCTGTTGCATTAATCCTACCCGTGTTGTCAGTTAAAAAACATTCAGCAAATCAACAACAAACACGAGCGTTTCGCCACCTTTAATTACTCCGCCTGCGCCGCGACTTCCATATCCCATGTCTGGTGGGATTGTAAGTTGACGACGTCCGCCAACTTTCATTCCTGCAACGCCATCATCCCAACCTTGAATTACTTGACCTGCTCCTAATCGAAATTCAAATGCATCGCCACGATTCCATGATGCGTCAAACTCTTGGCCATTGCTCCATGCAACGCCCACGTAGTGAACCGAAACATTTTTGCCCTTAGTGGCTTCATCGCCAGTTCCAACGGTGATGTCGGTTTTTACCAACTCTGCTGGAGGCGCTTCTTGTGGAATGGTGACTGTTGGCTTGTTATTTGACATTCAGGCAGGATAACAACGCTGCCAGGTGCTTGGCCCGCATCTATACAAAAGGCCCCCGGCGAACCGGGGACCTTTTGATCTTGGTGGCGGGGACAGGATTTGAACCTGTGACCTTCGGGTTATGAGCCCGACGAGCTACCGGACTGCTCCACCCCGCGTCGTAGAAGTTGTACGGTAGCGAGCACACCATAGAGATAGCAACCTTC
>JBIKHN010000074.1:0-7469 GCA_044362135.1 Ilumatobacteraceae bacterium | reverse complement strand
GCCCGACTTCCTGCGTTGTGACAGTCAAACCGAACTCTGATCACGAGTTCTTGTGCCCCCGGCATGAATCGAACATGCGACCTGCGGTTTAGGAAACCGTCGCTCTATCCACTGAGCTACGGGGGCCTCGGCGTACAAGGTTACTAACCCTTTTTGAGCGGCAGTCAGTCAACTTCCAGATTCATCGTTTGACGCAATGCGTTTCCATCTATATCGACGCTCAGCCACAACGGGTGTTCCTCATGCGCAGACCCTGTGTCTGTTGTTGCAAAAATGAGAGATTCTGCATCGGCTACTTCGTTGAGAAACTCACGGTGTAGCGCGTAACTAAATGCGACGGCAAACATTGCCTGCACCGGACTTGTTAATTGCACGCCAACCACAATTGCATCATCTTGGCGAATCGCATGTGTGCTGACATCGCCTATCCCCTCCACCGCATGCACTCGAGCAAGGTCTGCAACTTCGGGCGACTGTGACACATCAATGGTGACGGTGGGCATCCATACATTGTCGTCTACAAGCGTGTGCCCTACTTCTTGGGCGATGAACAACGGCACACTCACGAATTCTCATATTACGCTTCAACACAGTCATGATCTTCCAATACTGGGGTGCAACAAACGAAGAGATTCAAGGCTCTGTTATTGGCGACGACTTGTGCGCTGGTGCAACGCTTATTGCAACACGATCAATCACCATCAAGGCTCCACCGCAGGATGTATTTCCGTGGATTCGGCAAATGGGCTTCGGACGTGCCGGTTGGTACAGCTATGACTGGCTCGACAATCTTGGTCGCAAAAGTGCAACCAGAGTGCACGAGGAATGGCAGTCAGTTGAATCGGGAGACAAAGTGCCTTCTGGACCAATTTCATTCACTGCCGCCATTGTTGATGCACCGCGACACTTTGTACTTGAAATCAAGTCTTTTGGTGTACAAAATCCAATACTTCACTTCACTCTTGCCTACGAATTGCGTGATGATCCAGAAGGAACACGTTTGGTCACGCGAATGCGGTCTCACATCAAACTTCCATTCGGATCACTTTTTGAAAAACTCATCCTTGGCCCAGGTGATGGAATCATGCTTCGTCGTCAACTGCTCACTATCAATAAGCACGCTTCGCCCTTTGTCGGGGGTGGAAGATAATCTCAAGAACGATGAATAACAGCGACATTCGCGTTGGTCTTCTTGCTTATGGCGCAATTGGGCACGAGCACAACCTTGCAGTCCAAAACACCAGCGGTCTTGCACTGTCGGCTGTGTGCGACACAAACCCAGAGCGCGTTGCAGCAGCACTTGCGCTTGCTCCAGGGGCATCAACTTTTAGTGATGCAACCGAAATGTTGAATTCCGGGCTTCTTGATCTTGTAGTTATCTCTACCCCGCCGAATAGCCATTTTCAGTGGGCAAAAGAATCGCTGTCACGCGGTATCCATGTCGTCCTTGAAAAGCCGATGGCACTTACCGCAGACGAGTGCGACGAGTTGATTGCACTGGCTTCAAGCAAAAAGCTGATGCTTGTGGTGTATCAGAATCGCCGTTTTGACGCCGACTTTGTGACGTTGCGCCAAATCATTCGTTCAGGCGAAATTGGCGATGTGTATCACTACGACAGTTTTGTTGGCGGATATTCACGGCCATGCGATTACTGGCACTCAAACGCCGAAGTGTCTGGCGGTGCAATTTTCGATTGGGGAAGTCATTTCCTCGACCAGATTCTGAACATCATTCCTGACGATGTAGCTCATGTGAGTGGACAAAACCACAAGCGCGTATGGACACATGCAACGAACGCCGATCACGCACATGTCACCGTTACTTTCACCACTGGTAAGCAAGCAACGTTTGTTCATTCCGATCTTGCAGCTGCTCGCAAACCAAAGTTCTACATTCTGGGCACCGAAGGAGCCATCATTGGCGATTGGGACCCTGCTGGCGAACCAGCAGTTGCCGACTTGCCCGCAGTTTTGACCGTGCATCACACAGATGGAACCTCAAAAGTTGCACCGTTGCAGCCGCTTGCTCCACACGAATTCCATCGCTCCATCGTTGAGTACATCAACAACGGAACTCCAATGGAAGTAAACGCATTGCAATCTCGCAATGTTGTGGCAATTATGCAAGCAGCCGAACAATCGGCCGTACAAAATGCAATACCAGTTGTGCCAGTGCTTCGGCGGTCATAACTAGTGACCGTCAACTGGGGATTTCTCGGTGCTGGTTACGTTGCCAGTCGCGGGCTTGCTCCAGCTGTTCACACTGCACGCGGAGCCAGCTTGTACGCCGTTGCCAGCCGTGATGTACAGCGATCTGCAACTCTTGAACCAGAACGAGTGCACGCAACCTATGAAGACCTCCTGACCGATGATCGTGTTGATGCGGTGTACATCAGCTTGTCGAATAGCCAACATCTTGAATGGGTGACGAAGTCACTTGAAGCTGGAAAGCATGTGTTGTGCGAAAAGCCTTTGGGTTTAACCGCAACCGAGACAGAAGCCATGTTTGCAACCGCATCCCGCAGTGGCCGGCTATTGGTTGAAGCGGTTTGGGGCAGATGGCATCCACGGTTTTTACGAATGGTTGACGTCGTTGCGTCTGGGGCAATCGGTCACATTGAACATATTGAAACCGCCTTCACCTTTACTTCGGAGATGACCGATAACTATCGGCTAAACCCACTGATGGGTGGCGGAGCGTTACTTGATGTTGGGTGTTACCAAGCACACGTATGGGTGGCTCTCACTCATGGTGCGAAAGATGTTGAAATTGATGAACTTTCGCGCACTGTTGGGCCAACGGGTGTTGATCTCACGACTGATGTCTCGGTGCGTATCAACAATTCAATCACCGCGCACGCAGTAAGTTCGTTTGACCTACCCAGCCAGCAACAATTCATTGTTCAGGGGTCAAGCGGAAGCATGCACACCGGTGCAGGCGAATCGTTCACCACGTGGAACGAAGGAAGTTCACTTCACATCAACGATGCAGTTGAAGAATTTGCCGTAACCAACGCATTCGTTGAAATGGTTGAAAACGTCAGCCGCGTAATTGAAGGTGAAGCGGGTTGGGTCGTGCCAAGTGCAGATTCAATCCGAGTTGCCCATATCCTCGACAGCATCGCACGTCACCAGTAGTCAATTAGTCTCGTTTCATGGAATTTTTGCAACGCAACTTACGCACGTTGATTGTGATTCATGCTGCTGCGACAATGTTTATGGTTGGGCTCATCTGGACGATTCATTATGTCCATTACCCATTGTTTGCTTATGTTGGTGAGTCGACATACGTCAGCTTTCAAGCAGAACACGTTGAGCGAATTGGAAAATTGCTTTTCGTACCGTGGCTAACTGAAGGCATCACCCTGCTTGGAATTCTTGCGCTCGCCTTTCTTGGTGGTCGCAAGGCATTGCGAGTTCCAGCAGTGATCAACGGTGCTGCAATGGCCGTGGTTCTGGTGATCAGTGGATTTTGGTCAGCGCCGACGCACGCAAAACTTACTGACGGTTTTGACAAATCTCTTCATGATCAATTGATGACGGTGAATTTCATTCGAACTCTTGCATGGACTGTGTGTGGAGTCTGTGCGGTGTGGATTGTGCTGTCAACGTGGGCTGCAGACCGAACCAACTAGCAACGGGCTATGCAATACTGCGCCACTCTTCTTCTGACCAATGCTTTCGTAATTCCTCAGTAACAAAGTCGGTCACCCATCTGACCGTGTCGATCCAAGGAAACTCCTGAGACATCACTTCAGTAAAGGCCATACCTTGCAAGAGCAATGCGGCATCATCAATTCCCAATAGAACACCTTCGTCTTCTGCAGGTGCCATGAGTCGGGACTCTAAGTCCAGAATTTTTTCAGAACTCCAGCCATACGCACCTTCACCATCAAATAATTGATCAAGCATGATCCCCAGTATCTGACACAAAGCCAAGACGGCATCGTGCTCCAGTGGCACCAACCGAGGTTCTTTCATGGACTAATTCTTGCTCCTCAATCCAGTACTTGACAGACCAAGCGCGCATTATGCAACAATCTGGAGGTCAACCTTGGTTGTCCTCGCACACATGTGCCACATGAACCCAACCGCAATAGGAACACTCATGGACAACGAATTTCAAGATCAGGTTAATGAGGACCTCAATAACAGTTCTGTGGAGCCCGCCACAAAGGGAGATTTGCGGAACCTCGCACTGCGGCTTGAGCTTCGCATCGTGAAATCTGAATCGAAACTCATTGATCAAATGAACACAACCGCATGGAAGTTTGTTGGAATTACCGCAATGGTAATGGTTGCCATACTCGGGGCGACCGGCACAATTCTTGGAGTATTCCTCAATTCAGTACTGAAGTAAAACTATGCAATAAGAACTGGGCGTGGATCAATAAGTGATTCGCTAATTGCAATTGCTGAGCGAACGCGTTGCTCGGCAATGTTTGCCGCATCTTCAGAGGCTGCGTGGACACGTGCAATCACCGTTGATTCATCGACCTTGTCGCCAACACTCGGAACGGCATTCACTCCAACCCGCCAGTCAATCGGTGCACCGGGCTGCGTGCGGCCACCACCCAGTACCACCACGCTCATACCAATTTCTTTGGCACCAACCGATTCAATCCAACCACTGCTCTCAGCCATAATTTCACGAATGACTGGAGCAGCAACCAAATACTTCGTTGAGTTCTCACAAAAATCGGTTGGGCCACCCAGTGCCGAAATCATGAGTGCGAATTTCTCTAACGCGGCCCCGCTTGTTAGCGAGGCCTCAAGTTTCTGCTTGGCATCAGCGTTGTCTTTCGCTAGGCCAGCATCGATAAGCACCAATGCGCCAAGTGCAAGGACTACTTCATGCATTCGCGGCTCACGGATTCCCATCAGATAATCAAGCGCATATTGCACTTCAATAGCGTTTCCGGCAGCACTGCCAAGGGGCTGATCCATATCGGTAACTAGCGAATGGCAACGCACTCCAGCGCCTTGCGCCACGCTGGTGATCGTTTGCGCAAGCACCTTGGCGTCTTCTAGTTTTGCCATGAATGCTCCGCCACCTGTGGTGACATTCATTGCCAACACATTGGTTCCACTCGCTAATTTCTTCGACAAAATCGAAGAGCAAATAAGTGGGATGCTTTCCACCGTTGCCGTTACATCGCGAATGGAATACAAGCGCTTATCGGCAGGAGCCAGGTCGCTGGTTTGCCCAATAACCGCGCAACCCACGTCGCGCACAATGTTTTGAAATTGTTCCCGCGGTGGTGCGGTGGTGTAGCCAGGAATTGACTCCATTTTGTCGCAGGTGCCACCGGTGTGACCTAGCCCACGTCCAGAGATCATGGGTACGTACGCGCCGCATACAGCAAGCATTGGCGCAAGCATCAGGCTTACGGTGTCGCCTACCCCGCCTGTTGAGTGCTTATCGACAACAGGGCCATCAAGGTTCCACGTGATACTGGTGCCACTACGACGCATCGCGTCAGTTAATTGAACTGTTTCATCAATATTCATTCCACGAATGCGAACAGCCATGGCAAATGCACCAACTTGAGCATCGCTCAGCGACATGTCGGTAATGCCCGCGACCACATCGTCAATCATCTGCTTACTTAATGCTCCGCCGTCGCGCTTGATTGCAATTAATTCGGCTGGAGTGAGATGGATCATGTGGTTACCCGCACCCTACCCCCATCCTCGAATTGGTACTTGACAGCCAAAGCACCACTTATGCAACAATCTGCCAATGTCTATAGAAGACCTCAATGACAACTCACATGAACCAGCAACTAGGGGTGATGTTCGAAATCTCGCACTTCGGGTAGAGCTCCGATTTACAAAACTTGAGTCATCCATCAGCGAACGATTTTTCACCCATGATTCATCAATGGAGGAATTCATTAACAAACTTGGGTGGAAGATCTACGCCGCCACTACTGGCTCGATGGCAGCGATGTTTATAGCTTGTGGCGTGTTCATCAACTCATCGATGAAGTAATTACTCGTTGGTGTTTGCAGCCTCTGCTTCAGCAATCTGCTTTCGAACATCGTCCATATCAACTTTGCGAATTGCCTCAATCAATTGATCAAGAGAAGCAGCAGGCATTGCGCCAGGCTGACTGAACAGCATCACGCCATCGCGGAACGCCATGATGGTTGGAATTGACTGAATGCCCATTCCACCGGCAAGTTCCTGATTGTTTTCAGTGTCTACTTTGGCAAAACGAATGTCCGTGTTTGCTTCGGCGGCTTTTTCGAAAATAGGACCAAACATTTTGCAGGGCCCGCACCACTCGGCCCAGAAATCCACCAACGTAATTCCGTCTGCCATGACAGTTTCTTCAAAGGTTTCGACTGTGAGGTTGATGGTTGACATATTGGATTCCTGTTCTCGTGAGTGGCTGCACACCAACATTATTCAATAATGGGTAGTCCCGTATTATTCGCCGCATTTTCAAGCGTTTGGTAGTCGGTTATCTGAGTAAACCCGCTGGCTTTCATCATTTCTACTGCAACCCCTGAACGGCGGCCACTTCGGCAATACACGATGTACGGCTGCGCTGGGTCCAAATTGGGTAGCTCGGCTTCGAATTGACCGCTTTCAAGATCAAGATTTATCGAACCCTCTACGTGGCCTTCCGCATATTCTGCTGGTGTCCGCACATCGATGATGATGGCATTTGCTGTCAGCATTGTTTCCTCCGAAGACGAAGACGATCCGCAGCCAACAAGGACTGTGAGTGTGGCGAATGCAACAAGTAAGCGTTTAATCATTTTCACTGAATCCTGGTGTTGCTCGCAATCCTGCGATCAATTCTGAAATCTCAGCATTAGTCAATCTGGCTTCAGGATGCTTCCCGAACATGGTGTAATAACTTGGAGGCATTGAGCCGTCCTCAATCACTTCAATGGTTTCCTCTGCTTCTCGCTGACGCGAATTCCATTCCTGATAATTCACTTCTTCGCGGCCTTTATCAATATGACTTTGAACCATCCAAGAAATTGGTGCAACAGACGCATACCCCGGATACTCGACAGAGTTCGAATGGCACCCGAAACACGCGTTCACCATAAGTTCGCGTGTGCGAGGCGAAGACCATGCTGGTTCACCATTTACAGGTGGGTTTGAATGGTCTTTTCCGTATGGAATGAATTGAATGATCAGCATTGCTGCCACCGTCGCGCCAAAGAAAACAATCAATGTTTTTGCATTAGTGAGCACATTTTCACGAGGTTTGTATACATAAACCAATGTTGGCGCTGCAATGAGCAACCCGATAATAATGTAGGCAAACGGCGGCATCCCGATCAGAACACCAACAATTGAGCAAGCAACTCCGAGGGTCGCAATGATCGCAAGTGCGATTCGGACTTGCAGGAGTGTTGAAAGCAACTTTCTCACGTCAATACGGATGTTAGCAACTGTTCAGTTGTTATTAACGTGAAACTTGATTACAAACACATATCAAATG
>JBIKHN010000073.1:0-7486 GCA_044362135.1 Ilumatobacteraceae bacterium | reverse complement strand
TTCATTGCTCCTGGTGGAATGGCTGTGCTTGGCACATCCGCTCGCACCTTCGAATTGGAAAACGGCGTGCTTGAGCGTGTTGCAAGTACCGCTACGCCACAGCCAGTCATTGCCATTGCTGAGCGTCGTGTCTCTGAAGTAGAAGAGCTTGAATCGTGTGAGTGGATTGTTATTGCCGACCAGATTTCGGATCCTGGCAACCTGGGAACCATCTTCCGATCAGCAGAAGCAGCGGGTGCATCGGGCGTTGTGCTCACGCCGGGCACTGTTGAAGCCTTCAACTCGAAGGTGGTGCGATCATCGGCTGGCTCAATGTTCTACATCCCAGTATTTGAAGACATCACCATTGATGAAGTGAAGCAAGCAGGGTTCTCCATTGTTGGCACCTCGTCGCATGATCAACGAGGAAGTCGCCCATTTACCGAGGCTTCCCTCACGGGAAAGATTGCCATCGTGGTTGGTAACGAAGCTCACGGCATGAATGACGCAGATTTGGTTGATCAATGGATCACCATTCCGCATCGCGGTCGAAGCGAAAGCCTGAACGTCGCAATGGCGGCAACGGTGGTGTGTTTTGAAGTGGCTCACCAGCGCGACAACGCAAACTAAGCCCATTTCGAAAATCTGGAACGACTAGCGTCAATAGGCGAAATGTCATCTTCAAACTCTCTCGCAAGCGAAACTTCGCAGGCCCAAACCGAGGCTCTTTCGGCAATAGCCGGCGCTGTTGACGCTGCTGGTTTGCGGGCGGTCCAAGCAGAGCTTGCTGGCAAGAAGTCGGCACTTACGGTGTTGCGTTCACGGCTTGGCAAGATCCAAGATGCCGACGAGCGCAAAACTGCGGGTCAAGCAATTAACGCCTGTGCCCAAACGATTGAAGCGGCGATCGGTGAGCGTATGTCGCTGCTTCTTGCTGGCGAACGTGCTCAGCAGGTTGCATCGGAAGCAATGGACCTCTCCGAATTTGTGACCGCAAAACGGCGGGGTAGTACGCACATCGTTACGCAGGCAACACAGCGCTTGGAAGATGTGTTTATTGGCCTTGGGTTTCAAGTTGCCGAAGGTCCAGAAGTGGAAACCGATTTCTATAACTTCGAAGCGCTGAACATGCCAAAGACGCACCCTGCACGCAGCGAGTTCGACACCATGTTCATTGAACCAGCATCGGCTGATCAAGAACCAAACTCGGTGTTGTTGCGCACGCATACATCGCCTGTACAAATTCGCGTGATGCAAACATGGAAGCCGCCCATCTACGCAGTCATGCCGGGAAGAGTATTTCGTCGCGACACTCCAGACGCAACGCACATGCCGGTGTTCCACCAAATTGAAGGCATCGTGGTTGATAAAGGAATTACGTTTGCGCATTTAGCCGGAATCATTGAAGCATTCACCAAAGCGTTCTTTGGAAACGAATTCACCAGCAGACTTCGTCCTTCGTTCTTTCCGTTTACTGAACCAAGTGCCGAATTCGATATTCGTCGTGCGAATGGTGCATGGATCGAACTCGGTGGCTGCGGAATGATGCACCCAAACGTGTTGCGTGCTGGCGGAATTGACCCAGATGAGTACACCGGTTTTGCGTTTGGGTTCGGTATCGATCGCATGGCGAAAGAGCGTCATAACGTTGAAGACATTCGCGAGATGTACACCAATGACCTGCGTTTCCTGAGGCAGTTCTCATGAAAATTTTGCACTCGTGGCTGAACGAATTCGCCGACTTTGGTAACGACGTCGATGCCATCGCCGATCGCATTACAGAGCTTGGTTTGGCAGTTGAATCTGTAGATCGTGTCGGCACTCCTGTGAAGGGTGTGGTGACAGCAAAGGTGCTCCGACTTGAGAAGCACCCTGATGCGGCAAAAGTTACACGTGTGTACGTAGACGCGGGCGATGGGGTTGAGCGACATGTGTGGTGCGGCGCCACCAACATGCAGGCAGGCGACATCGTTCCATTAGCAACGCTTGGCACCAATATGCCCGACGGTCGCATCATCACGCAGCGTGGAATTTTGGGAATTGATAGCGAAGGCATGTTGTGCTCAGGAACAGAAATTGGGTTGAGTTCAGACGGAAGCGGTTTGCTCATTCTTCCGCAGGGCACTGCGCTGGGGCTTGATGTGTACGAAGCACTCGGTGTTGACTCAGATGTGGTGTTTGATCTTGACGTCACTAGAAACCGACCTGATTGCACTGGCTACTTAGGTGTGGCTCGGGATTTGGCAGCAGGCATGGGTAAACAGCTCGTGCTCCCAAAGGTTGATCAATCGGCCACTGGACAATCGCTTACCGTTCCCGTCGCCATTGCAGCTCCAGAGCGTTGCAGCCGTTTTACCGTCCAGGTCATGTCGGGTATTTCCATTACGCAATCACCTGAATGGATTGCTCGACGTCTTGCACGTGCAGGAATGCGGTCGATCAACAACGTTGTCGATGTTTCAAACCTTGTCAATCTTGAATTGAATCAACCGAATCACGCTTACGACTTCGATTCAGTGAAGGACGGTTTCATTGTGCGCCTGGCTCGTGAAGGCGAGCAGTTCACCACATTGGACGCTGTGGAGCGAACGCTTTCTGAGGGCGACTTGCTCATTTGCAATGCGCAAGACAAGCCTGTGGGTATTGCCGGAATCATGGGCGGTCTCGATTCTGAAGTTACCGATGCAACGACATCAATCGCCGTCGAAATTGCGTACTTCGAACCAGATGCGGTGCGTGCAACGTCAACACGACTTGCATTGCGCACCGAGGCTTCGCTTCGCTTTGAACGTGGCGTTGATCCATTTGGCGCAGAGTTCGCCGTCGCCCGCTTTGCAGAACTGTTGAGCATTACGTGTCCAAATCTTGTTGTGCATTCGGGTGCTACAGATGCACGAACGGATGCGTTGCCTGCACTGGTCAGGACCACGGAAGTGCGTCTGAACACCATTAAGCGAGTGCTCGGCATTGATGTAACCGCACAAGCGCTCGAAGATTTGATTGCTCCGATCGGATTTACTATTGCCGAATCTGCTCTAGATGGAACAGTTGTTGTGGGAGTTCCGTCGTGGCGCAACGATTGCACGAGTGAAATTGACATCGTTGAAGAAGTTGCGCGTCACTATGGATACGACAATTTAGGCAAGATCGTTCCAACCTCGCCAGTGCATGGCCGTCTCTCTGATGTTCAGCGACGTCGACGCATCTTGCGCGAGATCGTGGTGTCACTCGGTGCTAGCGAAGCCATGCCGAACCCGTTCCTCGCCCCAGGGGATCTTGCAAAAGTTGGCCTCAGTGAAGACAATGCATTAAAGCTTGCCAATCCGCTTGTCGCTGAAGAGAGCGTGTTGCGTACTTCGCTGGTTCCCGGCATGTTGAAATCCATTGCTTATAACCAGTCACATCGCATTCGCGATATCTCGCTGTTCGAAATTGGTCATGTGTATCCACAGGGCGCCGAAATCCTGCCAGATGAATTTGAATCCTTGTGCATCATGGTCGCCGGTGCGGACGCATCAGTCGCAATGGACTTGTGGAGTCAGGTTTCGTCGTCGCTCGGCGTTGGTGCTCAATTGGCGCAAGACCAACCACCAGCTGGTTATCACGCAACTAGAAGCGCGCAACTGAAGCGCGGCAAAATGGTGCTTGGCTCGGTAGGAGAAATTGATCCAACAGTGTTGGCCAATGCCGGCATAGTCGGACGTGTGGCATGTGTAGAGGTCAACCTTTCAGTGGTGCTGAACGAAGTTCCAAAGCCACAATCTGCACAGGTCGTAAGCAAGTATCCATCAAGCGATTTCGACCTTGCCTTTGTCGTGGCCAACAATGTTGCAGCAGCCACGCTGGTGAAGTCTCTTCGCCAGGCTGGTGGCAACTTGCTTATTGATTTGGCGCTGTTTGATGTGTACCGAGGCAAGGGAGTCAGCGAGGATACGCGCAGTTTGGCCTATCGCTTGCGCCTTCAGGCTCCCGATCGAACGTTGACCGATGTGGAAGTATCGGATGTGCGTGCGAAGTGCATTGCCGCCGCCGAAAAGCTAGGCGCAACCCTGCGGGGATAGCCATTTAGGTTGTTGCATAGTTATGCGACCTTCTGTATAATTATGCAATGATATCTGTTGGCGTTATCGGCGCATCTGGGTTCACTGGGGCTGAACTGCTGCGCATCTGCGCATCTCATCCGCACTTCGAAGTGAAGTATGCAACGGGTGATTCGCAGGCGGGAACCCTTGCGCGTTCGTTGTACCCATCACTTGCCGCCACGTATCCAAACTTGGTGTTTGAAGAATTTGAGTTAGGGAAAGCGCTCGCTTGCGACGTGCTCTTTCTCGGTTTGCCGCATGAAGCGTCACTAGAGCTAGTGCCTCAACTGGTGAACAAAGTGAAGCTGGTTGTCGATCTCTCGGCTGCTTTTCGTCTAACGGATACGTCCAAGTATCCGCTGTGGTACGGGTTTACACATACTCATCCCGAACTCGTCGCAAGTGCGGTGTACGGCCTGCCCGAGTTCCATCGAGAGCAGTTGAAAACAGCGCGCCTCATTGCCACTCCTGGTTGCTATGTAACTGCTGCGAGTTTGGCGCTGCAACCGTTGGTTAAAGCTGGAGCCATTGACCCAGTCGGCGTGATTGTGGATGCTGCTTCTGGCGTTTCCGGTGCTGGTCGAGCAGCAAAACATTCAAACTCATTTAATACGGTTGACGAAGATTTCACCGCATACGGATTGCTCGATCACAGGCACACTCCAGAGATTGAACAAGTAACTGGTGCACAGATCTTGTTCACCCCACATTTGGCTCCAATGAATCGGGGA
The DNA here is from genome assembly GCA_044362135.1 of Ilumatobacteraceae bacterium. GTDB lineage: Bacteria > Actinomycetota > Acidimicrobiia > Acidimicrobiales > Ilumatobacteraceae > UBA3006. The sequence continues at coordinate 2,694 of JBIKHN010000073.1, read as the reverse complement.
ATCCTGGCAACGTGTTACGCGCGACCAGCAGCAGGAACAACGCCGACGACTGCGTCACTATTGGCAACACTGGCACGCGCATATGCGAAAGAGCCGCTCATCGTCGTTGGTCAGAACTCTCCTTCAACCAAGGCAACACTTGGCACGAATGTCACCCACATCACTGCGCGTTACGACGAGCGCACCGGTTATGTCATGGTGCTCAGCGCACTCGACAATTTGGCAAAGGGTGCTTCGGGTGGGGCAGTTCAAGCGGCAAACGTTGCACTCGGGTTGAACGAACTTGACGGGCTGTCGATGGTGGGGATGTATCCATGAGCGAGTTGATGAACGAATCGCACGAGCGTATTGGCGCTCTACTTATTGAGGCATTGCCGTACATTCAGCAGTTTGCTGGAAAGACAGTTGTGGTGAAATACGGAGGCAATGCACTTGCCGGAGCAAGCGATGCGGATGCTGCGGGAACGTTTGCACAAGACATCGCACTCATGCACGCGGTTGGCATTAAGCCGGTTGTCGTGCATGGTGGCGGCCCACAGATCAGTGCGCTCATGGAACGTCTTGGCAAGAAACCCGAATTTCGCAATGGTCTGCGAGTAACTGATGCCGAAACAGTAGAGATTGCAAGCATGGTGCTGCTTGGCACGGTGAATCCACAATTGGTGTCGGCAATCAATGTGCATGGGGCGTCTGCAATTGGTGTGTCTGGCCAAGATGCTGGTTTGTTGCGTGTTACTCAGCGCGACCCTGAATTGGGTTTCGTTGGCGATATTGCCTCTGTTGACCCAACAGTGTTGAAAAGTGCCATTGCAGACAATGCGGTTCCCGTTGTTGCAACCATTGGGTCAGATGCACTTGGCCAGGCGTACAACGTGAACGCCGATACTGCTGCGGCAGCAATTGCTGTTGCTCTAGGTGCAGAGAAACTCATCTACCTCACCGATATCGAGGGGTTGCGTGCAAACAAGGACGATGCCTCTTCAATTATTCGTCGAACAACTGCTTCAGAGATCGCACAACTCATGGCTAGCGGTTCCATAGACGGTGGCATGATTCCGAAAATGGAAAGTTGTGTGGACGCGATTACGAGTGGAGTATCACGTTGTCACATTCTGGACGGGCGTATTCCACACGTACTGCTTATCGAGCTATTCACCATTGCCGGTGTTGGAACCATGATCACCGCTGATCAGGAAGTGGGGAAGAAATGACGTCACATGCTTTTGCTACATCAGGCAGCTATTGCCCGTTCATGCCTGTCTTTGGTCCGCCGCAAGTTATGTTTGAACGCGGCTTGGGAACACAATTGTGGGATGTCGACGGAAAGCGGTATCTCGACTTTCTGTGCGGAATTGCAGTTACATCATTAGGTCACAGCAATTCAGTCGTCACCGATGCAATTGCAGAACAAGCCGCAACGTTGATGCATGTCAGCAATTTTTTTGCGAACCCTGTTGCAACTGAGACCGCGGTTTTGGTTGACCAGTTGTTGGGCGGCGGAGGACAGGTGTTCTTCTGCAACTCGGGCGCCGAAGCCAACGAAGCCGCAATCAAGTTGGCGCGCAAGTTTGGTGGTCGCGGTCGACACACCGTTGTCAGTGCATTAGGAAGCTTCCACGGAAGAACGCTTGCTGCACTTGCGGCCACTGGTCAACCTGCCAAGCACGAACCATTTCAACCCATGCCACAAGGGTTCAAGCACGTGGTGTTCGACGATATTGAGGCACTCGATGCTGCAGTTGATTCATCTGTTGCTGCAGTACTGCTTGAGCCGGTACAGGGCGAGGGTGGAGTTATCCCAGCATCAGTGGAGTACATGAAGTTTGCAGAAAAGATCTGTCGTGAACGCGGCGTGTTGTTGATGATTGATGAAGTGCAAACGGGATACGGAAGAACCGGTTCTTGGTTCGGGTTTGAGCACTATGGAATTTCGCCCGATGTGGTGATCATGGCAAAGGCCATGGGTAACGGAATGCCAATAGGTGGAATCTGGGCGAAGAAGGAAGTGGCTGCGGTGTTTAAACCTGGCGACCACGGCAGCACCTTCAGCGGAACAGCAATTGCAACGTCGGCTGCGCGCGCAACCATCAAGGAAATGCAGAGGCTGAATGCTCCACAAATGGCCATCGAAAAGGGTGCCTTGCTTACGTCATTGGTGCAGGCATTTCCACAAGTTGTGTCAGTCCGCGGACGTGGCCTGTTGCTCGGCGTCGAACTCGCAGACGGCATTGATGCGAAGGAAATCCAATTGCAATTACTGAAAAACGGATTGGTGACCAATGCGGTAACGGTAACTGCGCTGCGTCTTGCGCCACCGCTCACAGTCTCCGAAGAAGAAATTCAAGAAGCTGCGGGCATCATTGCCGCAGTGCTGAAAGGTTTCCAGTCATGACGCATCGCAATTTCCTGCACGCATACGACCTCTCTGCAACTGAACTCCTCGACGTGCTTGCACTTGCTCAGGCTCCAATCGCCAAACTTGGCCGTCCGCTTGAGGGTAAGGGTGTAGCTCTCATCTTTGAAAAGCCTTCCAATCGCACTCGACACAGCATGGAAATGGCTGTTGTGCAACTGGGTGGACACCCCGTGTACACACGTGGCGAAGAAGTGGGTATGGACGTTCGCGAATCAGTTGAAGACATCACACATGTGATGTCTGGTTACCACGCCATGTTGTGCGCCAGAGTGTTTGAT
>JBIKHN010000072.1:0-7541 GCA_044362135.1 Ilumatobacteraceae bacterium | reverse complement strand
CAGGTGGCAATTCCACATATCAATTCAGACTGCATCTCAGCGTTTCACCTGTACATCGCAAGATGCGACTTTGAAAACTCGGATGTCACACGTGTTCAGCTATTTCAAAACATGAAAAACTCGGGTGTGTTACTCAACCTTCACTACATCCCCATATATCGCCAGCCCTTCTATTCAAAGATGGGCTTCGATCCAAAATCATTTCCGAATGCAGAGCGCTACTACAAACAAGCATTCAGTATTCCAATGTATGCAGACCTCACTGAAGCCGACCAAGACACGGTGATATCCAGCCTTTTCAATGCCTTAGTCAACAAATAGAGTTTGTTATTAATGAACAGAATCATCCTCGGTGGAGCTCAACTAGGACTTCCATATGGAGTCCTTGGAGCCGGGGAAAAACTCAATGCCTTAGAAGTCAAAAATTTGCTTGATGCCGCAGAATCTATTGGAATTCAAACAATTGACACTGCTATCGCTTATGGAACTTCTGAATCAGTAATCGGTGATTATTCAAACTCACGATTCAAGATCATTACGAAGTTGCCTCCACTTCCAAACGATGTAAATGATGTGTCCGGTTGGGTTCGCCAACAAATTGATGGGTCATTAACCAGGCTTCAAACAAAGAACATTGATGCATTGCTCTTGCACCATCCTCAAGACTTGACGGGTGAATTTGGAGTCAAACTGGAAAAGGTAATTGGAGAGCTGCTTTCAGAGGGGTTCATTAAACGATTTGGGGTTTCTATTTATGCACCTGATGAACTAACAACCATCGTTGGACATTTTCCAATAGATGTTGTGCAAACACCCTTTAATGTTTTTGATCAAAGAATTACCCCTTGGCTGGAAACCCTCAGCAGTAACGGTATTGAAGTGCACGCGCGATCAGTATTTCTTCAGGGACTATTGATTTCACCCGCCAATGCACGACCAGCACGCTTCAGAAAATGGGAGGCTCAGTTCAATCAATTTGATAACTGGGTATCAGAACTTTCAATGAGTGCAATCTCCGTCTGTTTAGGCGTCGCACTCAATCAGCCGGGCATTTCTCATCTAGTCGTAGGTGCCCTTAACTCCAGCCAGCTGCTTGAAACAGCCGCCCAAATACCACAGGAATTTTCGCATCGGTCTGAGGACATGCAATCTAACGACCCCGGCTTGATTGACCCCAGGGTCTGGTAGACGAAGAAGGCACACACTTTCAATACACTGGAAAATGTAACGAAAGGAAGTTTGTGGCTCTAGAAATTGTTGCTGAAATAGCGCAGGGGTTTGAGGGTGACTCAGTGAAGTCGTCACTTCTATTGAAATCTGCCGCAAATGCCGGAGCCGACGCGGCAAAATTTCAAATGGTCTATGCAGACGAGCTTGCGACAGAGGATTATAAATTTCACTCGCTCTTTCAAACACTAGAAATGGATGACCAGGTTTGGAAAGATCTGTTCCAACAATCAATTGATTTAGGCATTGAGCTTCAGGTTGACATATTCGGATTGACAAGTCTCGAAAAGTCAGTAGATCTAGGGATAAAGACAGTCAAGATTCATCCGACTGACGTTTCAAATGTTTCTCTATTGACGAATCTTGCTGAATCTTCTATTCGTAAGGTGCTTCTCGGAGTAGGCGGGGCACATTCAAGCGAGATAGAACAGGCACTTGCTCAGTTGGTCAACAAACAGGTTGTCTTACTACTTGGTTTTCAGGGCTATCCGACAGAAACTCAAGCGAACCAAATTGCTCGGATTCCTCTGTTCGCAAAAAAGTATTGCCAAAGCCCATCAGTAACAATCGGTTTTGCAGACCACGCAGAACCAGACTCCGGTCTTGCTCAGCTCATTGGGGCAATGTCTCTAGGCGCTGGCGCCACTCTTGTAGAAAAGCACTTGACCTTGAATCGGGCTTTGCAGATGGAAGACCATGAATCTGCACTGAACCCTGATGAATTTGCAGATTATTCAAAACAATTGCGATTAGTTGCGCAAGCATATGGAACATCGAATGACACTGAAGACTTTGCAATGACATCTGATGAAGCAAAGTACAGATCTGTGATCAGACGTCATGTCGTCGCGTCTGTTGACATTCAGGAGGGTCAGGCAATTTCACCTTTTGATGTCACGTTGAAACGATCTTCTGTGGAAGACCCAATTACAGATTTGCAATCGGTTTACGGTAAACAAACGATCCGTAGTATCAAGAAAAATTCGCCAATCCGTCAGAGCGATTTAGCTTCATGACAGAGAACCGCAGACTGATCGCTGCGCTCGCCTGCCGAAATCAAGGATCGCGACTTTATGGAAAGCCACTTCAGAATCTTCATGTAGACACGGGTGTCAGAATTATTGACAATGTGATTCAATGCCTCAAAAGCATTAAGTCCATAGACGGCATTGTACTGGCAATTTCTGAAGGTTCAGAAAACGATGCATTCGTTGAGGTCGCGCACCAGTACGGGATTGAATTTGTAATCGGGGACGAACATGATGTCCTTGCGCGTTTGATATCTGCAGGTGACCACTCCTCGGCAACAGATGTTTTTAGAGTAACGAGTGAATCTCCTTTTCTGTATTTTGAAGAAGTTCATGCCTGTTGGGAGAAATACACGGCATTAAATCTTGATGCTCTATTTATGGAGCCAATAATCGACGGTTGTGGTTTCGAAATCATTTCTCTCAATGCGTTGAAGACTTCCCACTTGAACGGTTCAGCAAAACACCGATCGGAGATGTGTTCGCTCTACCTTCGAGAACACGCTGCTTCGTTTAAGGTCCAGAAAGTCGAACCACCGGAGATTTTTCAGCGATACGACCTGCGATTAACGGTTGACAATCCCGAAGATCTGGCTGTCTGTCGACACGTCTATCAAGCTTTACGCGAACACGCACCCAGAATTCCTCTCCGTGAAATTGTTGAATTCTTAGATCGCAATCCTGAGTTAATTCGGTTGGTTGCACCGTTTGCCGAATCCGGCTACAAGACAATGTATCTTTAGTACATCCATGAATAATTCAGGGCAAGACCTTTGGAAGCGTGCTCAACATGTGATTCCTGGTGGGAACATGTTGCTCTCGAAGCGACCCGACCAGTTTTTGCCTGAACATTGGCCGGCGTACTTTTCGAAAGCTCACGGCTGCACGGTGTGGGACTTAGATGACAATGCATTGACCGATATGTCAATCATGGGCATTGGAACTAACACTCTCGGCTACGGTCACCCTGAAGTGGATGCAGCGGTTGCAAAAACCGTCCGCGACGGAAACATGAGTACTCTCAACTGCCCGGAAGAGGTGTACTTAGCAGAACGTTTGGTAGCCATGCACCCTTGGGCGGATATGGCAAGATTCGCCCGAACTGGCGGTGAAGCCAACGCCATCGCAATTCGAATCGCACGTGCAGCCACTGGAAAATCCAAAGTCGCAATCTGTGGTTATCACGGTTGGCATGACTGGTACTTGGCTGCAAACCTTGGAACCGAAAACACCTTGGCCGGACATTTGCTCCCAGGTCTCGAACCAAAAGGGGTGCCAGAAAATCTCCGCGGTTCAGTACTCACATTCAACTACAACCGTCTTGACGAACTTGAAGCTCTGATTTCTACACATGAACTAGGCGCAATCATGATGGAGGTCTCGCGAAACTTCGGTCCCGAAGACGACTTTTTGCAGAAGGTTCGCAATCTTGCTACCAAGCATGGGATCGTGTTGATGTTTGATGAATGCACTTCTGGATTCAGACAAACATTTGGTGGACTTCACAAAATGTACGGCGTAGAGCCAGACATGGCAATGTTTGGAAAAGCGTTAGGTAATGGTTACGCAATTACTGCAGTTCTCGGCAAACGTTCGGTCATGGAAGCAGCCCAAAACACATTCATCAGTAGTACTTTCTGGACTGAGCGGATTGGACCGACTGCTGCGCTTGCGACACTTGATGTAATGGAACAAACCAAATCGTGGGAAATCATCACGAAGATGGGTAATTACATCACCGAACAATGGCAATCAATCGCAAAATCGACTGGTTTTGCTATCAAAACCAGCGGACTACCCGCCCTTACGTCCTTTTCGGTTGACTCCAAATTCGCACTTGAATACAAAACATTGATCACTCAAGAGATGCTGAAAAAGTCATACCTTGCTGGAACAAGCGTTTATGTAGCAACAGTTCATTCAAAGGAAATAGTTGACCGTTTTTTCACTGAACTTGAGCCAGTCTTTTCTTTGATTAGAGAGTGTGAAGATGGACGTGACGTGACGTCTTTGCTTGATGGGCCCGCCTGTAGTTCTGGCTTCAAGCGATTGAACTAGGGGTCACAGTTCTTGATTGATTCCAAGTCTGAGTGGTTTGACGAGACCACAATGGTATTTCGGCAGGTATTGGGTCAAGTTGCGACAAACCTGAATGAAATTCACAATGTCCACTACAGCGCAAGATACTGGAATATCTTTGCAGGAGCATGGCTTCAACAGTTTGTTGACATGGTCATCGTGCAACTGCATGATAAAGAATCGCTGAACCAAGTTCCGACTGCACGTTCAGAAACTCACCCAGCCACTTCACTTAGGGAATTCAATCAGTGGGCAAAAACTTCAATTTTTGTTGAATCCCTTAATGCAGATGTACTAACGCAATCTCAAGCGTTGCGGAAATCCGGCATTGTCTCTATGTCAACCAACGAGAATCGAGTTTCTCAAGACAGAAAGGAAAAGCTCGGTAGAACTTTTGCCACAGCGACATACCTACCTCGCTATACGGAGGTTTTACTTCAGCTTCGATATGGCCGTCTTCCACGGACTCTAAGTGTGTCGAAGGTATCCAACTCAATTACTAATCGGCAACAGCGAGCCCTGATTTGTAAAAAAGATGAGTCGTTGTCGATCAATGCTGAGATAGTTCTTGCATTACTACCGAAATACATGCCGTCTATATACGTTGAAGGATTCAAATCCTTATTTGAAACCCCAAAACCATGGAAGTCAAAACGGCCCCCCAGATCAATATTCACCGCTAATCGACATCTCTATGACGACGTTTTTAATTTTTGGACAGCACTGGCAGTGGAAAGTGGAAGTCGACTCGTGCTTGCACAGCACGGCGGAAATTATGGAATCTCTGAATTTCCCTCGTTCTCAGAACGTCACGAGAATCTTGTTGCCGATCGCTACATCACTTGGGGTTGGAAAGCAGACGGTCCGTCATATAGGGGTTTTGCACTGCCTCTAATTCGACGCACATTGCATTCATCAAGCCCCAAAGGCCCTTTGCTGGTTATCACTGACCAACTATGGAAGTACCCGCGTTCAATCTTCTCGGATATGTCCGAAAGTTCAACGTACCTTGACCATTTGAAGTCGACCCTGAACGGTCTCCAACCCGAGATACGCCATAACGCGCTTCTCCGAATACACCATGCGCACCAAGATGCTGCGTCATCGCAAATTGATTGGTGGAAGATGCATGCTCCAGATATCAAGCAAGACCTTGAAGATATCGGCTTCGAAGCACGCCTAAACGAAAGTCGCTTGTTGCTTATTGCCCACAACGGAACATCGATCCCTGAAGCAATTGCGCTAAACGCGCCGACGATTATCACCTGGAGCGACTCGTACATGAAGGTCAGAAAAAGCGCTGAAACTGTTTTTGATGCACTGGAAGCAGCAGGGGTCTTCCACCGAACTCCAGAATCTGCGGCATCGTTTATCAACTCTATTTGGAATGATGTTGATGGTTGGTGGAATTCACATGCGACCATTGAAGCGCGCAAACAGTTCACCGACCAGTACGCACGTACGGTTCCAAACCCCGTGCGATTCTTGGCTAAAGCATTTCAATTCTAAACAACTGATTATCGGATAGGTTGACCATCGTGTCAAAAGTATTGATCACTACTTCTTCGTTCAGTTTGGGCAATTTTGCCCAAGCAAAGTCTCTTCATGACGCTGGAATTTCACTTGAAATGAACCCTCATGGTCGACGACTCAGCGAAGACGAAGTTGCAGAACTTGTTGCCACTGACGTAATCGCAATACTCGCTGGCCTTGAACCACTTACCGATCGCGTCCTATCAAGCGCAAAATCGTTGCGAGTAATCGCTCGATGTGGAACAGGACTCGACAGCGTTGATTTACAAGCAGCTAGTCGATTAGGGATTGATGTGTTCAATACTCCTGACGCACCAACCCAAGCGGTGGCCGAACTCACCATCGCACATATGTTGAATTCATTGCGACATGTTTCAACTACGGACTCAAATATGCGATCAGGAAAGTGGACTCCAACAATGGGTTCACTACTCGCAACAAAAACCGTTGGGCTTATTGGTGTTGGCCGAATCGGCAGCGCCGTTGCCAAACTTGCACAGGCGTTTGGAGCGCGTGTCATCGGTTTTGACCCTGTAGTCAGTTCACACAACTCCGTTGAATTGCTCTCGATTGAGGATGTCCTCAACCAGGCCGACATTGTTTCCTTACACGTTCCAATCAATGATCAGACTCATCACATTCTGAATGCGAGCACCATTTCACGAATGAAGCCCGGATCAATCGTTGTAAATGTCTCACGTGGTGGTCTTATTGATGAGTCAGCACTTCACGATGCGTTGAAATCTCAACATTTGTCTGGTGCAGCTCTTGACTGTTTCGAAGACGAGCCATACTCAGGCCCATTGCTGCAAATTCCCGGTGTCCACGTCACCGCGCATATGGGTTCATATGCGCGTGAAACCCGTGATCTCATGGAAGTTGAGGCAAGCACCAATTTGGTGAATGGACTTCGAAAGCGCGGATTGATCTAACCAATAGACTGAACGCATGATCGCCGCTCTCATGATCGGCCGTGCCGGCAGCACTGGTTTCCCAGGAAAGAACGTCTCGCTCGTACTGGGGCGACCACTTTGTGAGTACCCATTGATGGCCGCATCCGGATCCACCCACGTTGATCGAATTTTCATCTCAACCGATTCTGACCAGATTCGCAAAATCGGCCAAAAATACAACGCCACCCACATTGAACGACCTGCCCACTTAGCAACCAGTACTGCTCTGTCAGATGATGTGTTTGTGCATGCCTTTGGCGTGATCAAAGAGACATTGGCCGCAGAGGGACAGCAGCTCGACTTCCTGGTTTTGTTGTTTGCTAACGCTGCAACGATCAAGACCGAGTTCATAGACCAGGGCATCGAAATGTTGCGCAACGATCCGAAAATGGATGGCGCAGCAACTACTTCTATCTACAACATGTACAGCCCATTGCGTGCACGAAAAATGGGATCAGATGGTTACCTCAAGCCATTCGTCCCTTTTGAAGCCATCGGTGACCCATCAACGTTTAACACCAGTCGCGATTCTCAAGGTGATGTGTATTACACCGACGGTTCAACGATTGTGATTCGCCCTCGCTCTCTCGAGAATATTTCTGAAGGACTTCTTCCTCACAAATGGATGGGGCAACACATTGGATCCATTCCAAACTGGGGTGGATGCGACGTTGACTATGAGTGGCAAGTACCGATTGTGGAGTTTTGGCTCAAGGCCCAC
>JBIKHN010000012.1:0-21804 GCA_044362135.1 Ilumatobacteraceae bacterium | reverse complement strand
ATGAGAAGGGTTTTGGCATCAAGCCACACTTTGTCTCCGCCGTCAGCAAATGCCGGCTCGGTCAACTGGCCAAGAATCGGCACGCCAATGCGCTCTAGGTCCTTACGAAATTCAGCAGGCTCTGGCGAACGAACTGGCTTGGCCATGCGCAGCAAAATTGCGCCGTGTGGGGTCATGATCATGGGGTCGTGCATATAAACGGCATCGATAAGGCCTTCAACTGGGGAGGCAACGTCCACCTGGCAGCCCAGGCTTTCGAGCAAATTGGTGAACTGCTCGTGTTCTTTCAGTAATTCGGTGGTGTCGGGCATGCGCCAGAAACCCTCTTCTACGAATTTGCCAACAGTGGTTGGTGTGCGAACCAGGACTCGTGAAAGCTGCGACACCATGTCTGGTGTGCCCCAAGAAGTTGAAGTAGTCATGCTCCCTCAACCGTAGCAACGCAGCACCTACTGTGGAGTTGTGAAAATCGCGCGCAAAATCGTCTGCTTCGGTGCACTCGCTGGGGTTTTGGCTGGCTGTTCGCTGAACGACACCCCAAGTGGTTCGAACTCAGTCCCTAGCGATTCAACCGTTATCGATTCGGCGGTAGACACCATCGCTCCGGAAGTGGCTGATTCCACGCCTGAAACCGTGCCTACGACCGTTCCAGAAACGACCACCACGATGCCGGAAGTAGACCTCAAGTGCGTCACCGTGTTGAAGTGCCAATTCTCGTATTTGGTGGGCGCTGATTATTCGCTGTTGAAGCTTGAATTCACCGATTTCAGCGTGGCCAATTTGCAGGGTGCAAAGTTTGTGCGCACAAATCTGAAGCAGACAACCTTTATTCGCGCCGATCTTTCCAATGCCGATTTCACGGGTGCCAATTTGGGTAGTGCAAACTTCACCGGAGCAATTGTTACTGGTGCAAATTTCACGAATGCCAACTTCACAAGCACAGTGATTTGTGGTCTCGACCTCACCACTGCAATTGGTGTTACACAAGCGCAGTTGGATAGTGCGCAGATGTTCCGCACAAAAGGCAATAAATATTGTCCATAGAAATTCAGCGCGCAGTTGATCGCACGCCGCAGCCGTGGAAGAACGGACTTGGTGTGCAATATGAAATTACGTGTGACGGATCGTTGCCCGATGATTGGACGTGGCGACTTTCTACTGCCGGCATCACACAAGATGTTCCGTTTTCAGTTTTCCCCGGGGTGAATCGCGAATTTTGTGTTGCCGATGGCAACGGAGTGGTGCTCACCATAAATGGTGTTGAACACCGCTGCGAACCAGGGTCAATTACGAAGTTCCGTGGTGACGATGAGGTGTACGCAAGGCTGATTGACGGGCCGATGAAGGCACTGAATTTGATGGTGCGCGACGGCGCAGTGGGGAAACACCTGCAGGTTGTGCGCGCAGGTGGCTCAATTGACATGAGAAAAGCGGAAGCGATCGTTGCAATAACGGGCGCAGTAAAACTTCAGCAAAATGGGGGTGAAGTTGTACTTGAGACTTTGGACTCTCAACTCGTACTCAACAGTGAAAAATTTGTAAGTGAGACTTTGTGTTCTGTAGTTGAGGGTTGCGCGATAGCACTGGTGTAGTAGCAGCAATTTTTCGTTAGAAATTTTCTTGCGTTTGTGAGAGAAAACCCTTGCCGTGGCTTGCGGAAAAAATTTTCACGTTCCTACTTTGTAATGCGTGCGGAACTCAATTCGAAAATACATTTCGTGGCTTTGCCGCGCACGCCAACTTGCTCTTGTTTCCGCTTTGGCATTGCTTTTGTCAACGCTTGCTTTAGGAATTTCAGCTTCTACCGCGCAGGCTGCTGACGTTGTTACGAACGTGTCCGGCGTTGAGGGAAATGCTTCAGTTGCGCTTTCCTGGACTGCGCCAAACTCAAACTTGCCTTTGGCATTTGATACAGCAGCCAATGCAACAGTTTTCCATGGTGGTGGTGGTGGAGACCGGGAAGGCAATCTTGATTGTCCGACTAACTATGCGATCACAGGCATCGGTGTGCGAATCGCGGAAGGCAGTACTGTTCAGGCACGTTGCACGAAACTCAATTCAGATGGAACGCTTGATGTATCTCTCACATCAACGTTGACTTGGTTCGGAGGAACTGCTTACCAATGGTCGTATTGCTCGCCTGGAAAAGTTGCTGTTGCGATTTTGGGTGGCGGCAACTTCCTCCGGAGTATGGCTCTTTCCTGCGCGACGCCTCCAGGGGTATCCGACACTCCAGAAACAACTGCTTGGCCGGCTGCAGCTACCGGAACGGTGAAGAGTTCTGCCTGTCCAACAGGGGACATTGTGAAGGGTTTTTATGCCCGATCTGGGGCTTGGATCGATCAGGTTCGGGCGCGCTGCGCAACCTTTGGTATTGCTCCGTTTACCGATTTTGCTATTCAGTACTCAAGTAATAACGGCTCATCCTGGACCACATTTCCTCACACGGCTTCTAATGCCGCATCGCGAACTGTTACCGGTCTTACCAACGGAACGTCGTACATTTTTCGTGTCGCGCACGTTGCGGCCGGTACGACTGGCACGTATTCCGATCCCTCTTCGGCGTACATTCCGTATACAACCCCTGCGGCTCCATCTGGTCTTTCTGGGGTGCGAGGAAACACCGAAGTGGCCCTCAGTTGGTCGGCGCCAACGGCAAACAACGGACGAGCAGTAACCGATTATGTCGTGCAGTATTCAAGCAATAACGGAAGTACCTGGACGACGTTTTCCGATGGGGTGTCGACAACAACATCTGCAACGGTAACTGGGCTCACCAATGGCACCAGCTATGTATTCAAAGTTGCAGCCGTCAACCTGGCCGGTACTGGAACGTACACAGCAAACTCTTCTGCATTGATTCCTGCAACGGTTCCCAATGCTCCAACTGGCGTGACAGGAACATTCGGAAATACATCAGTTTCATTGACATGGACTGCACCAGCAACTGGCGGTAGCGCGCTTACCGACTACATCACTCAGTATTCGCCAGACGGCACAACGTGGACAACATTCCCAGACGGGACAGTTTCTGCAACAGCGAGCTCATCGGTTACGGGTTTAACAAACTACGCAACGTATTACTTCAGGGTTGCTGCAGTTAACGCAATTGGCACCGGTGCATATTCAACGGCAATCTCGGTGATTCCAGGTGTTACCCCCGGCAGCGTAGGAACAACAATTGCAAACATTGGAAGCACCCAAATTGGATTGAGCTGGACCATAAATCCCTCTGGTGCCTCGTCGGTAACTGATTGGTTGGTTCAGTATTCAACTAACAACTCCACATGGACAACGTTTAACGATGGTGTTTCAACAACGACATCTGTGACAGTTACTGGCTTGACGAACGGCACGCTCTACTACTTCAGAGTCGCCCCTATCAACCCCGCAACAATTGGTGCATTCGGCACTAGTGCATCTGCAACACCGCGAACCACTCCGAATGCACCTATCTTCACCACCCTCACACCGGGAAACACGCAGATAGTTGTTTCTTGGAGTGCTCCTGCAAACGGTGGAAGCGCAATCACTGATTACGACCTGGAGTATTCCTCAAATAGCGGTTCGACTTGGACTGCATGGGCGGCCAGTACCACATCGACTTCTACTTCGGTGACGGTGACTGGTCTCACGAACGGAACGGCGTATGTCTTCCGGGTACTCGCGAAGAATGCGGCAGGTAGTGGTTCTTACTCGTCTACATCTTCATCAGCGACGCCACGTACTGTGCCGACAATTACTGGACAGCCAGTGCTCACGGCGGGTGATCGTCAAATATTGGTCTCCTGGACTGCCCCAACGAGTAATGGCGGAAGTGCCATCACGGGTTACGGGGTTGAGCGTTACCCATTTACCGCTGGCTGTGCTTGTTATGGCCTCGCCGGGGTTGCAGTTCCTACTGCCACTTCATTCATGGATACCGGTTTAACTAACGGATCCCAATACTTCTACCGCGTGTACGCAATAAACGCCGCGGGTAATGGGGTGGTTTCTGAACGATCGTATTTGGCGGGTACGCCGGTAGGAACAATGGTTGCACCAACGAACATTGTTGGAACGGCTGGCAACGCACAGGTTGCGCTTACTTGGACAGCGCCAGCTGCGAATGGCGGCACAATTTCGGATTACACCATTCAGTATTCAAGTAACAGTGGTTCGACATGGACGACGTTTAGCGACACGGTTTCTGCAACGGCATCGGTAACCGTTACTGGCTTAACAAACGGAACCGCATATGTGTTTCGTGTAGCGGCAACAAACCAAGCAGGGCTTGGTGCCTACTCGGCAAGCAGCGCTGCGCGAACTCCAGTCGGTGCGCCGGGGGCGCCAACAAACTTGGTTGGAGTTGCAGGAAATGCACAAGTTGCTTTGACTTGGACTGCTCCAGTGAACAACGGTGGAAGTGCGATTACCGACTACATCATTGAGTACTCAATAAACAACGGAAGTTCTTGGTTGTCATATTCCGACACGGTTTCGACAGCTACTTCATTGACTACTACAGGAGTGACGAACGGCGTTGCGCACATTTATCGCGTGGCTGCAAGGAATGCGGTGGGTACTGGTTCGTTCTCCACAAGCTCTGCAACGCAAATTGCATTCACAGTTCCCAACGCGCCAACATCGGTTTCGGCTTCAAGTGGAGCACGACAGTCAGATGCTGTTTCGTGGACCGCTCCAACCAGTAATGGTGGTAGCGCGATAACGGGTTATGCCGTTCGCTTTTCGGTGGTGAGCTCAAATGTGTGGTCAACACCGACATTGACAAACTCGACATCTACAACATTTACGCAAACCGGGCTCACGCCTGCCACTTCATACATATTTCAAATTGCTGCAATCAATGCCGCAGGTCAGGGTGCTTGGTCGGCAAACAGTGCGTCGGTGACGATTCAAGACTTTGCAGCAGCGCCAACTGGTGTAACTGGTGTAGTTGGCAATACACAAGTAGCCCTCAGTTGGACTGCGCCAACAAGCAATGGTGGAAACGCAATTAGTAACTACGACATTCAGTATTCGTCAAACAACGGCGCAACGTGGACCATCTTCAATCACCCGGTATCGACAGCTACGACGCTGACTGTGACGGGGCTGACAAACGGTGTTGACTATCTGTTCAGAGTTGCTGCAATCAACGGGTGGGGTAGAGCAAACTTCGCAACAACACCAACTACCTACAACCCATTCACGCTGCCAGGAGCACCAACCAATGTTGTAGGTGCAGCTGGTAGTTCGCAGGCTGTGGTTACGTGGACAGCATCTGCTCCGAATGGTCGCACAATTACCGATTACATCGTGCAGTTCTCGTCCAACAATGGCACGACGTGGGCAACATTTAACGACGGAACTTCAACAGCAACTTCTGCAACGGTTACAGGGTTGACCAACAGCGTTGCCTACATATTCAAAGTTGCGGGAGTAAGCGCTGCAGGAACGAGTTCGTATAGTTCAAACACCAGTGCGGTCACACCACAAGCGGTTCCGTCAACACCATTAAATGTTGTCGGTGTGGGCGGGAATACGCAGGTGTCGTTGTCGTGGACTGCACCGCTGTCAAATGGTGGTCGGGCAGTTACCGATTACGACATTCAGTATTCATCGAATAGCGGATCAACCTGGACAACCTTTACCGATTCGGTAAGCAGCGCAACCTCGGCAGTGGTGACAGGACTCACGAATGGAACTTCATACATCTTCCAAGTTTCGGCAAAAAACAGTGTTGGCACTGGTGGTTATTCGGTTGCATCTTCGGCGGTTATCCCGTTTACCGTTCCAGGTCAGCCAGCCTCGGTGTCGGGTGTTGCAGGAGTAGGCCAAGTTGCTCTGTCGTGGACGGCACCAACGTCAGATGGTGGATCGCCGCTGACTGACTACGTCGTTGAATATTCAACAAACAGCGGCACCACATGGATTACCTTTGCCGATTCTGTCTCAACAACAGCATCTGTGACTGTTACGGGTCTTGTTAATGGAACTGGGTATGTGTTTAGGGTTAGTGCAAGAAATATTGCCGGAACAGGTCTTCCATCTTCCTCCTCAAGTTCAGTTGTTCCAAGAACTGCACCTTCGGCTGCGCAGTCAGTGGTTGGTCTGTCGGGGAATGCGCAAGTGGTTCTGTCGTGGAGTGCGCCATCTTCAACTGGTGGCAATGCGATCAGTGATTATGTGGTGCAGTACTCAAGTGATGGCACTAACTGGACAACGTTTACTGACTCGGTTTCATCAACTGCTTCATGCACAGTGACGGGCCTTACGAATGGCACCGCCTACACATTCCGTGTTGCTGCGGTAAACGCTGGTGGAACCGGTACGTACTCGGTGGTGTCTGCAGCGGTTACTCCCTTCACGACTCCCGATGCTCCAACCGCGGTTGCTGGTGTATCAGGAAACGCTCAGGTCGTGGTGAGTTGGACTGCTCCTGCCGATAATGGTGGAAGCGCAATAATTCAGTATCAAGTTTCGTATGCGCCTCAGGGAACCGATAACTACGGAACATGGTCCACAGCGACTGCAACACAGTCTTCGAGTACAACGTTTACTGTCGCAGGTCTGACAAATGGAACGTCATACAAATTCAAAGTTGCCGCAACCAATGCTGCGGGTGATGGTTCGTACTCCACTTCGTCAAGTGCAGTAACTGCCTACACAACACCTGGTGCGCCAATTGCGGTTACCGGAACAGCTGGGGAAGGTGAAGTTGCGCTTTCGTGGAGTGCACCTACTTCAAATGGCGGCGATTCGATTACCGACTACATCATTCAATAC
Source organism: Ilumatobacteraceae bacterium (assembly GCA_044362135.1). Classification (GTDB taxonomy): domain Bacteria; phylum Actinomycetota; class Acidimicrobiia; order Acidimicrobiales; family Ilumatobacteraceae; genus UBA3006. The sequence goes on along the minus strand of JBIKHN010000012.1, from coordinate 15,036 downwards.
TCCTCGAATAATGGTGCCTCTTGGACAACGTTTAGTGATGGCACGAGTACGTCTACTTCAGAAACGGTTACGGGGCTCACGAACGGCACTTCGTATGTGTTCAGAATTGCTGCGGTTAACGCTGCGGGTGCGGGTGCGAACTCAACGAGTTCGGCAGCAGTGGTTCCGCGAACGGTTCCCGATGCACCCTTTAGCGCAACTGCAACAGCGGCCAATGAGCAGGTAACGCTGTCGTGGTCGGCACCAGTGTTCAATGGCGGCACAGCAATTACCGACTATTTCATTGAGTACTCGGAAGATGGAACAACGTGGGCTTTGTTCTCGGATGGCACGTCAACGCTTCGCGCGACGGCTTTAACTGGACTGACGAACGGCACTCCGTACTACTTCCGTGTGTATGCAATTAACTCCGTAGGAATGGGCGTGCCTTCGGCACCTTCGTCGCCTGTAACGCCACTGACCTCGCCAACCGCGCCAACAATTTCGCGCATTGACACAAGCAACGCATTGCTCACGGTCTATTTCTCGCCAGGAGATGATGGCAGTAACCCAATTACGTCGTATCAGTACTCAACCGATGGTGGAGCAACTTGGCAGACACGCACAGTAGGCGCTACATCAAGCCCACTTGTCATTTCTGCGCTCTCGACAAACGGAACTTCGGCGCTAGCGAATGGCACGACGTATAGCGTGCAAATTCGTGCAGTGAACTCTGCTGGTGCAGGTAATGCTTCGCTTACAACCACTGCAACTCCAGTAACAGTGCCAACTGCGCCGTTATCAGTAGTTGCAACACCAGGTAATGCATCTATCTCATTGAACTGGACTGCACCGTCATCAAACGGTGGAACCGCAATTACCGATTACGAAGTTGAGTACTCCACAAACGGAGGAAGTACCTGGTTCTCTTTCATTAACGGAACATCAACCGCAACTTCTGCATCAATTACATCTTTGACAAACGGGACCTCTTACACATTCCGCGTGAGCGCAGTGAACAGCGTGGGAATGGGTGTTGCATCTGTGTGGTCTACTTCGGTCGCGCCACGAACAGTGCCGTCTGCACCGACCAACTTGGCCATTGTTGCTAGTGCAGGAGCGATCAACGTTTCATGGAGCGCGGCATCTAGTGGTGGATCTACCGTTACCGACTACATCGTTGAGTATTCGGTGAATGGTTCCTCGTGGACCACGTTCAATGATGGGCTGTCTACTGCTACCAATACGACAATCACTGGGCTGACTAATGGAACCGCGTATCACGTGCGAGTAAGCGCGGTGAATGTTGCGGGATCAAGCACCGCAGTGGTGTCGGGAAGCACAGCAACGCCGAAGACAACGCCAGGTGCGCCAAGCGTTTCTGCTATTGCTGCGGGCGATCAATCGCTTTCGGTTTCGTTTACCGCAGGCGCAACTGGTGGTTCAGTGATTACGGGATACCAGTACTCAATCAACGGCGGCTCAACCTGGACCACAGCAGCCGGGACTTCAAGCCCGATCACCATTTCTGGCTTAACCAATGGCACTTCATATCAAGTCGCTTTGAGAGCCGTGAATATCGTGGGCAATGGAGACACGTCGAACATTCTCGCCAGCACGCCGCGAACGGTTCCGAATGCTCCAACGATTTCTTCAATTACCGCTGGGGCCAACCAGGGAAGTGTTGCATTCACGTTGTCTGGCAACGGCGGAAGTGCAGTAACTGATTATGAGTATCGCGTGAACGGGGGATCGTGGTCGGCATGGATTTCTGCAGGAACGACCACCAGCCCACTTGTTGTTGCGAACTTGGTAAATGGCACTGCATATGACGTACAAATTCGTGCAGTGAACATTGCTGGTGCAGGAAATGGTTCTTCTTCAAGTTCGGTCACGCCGTTCTCATCACCTGGATCACCAACAATCACTGGTGTTGCTGCGGGACGAGGCCAAGTCGTTGTCTCTTTTGCAGCAGGCGTAACAGGTGGCTCGGCAATTACGAATTATCAGTATTCAACGGACGGCGGAACGACATGGATTGCACTCAGTCCTGCGTCGACATCTTCGCCACTTACGGTGACTGGTCTTGCTGATGCCACTACGTACAACATTCAAATAAAGGCAGTAAACATTGCGGGAGCTGGTGCGGCAAGCTCTGCAGTTTCAGCAACCACGTGGGGCGTACCCGCAGCTCCAACAGTTGTTTCGTCTACTGCGCGAGATGGCGCACTTGATGTTTCGTTCACATCGGGGGCAAATGGCGGAGACCCCGTAACGAACTATGAATACTCAATTGATGGAGGAACAACCTGGATCACGCGCAACCCTGCATCAATAGTTTCGCCAATTGCAATTACTGGGTTGACGAATGGAACCAACTATTCGGTACAAATACGTTCGGTGAACTCGGTTGGTACGAGTTCGGCATCGGCAACTGCAACGTTGAAGCCGCATGCTGTTCCATCGGCTCCAGTGATTACGAATCAAAGTGCTGCTAGCCAAACCATCACCATTGCGTTCACGGCCGGAGCGAATGGTGGTGAGGAAATTCTTGGCTACGAGTACTCAACTGATCGCGGTGCAACCTGGTACCCGCGCACAGACTCGGGTGGCACGACTTCTCCAATGACCATTACCAAGTTGTCAACGAATGGCACGACGAACTTAACGAACGGCACTACGTACAACGTTCAAGTTCGGGCAATCAGTTTGGTGGGTAATGGTGCTGCATCTGCTGACGTTGCGGGAACGCCTGCGACTACACCATCGGCGCCTACGAACTTGGAAGTTGTTTATGGAGACAGGTATCTCTTGGCGAGTTTCATCCCTGGCTCTAATGGCGGGGCTGCAATTAGCTCGTATCAGTACTCAACGGACAACGGATCTACATGGCGAACAGCAGCTGCCACAACGTCACCGCTCACCATTACCACTGCATCTTCGGATGGTGTGACAGCGCTAAACAATGGAACTGCCTACACGGTGTTGGTGAGGGCAGTTAATGCTCAGGGCGCTGGCACTGCTTCTTCCTCGGTTTCAGGTACTCCACGAACCAATCCAGATGCGCCAGGGAGTGTTGTCGTTTCTGCTGGTGACGCAACTATCTCGGTGGCTTTCGTTGCAAATGCCAACGACGGCGGCAGTGCGGTAACTGGCTATGAGTACTCAACCGATGGTGGGGCAACGTGGCGTCTACGTGATCCAGGCACGTCCATGACCAGCAGCCCAATAACGATCACCAAGTTGTCAAGCGATGGCCTTACTGCACTCACAAACGGCGTGGCTTACAACGTGCTGATTCGTGCAGTGAATACATCTGGTCCTGGAAAAGAATCCGCAACGCAGACTGCTATTCCGGCGAGTGCGCCAAGTGCTCCTGCGATTACATCGATTACGCCAGGGGACAAGAAACTCTCTGTTGCATTTAGCGCAGGCAATAACGGTGGTAACGCCGTTGTTCGCAATGAGTATTCGCTCGATGGTGGTTCGACGTGGATTTCTGCACCGAGCCTTAATTCGCCAATCGTGATTACTGGTCTGTCCAATGGAACCGCATATGCATTGCAGGTGCGACAAGTAAACGCATTGGGTAATGGAGCGTCTTCAGTAACGGTTGAAGGAATTCCATGCACGATTCCTGCTGCTCCAACGGTGAACCAAGTGATTGCAGGCAACGCGACGTTGTCGGTTGACTTCTCATCAGGTGCAACGGGTGGAAGCGACATCACGTCCTATCAGTATTCGACAGATGGCGGAGCAACGTGGAGTAACCGAACATTTGGAACAACCGAGTCACCTTTGTCAATCACTACGCAATCTGCAGATGGCACTACTGCACTAGTGAATGGCACGTTCTATTCGGTGAAGATCCGTGCTGTGAACTCGGCTGGTTCAGGAGTAGCGAGTGAATCAGTACGTATTGCACCACTGACTGTTCCAAGCGCACCAGTTATCTCATCGGTTGCGATGCGCAACTCTTTTGCGCTCTTAACTTTCTCTGTTGCTTCGGATGGTGGTAGTCCAGTTACTGCTTATGAGTACTCGCTTAATGCAGGAATCTCATGGACGAATGCATCATCCCTCGCTAACCCGATGCGGATTTCGGGGTTGCGAAACGGAAGTAACTATTCAGTCATCATTCGTGCGTTGAATATTGCAGGTGCTGGAGATTCCTCTGCTACTTCATCAATTGCGCCAATTGGCCCTCCTGATGCGCCGCGAATTACCACACTTACACCGAGCGACCAAACGTTAGGAGTCGCATTTGTTGATGGTGCAACGAGCGGATCACCAATCATTGGTTATGAATACTCAATTGATGGTGGAAACACATGGCCGTCGGCAGGTGTTGCAACATCATCACCATTTACGATCATGGGTTTAACCAATGGAACGATCTACACGGTACGCATTCGTGCAGTGAACGCGAATGGTTCGGGAACATCATCTGATCCTGTGGTCTCGAAGCCATACACCGTTCCGAGTGCGCCAGTAATCACGCAGATTGATGTTGACGGCAACAATGCAACGCTTGAGTACACCGCACCAGCATCAAATGGCGGTCAAGCAATTACGTCGTATGAGTATTCAATTGACAGTGGAGCAAGCTGGGTAAGTACAAACTCGGCATCAGTTTTCTCGGTGCAAATCTCAAACTTGGTAGAGGATCAGGACTACCAAGTTGGGGTTCGTGCAGTGAACTCCGCTGGCCCTGGCGCGGTGGCAACGGTGAGTACGCAAGCTGTTGGCACGCCAGCAACTCCGCAAACTCCCGTTACGCCAATAACAACGATTGCACCTACAACCACCATCGCACCGACGACGACAACTCTTGCTCCAAAACCTTTGGTCCCTGTTACATCGCCTCCAGTTACGCAGCCAGGTGGCTCAATCCTTGAAGTATTGCCGGGAAGCGGTGGAATTGCGGTTCCACCAGGAAGTGGTGCAGTTGTTGTTGGCGGGAAAGTTGTTGACCTTGTCGTTACCATCGCTCAAGATGGCGTTGTAGTTATCGAATTCCCTGGCGAATTTGTAGTGCGCATCACACCTCGAAATGCAGATGGAACAATCGTTCCGCCAGGCGAAGGTAATGCCATACGTGCATACCGAGGACGCACCGTGGAAATTGGTGGCGAAGGTTTTGCACCTAACTCTGTCGTAGAAGTTTGGGTTAACTCGGAGCCAATTTTCTTAGGCAATGTAACAACAGATGCTGAAGGAAAATTCTCAAAGATGTTTGATCTCCCCGTCGGCTTAGCACCTGGCCAACACACATTGACTCTGGGAGGCACAACCAAGAAGGGTCAAGTAGTTAGAGCTTCTGTTGGCCTCATCGTTGAAGAGGAAGCGATGATTGCGTCAACGGAAACACAGCCGGAAGAATCAAGCACTCCGTTTGATCCGAAAAGCGACGCAACAGGAACAATGGGACTCATTGTTAACGCCATTGTGCTTCTTGCAATTGCTGGAGCAGCAAGTCGCAAGGAAGATGAAGACGAAGATCGTGGTTCGGGTGATGTCTCTGATGTGTCAGTAAAACGAGTGGACGTAGACGGTGATGGCACTGACAAGTTAAGGCTGCCACGCATTTCTCTTGCAGATCGGATCATGGCCAGATCGCCAGAGGTAACTGCGCATCGCTCGCCAATGATTGGTCGTGTTTTACAAGACGGCACATACCTGCGCTCGTTGCTTGGCGCGGTGTGGTTGTTGTTGCCGATTGCAGGAGTTGCACTTGGTCTTGCCGCTGCATTCAATACAGATTTTGAAGTAGTAATGCCATCTCTGGCGTTGCTCAGTGCACTTATTGTGATTGGAACACTTGATGCGTTTGCCGGATTCCTCGGTGCAATCACGTTTGCGACTGCAGTGTTAATTGGCGGAGGAATTAACAGTGCCGATTCAATTCGCGGACTACTTGGAATTTGGGTGATGAGCTTTGCGGTTCCAATGTTGGCCAGTGCTTCGCGACCATTCCGTCGAAAGAGTGCAAGTGGTCTTGCAGGCATGTGGGATCGAAGTGCAGACTTTGTTTTGATTCTGTTGTTCGGTGCACTTGCTGCAGGATCAATGTTCTCATCGCTGCCTGGACTCACTGGTTTCCGTCCAGAGTTTGCAGGGAATGTTGCGCATATTCAGATTGTTGCCATGATCGTGCTTGCTGCTCGTTTTGTACTGGAAAATGCAACCGTGAAGTTGACGCCTACGCGCTATCGCGAACTCACAGACCTTGCTCTTCGCGATGCATCAAATGTTCAGCAGATAGTTTCCTCACTCATTCGTACCGCTGTGTATCTATTTGTTGCCGAAGTGTTTATTGGCAACAACTGGGCACTATGGGTGGGCGGAGTGTTGTACTTGGCGCCGAAGCTCGTGGGGCTTGTTGTTGACAAATTCCCGAACGTTGAGCCGCTGCATCGTTGGATGCCGCGAGGAATTCTCAAGGTGACCGTGATGATGTTGGTTGCTCATATGTGGGGACTAGTACTCACAGATGCAGTCTCAGATCCTGCGCAAATGATCATGTTTAGCTTTGTATTCATGGGAACGCCTGGACTCGTAACCACCGTTCTTGGTTGGTTCGGTCGATCAAGCAGTCGTCCATGGCCACAAACCTGGTTCACGCGAATAGCTGGGCTCATCATTTTGATTATCGGAATTCTGATGGTGCGTGGAGTGTTGTTCGCCTTCTAACAGTTAGTTAGGTATACCTACAACTCGTTAGGTGGCGCTAAGTATTTTCAATTCGAATGCATATTCTATGTTCGCTTTTTGTCACAACACTAAAAAGTTCCCTCAGTTATTGATTTTTTTGTAGCTTGCAACATTCATAAAACAGTTGCTGTTCAACGCCATTTGCGTACCGTTTTGGTGTACCAACGGAGGTAACCATGACTGCGGAACCAAACGGCAGCACGAAATCTAACGATTCAATATTTGCGAATTCCATGCTTGGCATGATGATGATTGCAGTTGCGGTTTCAGCGCTCGTACTGGGTGTGGTCGCAGTCGTCGCAATGAATGGCGGATCTTCGACGCAAAGTGCATCAGGTTCGTCTGTGGTTCAAGTGACTTTGTCCGAATTTAAGGTGGTGTTTAATCCGAGTGTGATTACCGCGGGAGATGTCACGTTTGTGGTGACCAACGCTGGGGCGGTGGACCACAACTTCGCAATCCCATCACTGAATATTCGTACTGCAATGTTGAAGGCTGGCGAAGTTGCAAAACTTGAAGTGAAAGGTTTTGAAGTGGGGGAAGTTGAGTACCTGTGCGAAGTAGCTGGGCATGGAGCAGCGGGGATGGCTGGGTCAATTTCTATCGTTGAGGTTGGTGCTGCAATGGACATAGCGACAGGATCCATGCCGTCGACAATGTCGTGGCAACAAATGGACAAAATGATGGAAGACGTTGCCATGAAGTATCCAGCTAAAACGATTGGTACTGGAAACAACGAACTTGCGTACACCATGTCGGATGATGGCTACAAGGTGTTCAGCCTCGTTGCCAAAATCATTCCTTGGGAGGTTGAGCCAGGAAAAATTGTTGACGGTTGGTCGTACAACGGAATGATTCCTGGTCCAATCATGCACGCCAATGTTGGCGACAAGATTCGCATTGTTTTAATGAACGAACTTCCCGAATCAACTTCGTTGCACTTGCACGGAGTTCGAGTGCCTAACGGAATGGACGGAGTAGACCCATACACGCAGAAGCCAATCGAGCCTGGTGCAACGTTCAACTATGAATGGACCGCCTTGGAGCCATCTGTTGGTATGTATCACTCGCATCACAATGCACAGGTGCAAGTTCCGAACGGACTTGCAGGTGCGATTCTGATCGGTGATTGGAAAACCATGGCAATGACGGCTGCTGGTGGTCGTACAAAGGATGCAAATAACGTTGCAGAACAAGAAGTAGTCATGGTCTTGAACGACAGCGGAACCATCGGCCTCTCGCTCAATGGAAAGTCATTTCCTGCAACATCGCCGTATTCGCTTGCTATTGGCGAATCCATGGTCGTGCACTATTACAACGAAGGCAACATGACCCACCCGATGCACTTGCATCAACCTGCAGGCTTGGTAGTTGCCAAGGATGGCATCATGCTCGAATCGCCATTTTGGGCAGACACTCTGAACGTTGCTCCTGGAGAACGCTGGACTGTTGTGTACACGCCAAAGGATGCCGGTGTGTGGGCTTGGCACTGCCACATTCTCACGCACGCAGAAACTCCTGAAGGCATGCGTTACATGGTGACTGCGTTAATCGTTAAGTAATTTCATCCCCTCGTTGCTCACTCGCGTTATTTGCGCGGATGAGCAAACAAGAACCTGATGAATTCCTTAGTCCAGGAAAACTTCCATTCATGACCTTGACCGTCGTATTTGATGATTTGGACGTCAACTTCATTCGGACAGGACCATTTCCAGTCAGATTGGCCAGGAATTTTGGAAATTGAGTTACTGACGTCAGTGCATCCAAAACTGGCATTGATACTCGTGATGCTTGATACAACATCACGAGTGTTGAAATAACCGGCACCGGTAAAGAGAATGTCAGGGTCTGCGCCTCCATGTAAGTGAATGATTGAAACTGGTTTTGTGTTGTCACAAGTTTTGTTCATTAATGAACCGGCACCAACTCCGATTGCAGTGATTTTCTGCGATAATTCGCATGCGAGCCGGTAGCTGAGCATTCCACCATTCGAAAATCCCACAGCCCATACTCGGGATTTGTCAATCGAGAACCTTGCTTCAATGGAGTTGATAATTGCAGAAATGAGAGTGACGTCATCTATTTCATTTTCTTTTGCAAGTCCACAGCAAAGTCCGGCATTCCAAGCGGCATCAGCTCCGAACTCTGGCCCGTAACCTTCTGGGTAGGCCGTTATCATTCCGCGTTCTTCTCCATAGACATCAAATTTTGACAAGGTACGAAAAGAAGTCGCAGATCCACCGAGTCCATGGATGCCGATAAGTAAGGGTGCTGCTGTGTCAGCAGCGTAAGTGCTTGGTATGTTCAAACGATATCTTCGCGGACGCATGCCCTCGATGGTGATGGTCTGCAAAGTTGGGTCAATTGGATCAACAACATCGGTGTAATTGATCACTGGTTCAGGAACGGTAGTAGTGGTAGTAGTGGTTGAAGTGGTGGTGGTGACCAATGTTTGAACTGCTGCGCGGATCCACTTTTTTCGACCGGCCACTCTGCGACACACCACAATGACTGGTTTCTTGTTAATACGAGCGGAAACTCGCGTGCCGAGCGTGGTTTTTGCGCAGGACTGCCCAATGGATACGGCGTGCGCTGGCGCTGCAGGAACACTGATCCATACGAGCAAAGCACACAGTGCGATACCGAGCCGTTTCACAGACCCAATTGTAGCGATCCAACTTTTAAAGAATCATGTGAAATTAGTAGTCTTTAGAAGTGAAAATTGAAGAGCCAAAGCAGGCGACTGTCCATACCAGTTTGCATAATCGCAACGCAGCAAATCGCGATTTCGACCCTTTGGATCTCGAGCGTGTGCGCAAGGGGTTTATCGCCAAACGCCAAATTGGTTTGATAACTGACGAAAAGGGTCGGTTCGTTGGTAACAGTGAGAATTACGAATTCCTTCGCGATGGTCGAGAGTGCCCAGAGACGGTCAATCCTCAGCTGTGGCGACATGCCACCTTGAATGCGCATCATGGATTGTTCAAAGTTGCCGATGGCATTTGGCAAGTACGTGGCTACGACATTTCAAATATTACATTCATACGCGGAACGAATGGCTGGGTAGTGATTGACCCGCTTACGAGTGAGCACACTGCACGTGCGGCACTTGAACTCATGGATGAGCATGTTGAAAAACTGCCAACCACAGTGGTGATCTTTACGCATTCTCACGCTGACCATTTCGGTGGTGTGCTCGGTGTAACAACAAAGGAAGATGTTGATGCAGGGCGCTGTCAGATTGTTGCGCCAATAGGTTTCTTGCACGAAACAGTTGGAGAAAATGTGATTGCCGGCCCAGCGATGGGAAGGCGCGCGACATATCAATTCGGTCCGATGCTTCCACCTGGACCAACTGGCCACGTTGACTGCGGGCTTGGCACAGGTGTGCCCATGGGTCCTCCCGGTTTGCTTGCGCCAACTACGGACATCACATTTACTGGCGAAGAGCTTGTGCTTGATGGTGTGCGCGTCATATTCCAACTCACCCCCGAGACAGAAGCTCCGGCTGAAATGAATTTCTTTTTTCCAGACCACGGCTGGTTGTGTATGGCCGAGAATTGTTCACAAACCATGCACAACTTGGTGCCAATTCGCGGAGCGCTGGTGCGTAATGCACTCAACTGGTCGAAGTACATCAACGAGAGCATCGAGTTATTTGCAGCAGAGACAAACATTCTTTTCACTTCACACAACTGGCCGACGTGGGGAACAAGCGATGTTCGTGAGTTCCTCGTTTTGCAGCGTGACTTGTACAAGTGGATGCACGATCAGACCATGCGCCACGCAAACCATGGAATGACTGCTTTGGAAATCGCCAACATGCTCGTGCTGCCAGATGAATTCCAGGCACATGAACACACTCGTGGGTTCTATGGCGACCTCGTGCACAACGTCAAGGCCGTTTATCAGCGATATCTCAGTTGGTATGACGGAAACCCTGCGAACCTCAACAAATTGCCGCCAGTCGAAGTGGGAAAGCGATATGTCGAACTTGCCGGTGGAATGGATGCGCTGCTGGAATCGGCTCGCAAGTCATTCGAAGCAGGTGATTATCGCTGGGTTGCCGAAGTGGTGAACCATGCAGTGTTTGCGGACCCGTCAAATGCTGATGCGCGAAATCTGCAGGCAGATGTATTGGAGCAGTTGGGTTATCAGTCCGAGTCATCGACCTTTAGGAATGCCTATTTGATGGGTGCTCAGGAACTGCGAAAAGGGCCTCCGCCACCAACATCAACTCACGTACGAGCGCGCAGTTTGATTCGCGCGATGACGATTGAACAGGTGTTTGACGTGTTGTCGATGAGAGTGATGTCTGAGAAAATTGGCGGGCTTTCACATTGCGTGAACTGGACCTTTACCGACATGGCGGGAACTCCAGATCACCAGTGGGTGCTCGGATTGTCAAACAGAACGATGTATTCCACTCAAGGCCGTCACGAAGATGCTGCCGAAGCGACAGTCACCATTTCGCGAGAACTGTTGCTGGAAATCATCGCTCAAGTGACCACATTTATGGATGAGCTCAGTGCAGGAACGGTAACCATCGAAGGTGATGCCTCTGCGCTACTGAACATTTTTGGCAACCTTGATACGTTCGCAACGGGCTTTGCAATAGTTGAACCATAATTAGCGGTCCCTGAACCCAGTTTTTGATAGGTCGTGCTTCGCCAAAGGGTCTAAGGTTTTGTCGTGGGTGAGTTTTCGTCGCATGCAGGCGTAAGTGCCGAGTATCTTGCGCAACACCTCGGTGCGCCCAATCTGACAATCGAGTCAGTTGTGCCAATTGGCACGGGTCAAATGGCCGAGAGCTATCGCGTGTCATTTGTTTCTGGATCGCATGGCCAGTTACCGCCATCAGTAGTAGTGAAAGTGCCTTCGCAGAGTGAAAGCAGTCGTGCTGCATCGCGAATCACGCGTTGCTACGAACTGGAAACTGGTTTTTACACTCATGTGCGGTCGTTAGTAGAAGTGAGTGCTCCAAAGTGTTTGCACGTGTGGTTTGATGCACCTAACGACGACTTCGTGCTCGTTCTTGAAGACATTGTTGACGGCAAACAGGGGGATCAAATATCCGGCGCAACCGTTGAGCAGGCTCGTGCTGCCATTGATGAACTGATTCGCTTGCACACGCCACTGTGGAACTCGCAGCAATTGGATTCACTCGGCTGGATGCCGCGACACACGATTGAAAGTTCACAAGGTACGCGTGACTTGCTGAGATCAGTTTTTTCTGGTTTCGCCATACGGTTCTCGTCGCTCGTGAGCGCAGAGGTGCTTGAGCTCGGAACACAACTAGTTGCAAACATTGATGGTTACGACCGGGCTTTTCCAAACAATGAAACCATTGTTCATCGTGACTTCCGGCTTGACAACTTGTTGTTCACTGATACGACAACTGGAACGCAAGTGAAAGTAGTGGATTGGCAAACCGCCAGTATCTCTGCCGGTGCAACTGATCTTGCGTACTTCATTGGCGCAAGTTTTAGTCCTGAGCAACGTCGCAAAGTGGAAGACGAACTGGTTCATCGATATCACGATGGTTTGGTGCAATCGGGAATCACCATGTCTTGGACGGAAGCATGGGATCAATATCGACTGTTTGCAACTTCTGGATACATCATGGCCATCGTTGCTTCAATGTTGGTGAAACAGACAGAACGCGGTGATTTGATGTTTGCTGCGATGGCTAATCGTCACGGACAACAAATGATTGATTTAGAAACATTGTCACTCTTTAGATAGGAAACATATGGCACTTTTTGATGCAGAAGACGAACGCTTTGGTCATCAACTTCCAGAACCATTTCGCAATGTTGTCCACCACAACGACAGCTGGCGTGAAAGCTTGTTCTTCATCATGCACAAGCGCAACGAACCAGGTGACGTGCTCATTTTGACGCTTGCACATTTTCCGGCTCATAACGAAATGGATTCGTTGCAACTTGGTCGCGTTGGAAGTTCACCGGTGATGGCGCGTCACGCACGAACTACGGCGGCAGACCCAAACAACTGGAATGTTGGACCTATTTCAATTGACATTATTGAACCAAAGGAGAAAATCCATTTGCTTGCACGCAAATCTGATACAACTCCTGTCGAACTCGACATCACATTCACTGCACGAACCGTCCCCTATCAACTGCGTCGGGGAACCATGAAGGCCGGTAACGAAGTGGTGTGGGATCAGACGCACATGTTTCAAAGCGGTACATATAACGGCACGTATACGCACAATGGAACAACATATGAAGTTGATAACTGGTGGGGACAGCGTGACCATTCGTGGGGTGTTCGAGTGCATAACCGTTGCCCAATGTGGATGTGGACACCAATACAACTTGAAGAAGGATTTCTTCAGGTGTGGCATTGGGAGTATCCAAATGGTGCGCGCGTGTATACCGACGGCTGCTTTGCTCCAGTGGGAGGCGGAGACCCGATACCGGTCATCGCATTCGAACACGATTTGCAGTGGCAGGACGCTAAAGGAAATGACGTTTCCTACAGACAATTTGGCGAAGACGTTGCCGGCCTCGCTGGCGTCTTGACATTCACGCTTGAAGGTGGACGCAAGATTGTCGTGGAAGGATCGGGCAGGTGGGCGCAGCGCTATAGCGGCATTGCATTGAAGACCCCGAACATGCTGGGTGGTGGACTTTCCGAAATGCAGATCACCACTTCAGACGGCCAGCGTGGCAGCGCAATTTACGAATTGACGGGGCAGTGGCATCATCGGTATTTCCCAATCGGTCGTGGGGAGAAACTGCCGCCTTTAGGGGTAACGCCTGGCGAATTACACTCGTGACATACATATATAAGGAGCACTTGAATGAATAACGAACAGTTCGCAAAGGTGAAGAGCGGTAAAGGTTTTATTGCAGCGCTCGATCAAAGCGGTGGCAGCACGCCGAAGGCGTTGATGCTGTATGGCATTGAAGAAAGTGAGTATTCGGGCGACGAGCAGATGTATGACCTCATTCACGCAATGCGCACTCGAATCATCAAGAGCTCCGCGTTTTCTGGACAGCGTGTACTCGGCGCCATTTTGTTTGAGATGACCATGGACCGCAAGATCGATGGCAAGGGCTCCGCGGAGTTCTTGTGGGAAGACAAGGGCGTTGTTCCATTTTTGAAGATTGATAAAGGATTGGCCGATGAAGCCGACGGCGTGCAAGTTATGAAGCCAATGCCAGACCTGAACGCGCTACTTGAGCGCGCGAAACAACATGGTGTGTTCGGAACCAAGATGCGTTCGGTCATCAAGTTAGCAAACGAAAAAGGGATCAAGGCTGTAGTCAGTCAGCAATTCGAAGTTGGAAAGCAAATCATCGCTGCTGGGCTTGTGCCAATCATTGAGCCAGAAGTTGACATCAAGAGTCCACAAAAAGCAGAAGCAGAAGCATTGATGAAGTCCGCAATTTTGTCGGAGCTAAATGCACTGTCAGCAGATCAAAACGTGATGTTGAAGCTGACGCTTCCAAACGCCGCTGGGTTCTTCGATGAACTTGTTGCACACCCACGTGTTGTTCGTGTTGTCGCACTTTCGGGCGGCTATAGCCGTGCCGATGCAAACGTTGCGCTCGCAAAGAACAAGGGCGTTATTGCCAGTTTCTCACGCGCACTTACCGAAGGTTTGTCGGCAAAACAATCTGATGCAGAATTTGATGCGTTGCTGAATTCAGCAATCCAAGGAATCTACGACGCGTCAAACACCTGATGCGCAGGTAACCCCAGTTCCGCGAATGCCGCAGTAACCGTCGGGGTTTTTTGCTAAGTACTTCTGGTGGTATTCCTCTGCAGCGTAAAAGGTGTCGAGCGGTGCGATTTCAGTAGTGATTGTTCCGTATCCGGCTGTCGTTAGGCCGGTCTGGAAACTGCTGCAGGACGACAGTGCGACTGCAGCCTGCTCATCGTTGGTTGTGTAGATGGTGCTTCGGTACTGCGTTCCAAAATCGTTGCCTTGGCGCATGCCCTGTGTTGGGTCATGGTTTTCCCAAAACACATTCAAGAGGTCTGAGTAAGAGATGACTGATGGGTCGTACTTCACGAGTACTACTTCAGCATGGTGGGTGGTTCCGCTGCACACTTCTTTATACGAAGGATTTACTGTTGCGCCCCCTGCATATCCAACGGCTGTTTCTGAAACGCCGTTCAATGACCAGAACAAACGCTCGGCTCCCCAGAAGCAACCCATGCCGAACACTGCAGTTTGTATGATGTCCATTCGCACAATGTAGCCCCGATTGGTAGCGTCTCTCTAGTGAAAACACGCCGCACCGACATCGAGGGGATGCGCGCACTAGCGGTTGGTCTGGTGGTGCTGAACCATGCTGGGGTGCCGTG
>JBIKHN010000177.1:0-2624 GCA_044362135.1 Ilumatobacteraceae bacterium | reverse complement strand
GGTAAACAGCCGAATACCTGTTGGATCCCAATAGATCCAGCCGATTAATCGGTGTGATGCAAGCGATGCTCGCGCAGAAAGCGTTCGCCAATCGGTCATGTGAAGACCGTAGCAATAGTGCAACAATGTAAACGAACTATGGGTAATACGTATGAGCACCCCCAGTCTGTTTAGCGACAAGCGCGAGTTGCTTCCATTTGATGGAAGTGCGTTGCTGATTCCAAGATTTTTTGAATCTACGCAGACAGCGCAGTTATTTCAGCAGATCATGGATGAGACTCCGTGGGAAATGCCAGAAATGGTGATGTTTGGTAAGAAATATCCGCAAGCAGGACTTTCTACGTGGTTTACCAATACAAACGTGAGCTACGTCTATTCAGGAATTACTCGAACACCACATGCCATGACTCCAGCACTGACAGCGGTCCTAGATCAATGCACGTTCGCTTCTGGTTCGGAGTACAACTCGGTACTCGTCAATTTGTATCGCGATGGTAATGACAGTGTGAGTTGGCATTCAGATAACGAGGAAATAAACGGCAGTGAACCAACTATTGCCTCAGTGAGTCTTGGCGCTACTCGTAGGTTTGACCTGCGGCACAAGGAGTCCGGTGAAACGGTACGTGTTGACCTAGAAGATGGTTCGCTGCTGGTGATGTCGGGGTTATCGCAGCACTGCTGGGTACATCAGATTGCGAAGACGAAGGCGAAAGTTGGTCCGCGCATCAACTTGACGTTTCGACAAGTCGTTACTTCGTAGCAGCCTTAACACGTTCTGCAGCGTGAATGTGATCAACGGTGAGACCACAACAACCGCCGATCAGTTGCACGCCCATATCTAGCCATTCGGCATAGAAACCCTCGAGTTTTTCTGCTGGGATCACTTCCGTGAAGTTCCAATTTGGCATTTCGAAATATCCGCTGTCTGGGTATGCACCAATTGGCCCTGAGAACTTCTTGCGCACCATAGCGATGGTGTCACTCACTGCTTGTGGCTGAGTGTGCATCACGCTCACGACATCGACACCTTTTTCTGGAATGAGGTCAAGAACGGCTTCAAGTGGTGATTCCTGCGCAAGGTTGAAACTGATGATCTTGCCGGCGTCGTTGCGCCTTGCCGCTACACCAAACCACACAGGTAAACCAGTGTCGAGTGCAGCCTGCAGAGCCATTGCCGTGCGATTCTCTTCATACATCATTTCAAGCATGATGTGGTCAACTCCACCTGCTTTCAGTAGTTGTGCCAACTGATGAAATGATTCTGCAATTTGAGCGGGTGGAGGAGTTCGTACAAGGTCGACGGTGTCGGTGCCTGGGTTGAGGGGAACCATGTGTGAGAGCGAACCACCCACAACGATGTTGCGTCCTTCGGGAGCCAAGTCGCGTGCGCGCAATGCGGCGTCAACAGCAGTCTTCACAATTTCCTCGATCTTGTCGCCGTAACCAGCAGGTGTCAGCATCATGGAGTTTGCTGCATAGGTATTTGCTGTGATCACATCGCTGCCGGCGTCGATGTAGTCGAGATGGATTTGAGTGAGGAGCTCAGCATTACCGAGAGTCGCAGGACCACACCATGCTTCTGGACTCATTGCCACACCCCGGCGCTCAAGTTCAGTGCCTGTGCCTCCATCGAGAACGATGACTTCACCAGCGTCAAGACGTTGTTTGAGTTGAATGTATGACATGGCTTATGCCCTTCGGGTTGTGGATGCGATGAGACCGAGCGCGATAAAGACTGTCCCGGCGACATAGCGTTGCACAAAGGGCAGCGATTTACCGCGCAGCAGCGTGGTCCGCAGTGCACTTGCCAAGAATGCATACATCCCGTCGGTGCATAGACCGATCGCTACAAACAGTGATCCAAGGATCAGTGATTGCAGGGCCGCGGAGCCCGACTTTTCATCAATGAACTGGGGAAGAAACGAAAGGAAAAACAAGGCGACCTTCGGGTTGAACGTATTGACGATGATTCCCTGGGTGAAACTTTTTCCTCGCGACAATGAAGATGTCTGTGCTTCCATGGTTGGCGGCTTCTTGATCAACGTTCGTAAGCCGATGAAAACCAGGTAACCAGCACCGATCCATTTCACAATTCCGAACGCCGTTGCAGACGCCGCAATGACAGCTGATAGTCCAATAGTTGCAGCAACAACGTGAACAAAATTGCCAAGTTCAAGACCAGCAACGCCTGCAAGAGCAATGCTTCGACCATCTGAGATGCTTCGATTAATCACATACAACACTGCTGGCCCGGGGATCACGAGAAGGGCCAGAGATGCGATCGCGAAGGCGATCATGGAGTCAAAACTGGGCACCAAATCAGGCTAATCGCAAGTCTGCAGCAGACCTCCGACACCACACCCTAAAGGTGAGATCGTTAGTCTGTGGGTATGAAAGTTTCTGTAGATATGGGTTCATGCCACGGACATCAAATGTGTGCCATTGCCGCGCCAGAAGTATTTGGTAGCGATGAGTTGGGCAACGCAAAAGTGTTGATCGATGGCGAAATCCCTGCAGAGCTTGAAGGGAAAGCGCGTCGCGCCGAGGCAAATTGCCCGGAACGAGCAATTATCATTAGCGAATAGTGAACCTGGGGGGTTTATTATGACCGACACTCGTAAACC
>JBIKHN010000071.1:0-7607 GCA_044362135.1 Ilumatobacteraceae bacterium | reverse complement strand
TCTTGTTCAAACCCACGCCTAACTACGCTGAATTGCGCAGAGCCAACGGCCGCCGGCGAGGACGGGTCGGGGCGCGAAAATGAAATTGCCATGCAAACAACAGTACGCCCCGCCTAGAGCGAGATTGTGGCATTCGTAAGACCACTGCCACCAAAGGACTCAAGGGCGGCGAGCACCTCTTCAAGATTTTCAACAAGAACGAGCTTGATATCTGAACCGAGCGCTGATCGCGCAGCCGCTAACTCTTCTGCGGATTGTGATTTTGGAACCAGAAACACCTTCGCCCCAGCAGCTTTCACCGCAACTGCTTTTTGTGGCAGTGCACCGATTGCTCCGATGGTTTCGTCCTCATTCATTGTCCCCGTTGCTGCAACTTTCACCCCACCAAATAGGTCGCCGGGTGTCATTTCGTCAAGCAAAGCAAGGGTAAATGCAAGGCCAGCCGAAGGGCCGCCAATTTGATCAGTATCAATGGAGACTTCAAATGGAAGGACGACCGTTCGGGTGTCGGCTGGGATGAATCCGATAATGGTTCGTCCTGGCTCATCTGGACTTTCAATTAACTGAATTCTTCGATCCACGGGATCATTGGTCATATGTGGAATGACGCCGATAGTCACAATGTCACCCGGTTCGTAATCGGCCATCAACGGAGCCAATTCAGCCAAGGTTGGAATGGACTTACCTTCGAAAGATGTAAGCGTGTCCCCCGGTTGCAGCTGCTTGCATGCGCTGAGTGTGACCTGTACTTCCAAACACACCACTTCTTCAACAATGACACTTCCAAGTTCAAACGAAGCATCGAGGCCCAACCTCGTAAATGCCACATATTCGGCAATCTGCTTTGCCGTTGTCATGGACTGAAAGCCAAGTTGTTGCTGCGTTCCTGGAGTGCTTTTTCCAAATCTCTCTTCGTATGTCTGCACGTCTACATCTGGGTCAACGGAGCCAACAAGCGCCTCAAGCGCAGAGAGTTGTCCACCAAATGCCGTAACAAACAACACCGAATTTTCTGATGGGTATCGAGTGATTTGGGCCAATGCTTCTCTAGTGAATTCAAGTCGCTTGGCAACGGGTTCAGCCGAACCTGGGGCTACCTCCCAGAAGCGCACTTGAATGCTCGCCGCAACCACAATGCCCACAAGCGCCAACCAGGCACAGGTCAACAATGGCAATGCCCACCACAATTTGCGCAATTCTGATCTGTCCGGTGTTGTTGCAGCAAGGGTCGGCGGTGGTAACGGTACGCTATTTGGCATCGTGACGTCGTTGTTTTCGCTCATCGATTTACCTGTTTTCGCTTCCACATTCGGTGTGACAGTAAGGGCTTTGCTTGCCTGCGTTCTCGCAATTGGTGCCCTCGTTGTTCTGAGTGGCACTAAGCCTGCCAGACAAGATCGCCCAAATGTTGTTCAGGTCCAAACAAAGGCCACCCCTCTATATAAGGAACCATCTAGTAAGCAACGCAAGACCAGCGCTATTGGTCTTCTCGGTGGAAGCGTTCTGGCTGGAGCGCTGAGTGCCATTGTAGTTTCCGTCGTACTCGCCTACCTCGTCACCACATTGACGAGTTTGTTGAAATAAATCCAAAGGGGTTCACATGAGTCGCAATCTTGTAATTAACGGTCGAAACATTGGCGATGAGTATGCGCCTCTAGTGATTCCAGAAATTGGAATCAACCATGGTGGGGATATCAAGCGTGCAATCCAAATGATTGATGACGTTGCAGACGCTGGTGGTGAATGCGTCAAGTTTCAAGCGCATTCCGTCGATGACGAGATGATCCCAAACGATGTTGTCCCAGCAAACTCCACCCGATCAATCTGGGACATCATTGCTCAATGCACGCTGACCAACGATGAAGAACTCGCCTGCAAAAAACATGCTGAAGACCGTGGGCTGTTTTTCCTCTCTACTCCATTTTCACGAGAAGCAGCTACGCGACTCGACGCGTTGGATGTACCTGCATTCAAAATTGGTTCAGGAGAATGCAATAACACACCATTGATTCGTCATATTGCCCGTTTCGGTAGGCCAATCATTGTGAGCACAGGAATGAACGACATTGAATCAGTGAAACGCACTGTTGATGTTCTTGAGTCAGAAAACGCTTCGTATGCACTGCTTCATTGCACCAGTATGTACCCAACGCCTTACGACAAGATCCGACTTGGTTCAATCACTCAGCTGCGAGAGCTTTTCCCAAACACGGTTATAGGAATTTCTGATCATTCACTGTCGAATTTGCCTTCAATTTCCGCAGTTGCATTAGGCGCATCAATCATTGAACGCCATTTCACCAGCGACATGAGCTGGATTGGTGAAGACATTGAAATCTCGGTTGACCCTGCAGGGCTCAAGGAACTCATCGAAGGTTCCAGAATTGTTCATCAGGCAGCCGGCGGCTCAAAGACCGTGCTGTCCGAAGAACAACCCACCATTGACTTCGCATATGCATCTGTTGTTGCCATTAAAGAGATCTCAAAGGGTGAAACTCTTACTGAAGAAAACATTTGGGTGAAGCGACCGGGAACCGGCGAAATTCTTGCGTACGACTTAGAGAAGGTGTTGGGCAAGTCCTCTACTCGCGAAATGCCAAGGGGCCACCAACTGGGTTGGTCTGATGTCAGTTAGCAAGCACGTCGTATTCCTTACTGGAACTCGAGCTGACTATGGAAAAATCAAGCCGCTGATTCTTGCGGCCTACGCTGAGGGGTTCAAGGTTTCGGTTTTTGTTACCGGAATGCATCTGTTGCCACGATTTGGTTCAACCATTCTTGAAGTTCAGCGAACCCTTCCTGAAGGTGTTTCAATTATTCCGTTTGAGAACCAAATAGTTGGCGATCCGATGGATGTGGTTGTTGCAAATACCATCAAAGGGCTTTCACTTTTCATTCAAGAAAGCCAACCTGATCTACTCATTGTCCATGGCGATCGACCAGAGGCATTGGCTGGTGCAATTTCTGGGGCTCTTAGCAACACACGCGTGGTGCATATCGAAGGCGGTGAGCTTTCTGGAACAATTGATGGCGTAATTCGACATGCTGTGAGCAAACTTTCCCATATCCACTTAGTGGCTAATGAAGAAGCCAGGAAACGTCTGCTTCAGTTGGGAGAAGACAGCAATACCATTCACATCATTGGCTCACCCGACCTTGACATCATGCTCTCACCTGCGCTTCCTACACTCGCGGAAGCGAAATCACGATATGAAATTGAATTTGATTCTTACTTCATTGCAATCTTTCACCCGGTAACTACCGACCTTGACGCAAGCGCTATCGCTGCGACGGAGTTCGTCAACGGCTTAATTGATTCAGGCGAAAACTTCATTGTTATTCATCCCAACAACGACACGGGTTTTGAACAAATCATTAGCGAATACACCAAACTGTCTGACCACAGCAAGCGATTTAGGCAATTTGAGTCTCTGCGTTTTGAACACTTCCTTGTGTTGCTCAAAAATGCAAGCGGAATAGTCGGAAACTCAAGTGCAGGAATTAGAGAAGCACCCCTGTACGGAATCCCAAGTATTGATGTTGGTGACCGTCAACGTGGTCGTCATGACAGTGCTTCAATTTCCCAAGTTCCAGCTCGGGCGAAAGAAATCGTCGCGGCTATTCGGCATGCAAAACAGCAAGGACAGACGAACTCAGAACAAGAATTTGGAGACGGTAAATCGACCGAACGTTTTACAGAGTTGCTTCATTCAGGTGTTCTTTTTGAAGCACGTGTAGACAAGGTGTTTGTTGATTTGAAGGACGTGATGTAATGACCTGCATCGCCATCATTCCCGCACGAGGTGGGTCGAAGGGTATTCCAAACAAAAATCTCGCGGAGGTAAACGGACAGTCCCTTGTCTCGAGAGCAATTGAATCCGCACTTCAGTCAGGTGTAGTCGACTTTGTTGTCGTGTCTAGCGATAATCAAACCATCCTCGATGAAGCAACAAAGGCTGGTGCAGTCGCAATTAATCGTCCCGCCGAACTGGCATCCGACTCAGCAGCAATAGAAGATGCAATTTCACATGCTCTGCAAAAGTTTTCCGAGGATCATCCAACCCCTACGACCCTGGTTTTGTTGCAACCCACCTCACCACTTCGTCAACCTTCAACCGTCCGCGATGCCGTTCGACTCTTTACTGAAAATGGCTGTGTAGGCAGCGTCTTCGGGGTGATTGAAGCAGAGCATCACCCTTACAAAACGTTGATCGCCACAGACGCAACGGTGCAACCAGTAGGAACGATTGGAGACCTCTCCCGCTCACGACAGGAATTACCAAAGGCGTACCGACAAAGTGGAAGTATTTACGTAGTAGCTGTGCAAGATTTTCTCGCTAATAATTCCCTATTCGTCGGTCCCGTGCGATGGATTGAAGTGAGTAGCGAGGAAGCTATCGACGTAGACACGCCTGCCGACTTGGAAGCTGTTCGCCAAGCAGCACGTAATTCCAATGCCTAAGTTCAACTTTTCGTCTGTTTCGCTTAAGAGGAAGCAAGTAGCCCTATTCGATGCATCCGGGATCAGCATTCTCAATCAGTACGTTCCAGATCATCATCTATCCGTCATTGACGATGAACATTTGAACTTTTTTGCCGTATTGCGCATGCTCGCTAAGGGGAAAAAGTCTCTTTTTGATTACACCATTGCCTACATCAAGACATTCAAGCCACAGTTTGTTTTTACTTTTCTTGACAACAATATTGATTTCTACAAACTTGCTGCAATGTTTCCTAATACAAAATTTATTGCAATTCAAAATGGCTACAGAGCCAACTATGCAAATCAAGTAGGTTCTGGTTTTTTTGATCTTCTGAAATACGAATCAATCCAAAACACACTCTCCGCACATGCGATTTGTGTTTTGGGAAAGAAATCCGGAGATCTTTATGCGCAGTACATACAGACTCGTCCAATTGTCACGGGATCGCTAAAGAACAACATGATTGGCAATCAAATCACTTTGACAGAGCACTTTGACATTGTTTATGTATCGCAACATGCACCATTCGAAATCCCTAATTCTGAAGTTGAGTTTTTCTTTGGCAGTAACTCAATTACCGCATCTGAGTTTTATGCAATTGAGCAAAACATAGTTCGCTTTTTAGCCGAACTAGCTATGCGCACACACCAATCTTTTGCTGTACTTGGGAAGCGAACCGAGTCAAGCCCATTTGAACGTGAATACTTTGTTTCAGCCACAAAACCAACACCTATTAACTTCATTCCTCGAACATCTGATGTTTCAACATATGAATTCTGCAACTCTGCATCACTCATCGTCACGACGGATAGCACTGTCGGTTACGAATTTCTCGCACGGGGCAAAAGAGTTGCTTTCCTTTCTGGACGGATTGATGCCATTGATCATGTTTTATCTCAAGTGGTACACGACACCGATTTTGGCTTCCCTCTTGAACTTGGTACGTCGGGACCGTTTTGGACAAATGCGGCGAATGAGTCTGAGTTTGAGCGAGTAATTGGGTCGGTTCAATCCATGTCTGATGCGCAATGGGCTTCTGCCATTAGCCCGTACAATGAGGTATTGATGGCGTATCAGCCAGGGAATACTGCATTTATCCAGATGCTTCGGAGCGAGGGCATCCCAACGAAGAACGAGGTGACACAACGTGCTTAGCGGTTCTTCCATTCTGATCACCGGTGGCACGGGTTCGTTCGGCCACACGTTTGTTCCAATGACTCTGCAGAAATACAACCCACGTCGACTGGTTATTTTCTCGCGCGATGAAATGAAGCATTGGGAAATGGCCAAGGACTACGTGAATGATGAACGGGTTCGCTTCTTTGTCGGAGATGTGCGCGACAAAGACAGACTGTCGCGAGCACTGAAAGGAATCGATTACGTAGTTCATGCTGCCGCTACGAAGATCGTTCCTACTGCCGAGTACAACCCATTCGAGTGCGTGAAGACCAATGTGATTGGCGCAATGAACCTCATTGATGCGTGTATTGACCAAGGCGTAAAACGTGTCGTTGCTCTGTCAACCGATAAGGCCAGTAGCCCAATCAATTTGTATGGCGCAACAAAACTCACCTCTGACAAATTGTTTGTCGCTGGAAACTCGTACGCAGGTAAAGATGACACGCGTTTCGCTGTGGTGCGCTACGGCAACGTGATGGGTTCACGTGGATCAATCATTCCGTTTCTGCTTTCAATTGCTGATAGCCCATCTGTGCCAATTACCGACGAGCGCATGACCCGTTTCATGATCACCCTTGAACAGGGTGTCGAACTGGTTTGGAAAGCCTTTGATGACATGAGTGGCGGCGAAATCTACGTCAAGAAGATTCCTTCAATGAAAATCACCGACGTTGCACGTGCAGTTGTACCTAACGCCAAACATGATCTGGTGGGAATCCGGCCAGGAGAAAAACTGCACGAACAGATGATCAGCCCAGACGACGCACCTCATACCTATTCATACGGCGACTATTACAAGATCCTTCCAGCCATCCATAACTGGAGTGCCGACGCTGGGCGCATTGGGGAAGGTGTGCCTGTAGGTGAGGGTTTTGACTATTCATCAGACAACAACACTGAATGGATGTCCGTTGAAGAACTACAGCAATGGATAGTTCAAAATAGGGCGAAGATTGGTTCTTTCTAGCGACATGGTCATTCCCTATGCACGTCAGTCCATCACCAAACAAGACATTGACGCAGTCACAGAGGTTCTTCAGTCCGACCACCTGACTCAAGGGCCAGTCGTTCCGGCATTTGAAGATGCGGTAGCCAATCTTGTTGGTGCCAAATATGCAATTGCCGGAAACAGTGCAACATCCATGCTTCATGTTGCATGTCTCGCATTGGGAGTGACGGATGGAGACTTGGTGTGGACTTCACCCATCTCATTTGTTGCAAGTGCTAACTGCGCTTTGTATTGCGGTGCAGAAATTGACTTTGTCGATATTGATAGCGAAACATTCAATATGAGTTCAACTGCACTCGCAACCAAACTTGAAGAGGCGAGCAAATCAAACAAGTTGCCGAAAGTCATTATCCCGGTTCATATGGGCGGACAATCTTGTGACATGAAATCTATTGGCCAGCTTGCGAAGCAATATGGCATCAAAGTCATTGAAGATGCGTCCCATGCAATCGGTGGCTCGTATGACTCTCGCAGCATTGGAAACTGCGCTCATAGTGACATCACGATCTTCAGTTTTCACCCAGTAAAAATCATTACGTCTGGAGAGGGTGGTATGGCCACCACTCAAGACGAAGGTCTGGCGCACAGAATGCGCATGTTGCGAAGTCATGGAATCACCCGCAATGAAACCGAATTTGAGTTTGCCAACGATGGTCCCTGGTACTACGAGCAACAAGAACTTGGACTTAACTACCGATTAACCGACATTGCAGCCGCATTAGGACTGAGCCAACTGCAACGAATCGATGCCTTCATTGATCAACGAAATGCAATTGCCACTCGATACGACAATGCATTTGCTTCAACTCAGGTGGCAATTCCACATATCAATTCAGACTGCATCTCAGCGTTTCACCTGTACATCGCAAGATGCGACTTTGAAAACTCGGATGTCACACGTGTTCAGCTATTTCAAAACATGAAAAACTCGGGTG
>JBIKHN010000176.1:0-2636 GCA_044362135.1 Ilumatobacteraceae bacterium | reverse complement strand
TCATGGACAACACCGTGAGACGCTTTACGTGCATACCTGCATATGTGGCTGCATCTGCATTCAAACCATACGCACGGAATTCAAAACCAGTTGTGGTCTTCTTCAGGAACCACCAATACGCGAGAACAGCGCCAAGCGCAACGATGAATCCGATGTGAGCAATCAAATCTGCGCGACCATCCATAAACCCAAATAGTCGGGGCAATCGACCCTCGGCGCTGACCAGTTTTGAAATTGGATCAGTGCGATCTTCGCGCTGAAAGAGATCAGTCTTGAGCAACCACAGAATGAAAAACGCCGCCATGTTGTTGAGCATGATGGTGGTGATTACTTCATGAGCGCCCGTGCGTGCTTTCAGGATTCCTGGAATTGCACCAAAGATTGCTCCACCAACAGCGCCCGCAATGATGGCGAGCGGAACTTGGACAAATCCAGGGCCATCCATTGCAAACCCAACCCACAGCGCTGTCATTCCACCTGCAAGCATCTGACCAGTTGCACCAATATTGAACAAGCCGGCCTTAAACGCAATTGCCACCGAAACACCACACAGAATTAGCGGTGTTGAACTGTTAATGGTGTTTGAAATTGCGCGCAACGAACCGAACGAACCCACCACCAATGCCCAGTACGCACTGCCAACCGTGGAGACTGCGCCAAGAATGTCGCCATCTCTCAAGTTGTCAACATCGGAAATAATGATGATGAAAGCACCAACGATGAGCGCCGACAACACCGCAAGCAGAGTAAGCTTCATAGAACTCACACGATTAAGTCGCTCGCCAATCTTGTTAAACAAGTTCTTCATGCCTTCACCGCACTATCCGGACGTGACCCAGCCATATACAGACCGACTTCCATAGGAGTCACCATCTTTGGGTCAAGTTCAGCGACCACTTTGCCGCGGTACATGACAAGCAGTCGATCGGAAAGCGCCATTACCTCTTCCAGTTCAGTGCTGACGATGAGCACTGCAGTTCCCGCGTCACGCTCTTTCACAATTCGCGAGTGAATGTATTCGATACTTCCAACATCGACTCCGCGCGTTGGTTGAGCAGCGATGGTGAGTCGCAAATCGCGGCTGAGTTCGCGAGCAACAATGACCTTCTGCTGATTTCCACCCGACAATGTGCCTACGCCTGTTTCTTTACTCGGAGTACGAATGTCGTATTCAGTAATCAACGTTTCGGCAATTGCATTGGCGGCATCCCAATCAACAATCACACCGTGGGAAAACTGATCATCGTGGTATCGCGTCAAAACGAGATTCTCAGCAACGCTGAGCCCGCCAACTAGCCCCTGACGCTGACGGTCTTCAGGTATGTGGGCCATGCCCATATGGTGGCGTTCGCGAGGATTGGAATACGTGAGGTCTTTGCCATCAAGAGCGATAACACCACTAGTGGCCTTACGAAGCCCGGTGAGAGCCTCAACCAACTCGGTTTGCCCATTCCCCTGCACGCCTGCGATACCCACGATTTCTCCGGCATGAACTTCAAAGGAAACGTTTTCGACATGGGTTCTGCCATCGGCATCAAGAACCGTGAGGTCAGTCACCTTTAGAACGACATCTCCGACCGTTGCCGCATTTTTATCTACGGTCAATTGCACCGGACGACCAACCATCATTTCTGCAATTTGCGACTCGGTGGCAGTCTTCGGATCGACTTCACCCACCACTTTGCCGCGACGCAACACCGAAATGCGCTCAGCGATATTGAGCGCTTCTTTCAACTTATGCGTAATGAACACCACGCCGCGTCCTGCTGAAACCAATGTCTTCACAATTTCAAAAAACTCGATAATTTCACTTGGCGTAAGTACTGCTGTGGGTTCGTCGAACACCACAACCTTTGCGTCACGCAGCAATACCTTTACGATTTCAACGCGTTGCTGAACTCCTACTGGCAAGTCTTCAATGACTGCATCGGGATCGAGATCGAGGTTGTACTTGTCGGAAATCTCGCGCACCATTCTGCGCGCCTCATCAATGTTCAGCTTCCCAAGTGCACCAGTTGGCTCTACGCCGAGCACCACATTTTCTGCCACCGTGAATACAGGAACCAGCATGAAGTGCTGGTGAACCATTCCGATTCCAGCGGCAATGGCATCAGCTGGTGAAGTAAACACCAATTCAGTTCCATCGATAACGATTTGACCTTCATCGGGTTTATACATTCCATACAGCACGCTCATCAGCGTGGATTTTCCAGCGCCGTTTTCTCCAATGAGCGAAAGCACTTCGCCTGTATTCAGAGCGAGATTGACATTGTCGTTTGCAACAACCCCAGGGAAACGCTTGGTAATACCACGCAATTCAAGCTTCATGAATGAAGACTTCCCATGGATCACAGACTAATCAAATTCACCACTGCGACTTCAATGCAGATTTGTTGATCTGAGAAATGGAAACGGGGGCCGCTTTCGCGACCCCCGCTCCTACTACTGAATCGCTCCGAAGAGCGAAGAATTACTTGGTGACGATTGAACCGTCAATGATGCCAGCAGATACTGCATCAAGTTCTGCCTGAAGCTCAGGAGTGATGGTTGACGTGATTGACACACCAACACCACCGTTTTCGAGGGTTCCGAGGTAATCGGTTCCGCCGCCTGTTGCTGCAAGAGCATCCTTCACA
>JBIKHN010000175.1:0-2641 GCA_044362135.1 Ilumatobacteraceae bacterium | reverse complement strand
TTAAGTCTGTTGCGCTGCCGCCATTGACAATTGTGCCAATTGGGAACACTTTTGAATTCTGAGAGAAGTCACGCCAAGCAATAAATGCATCGGTTGGTGGCTGTTCGCCAGTTGGAAGACCGGTGTTACTGACCACAATGCGCGAGAAGCGCTCGGGTTCTGCTGCGACGAGGCGCAGTCCAACAAGCCCGCCCCAGTCTTGGCCAAAGAATGTGGTCTTGCGTATAGACAAGTGATCAAAGAGCAACTCTGCCATCCATTGCACGTGGCGTGAATACGAATAGTCAGTCATTTCAGTTGGTTTGTCTGATTTTCCAAAACCGATAAGGTCTGGGGCAATCACGCGGTGACCTGCTGCAACCAGAATGGGAATCATTTTGCGGTATAGGTACGACCACGATGGTTCACCGTGCATGAGCAACACAATGTCGCCATCGCGCGGGCCCTCATCTATGTAATGAACACGAAGCTTTCCGCCATCAAGATCGTTGATCTCCACATAATTTGGAGCGAAGGGATAATCGGCGAGATTAGCGAACCGGTCGTCGGGTGTGCGTAGTACTTTCATTGGAGTGCCTTTCGAATTGACTCGGCAAGTACTGACTTAGTGGTCTGAACTGACATTTTTTGGTCTGAGCGCATCATGTCGTAGTACTCAAATGTGGTCAGTGAATCGATGATGGCCACTGCAACTTGCTGTTGAGATTTATTGAGCATTGCAAGTTCCTCGGCGAAGTGTTTAATAATTTGGGCACGAAGTAATTTTCGCCCGAAAACAAGTTGGTTCTTGATAATCGGATTCTTAAATGCAAACGACCGTGCTGCCGGAGCAATCTTTTCGTTCATCGTGTAAATACGAACACGCTGATTGACGAAGTTTTCTATCTTCGTATCAAGTGAACCGACACCCGCATCATCGATGAGTGCGTATTCAATTTCCTTCGAAAATGCCAAGTCACACACCGAGCGATACAGGTCATTTACGTCATCGAAGTATCGAAAGATAGATCGCTCTGAAAGCCCTGCTTTACTGGCAATGAGCGCTGCACTGATTTCAGTCTCTCCATTTTCAATGAGGCCGAGTAGCGCATCAACAATGTCTTGTCTGTTGCGTTCGCGACGCAGACTTCGACCGTCAACTGCGGACGCCGGAACAGTGGTCATGGGGCTATGAAGTGATTCCGTCAATTGAGGCAGAAAGCGTCATTGCATAACTCTCACCAGAAGAAAGTCCATTGATCGAGGCAACGAGCGCATCTGCTTCCTGTTCGGTTGCAACGTGAACAAATTGCACAGTGTCGTAGTTGCGACCGTCACCAATGATGGTGCCTTCGGCGCGCATGCCAACTGCGTTCGGTAATGAACTGAGGACTTGTTCGCGGTCTGATGCTTGGCGAACCACCATGACAATGTTGCGCAAGCCAAAATCTTGTGGTCGAGTCCGAGTATCGAGGGCTTCATCCACTGGCCTGCAACACACGATGGTGGTGCGCTTCATGCCGGCTGCTTTATGTTCGTGCTTTTCGGCGAAGTCTTTTCGCTGCTGCATATCAATGAATGATTTGCGTGTTGCATAGCGAACGATGGCAATGCGATCCCAGTCTTCATCACCGATGTGATTCTTTGTTACGTCGGCAACGAACACAATGTCTGCGCCAATCTTGTTCAAGATTGATGCAGGGTTGTACTTGTCGTCAGCTTCGCGACCACTCACTTGTGGTGCATCGGTGCTGCTGTACTGCGCAACTTCGTGATACTTCATCAGGTTGACCATGAAGATCGGTCCGTCTTGTTCTGGTGGCGTAGTTGCGAGCTTCGCGGCGTAATCCAAGTCAATTCGGCCGTATTTGTGCTTGAGATTTGGTGTTTCTTCTGCAGACATCGTTTCCCCCTTGATGTGTTTTGACAGACTCTATGACAAAACATAGAGTCTGTGCAAGGGGGCAAATCTCATGAGTCAGTACGAGCCGGGCTTCACAGGCAAGATCGCTAACACCTATCAGGAGTCAACTCCTTCGTGGCCTGAGTTGCCGAAGGCACTTGGTGGACCAAACGTGATCACCATTGTGTTTGACGACATGGGCTTTGCGCACCCCAGTTGTTTCGGAAGCGAAATTCCAACTCCAAACATCGATTCACTTGCTGCAACTGGGCTGAGATACACGGGTTTTCACACCACGGCGTTGTGCTCACCATCGCGTGCATCATTGTTGACAGGGCGTAATCATCACTCCGTTGGCATGCGTGGAGTGTCGAACTGGAATACGGGGTTTCCAAACATGCGCGGTGGAATTTCTCCACGTGCAGGAACCATTGCCGAAGTGTTGCGCGCACAGGGTTACGCAACTTTTTGTGCAGGCAAGTGGCACTTGGCGCCAATGGAAGAGTGCACCGCAGCAGGACCGCATCACAACTGGCCGCTACAAAAAGGATTTGATCGCTTCTACGGATTCTTGAATGGCGAAACCGATCAGTTCTATCCAGAACTTACGCAAGACAACCAGCACATTCTTCCGCCACGTACACCGGAGGAGGGCTATCACCTCACCGAAGATTTGATTGATCAATCAACAACTTGGATTCGTGACTTGGTATCGGTTCGACCAGACCGCCCGTTCTATTTGTACTTAGCCTTCGGCGC
>JBIKHN010000070.1:0-7653 GCA_044362135.1 Ilumatobacteraceae bacterium | reverse complement strand
TGTTGCTGTGGTGGGTCAGCCGCGAACAATGGGTGCGCTACGTGCGCCGACTCAGCATCTTGTTCTTCCTGGCCGTTGCAACGTATGTGGTGCTTCCCGTTGCCCCTCCATGGATGATTGCCAAAGAGGGTCTCATTGGGCCAATTAAGCGCATTACCGCGCGTGGTTGGAGCGATATGGGTCTGCATACGGTTTCAAAGTTGTTCGAACGTGGTTCGGCAATTGCAAACCCTGTTGCAGCAATGCCATCACTTCACGCCGCATGCGCGTTACTCGTGGTGGTGTTCTTCTGGAGCAAGATGCGCTTCTGGATGAAGCCAATTGCACTCGTTCTTCCCGCAGCAATGTCTTTCTGCTTGGTGTATTTCGGCGAACACTACGTTGCCGACATCATCATCGGTTTTGCATACGTGTGGATTGCCTGTGTGTTGTCAACCCGATGGGAAGACAAACACGTGTATAAAGCTAGAAAGTAATTTGCGCGGCAGCACGCGACGCAACGTACGGCGCAAAGTACTTCACTCGCACTTCATTGTGTAGTGCGTTCTGGTCATATTCTTGCCACCCCGCTACGTCGTCGAACTCGGCAACAATGAGGTAATCAGCATTCGCATGCGAGCTGACTCCCAGATCGGCACCACAGCGATAACTGCGCACCGAAGGAATGGTTTTTGCCATGTCGAGTAGAGCCTTGTTCACCACTTCTGCATAGTTTTCTGGAACAGATTCGTTCCACGTCAGCGCAACAACATGTTGAAGCATTAGATCAACCCCGGGTACGAGCCACCATCAACTTGCAAGTGAGTGCCGGTGACAAATTTGGCTTGCTCACTGCACAGAAACGCAACAACGCTTCCGAAATCTTTCGGGTCGCCAACAACGCCTGCAGGTATTCCTTCTGCCGCGCCTTCCATCGACCCATACAACTGCTTAATGCGATCGGTGGCATGAGTGCCGGGCTGCACCGTGTTTACAGTGATGCCATTTGATGCAACTTCAGTGGCAACTGTTTTCAAAAACGCAGTAAGTCCCGCGCGTGCGGTGCTGGACAAAATGAGATTCGCAAACGGCTGACGAACTGCGGTGCTGGTAATAGCCACGATGCGGCCCCATCCACGCTCTTGCATGCGAGGGATAACTTCTTTGCACATGGCCACTGTTGCCAACATGCTGCGTTCAATTGCTGCTGGATACAGATCAAGATCAGTTGATGCAAAGTTTCCTGCAGGCGGTCCACCACCGTTGGCAACAACGATGTCGATGTCGCCAAGAATTGATTTCGCTTCACGAATGAACGCAAGCGCGCCGTCTGTCGTGGAAACATCTCCAACAATTCCCACACATCCATGACCAATCTTTTTTGCTGCATCGGCAACGCGGTCTGCATCGCGACTGCAAATGACTACGCGTACCCCCTCGTTCGCAAGGGCCTGAGCACTGGCAAACCCCAGCCCGGCCGAGGCCGCCGCAACTGCCGCCGTACGTTGTGAAATACCAAGTTCCATGCGGGAAACGATACTTGCCGCACTGCTACCCTTGACCTAGTTAGGTGGTGAGAAACCCATGGGTGGGTATCAACAAGACGAGCGTTTTTTAGACGCGATTGCGGACGCCGACTCCTTTCCGTATTGGTTTGACGATGCGGATGAGCCTGAGTCGAACCCGATGCTGGTGCACGCTGAAACGTGCGACCTGTGCATTGTGGGTGGTGGCTACACGGGCCTGTGGACAGCAATCTTGGCCAAAGAGCGCGACCCAGATCGTGACGTCGTGCTGATTGAGGCACACGAAATCGGATCTGCAGCAAGCGGTCGCAACGGCGGGTTTATGGACTCCAGCCTCACGCATGGCATTGCCAACGCACAGCAACGCTTCCCCGACGAGGTTGGCTTGCTTGAAGACTTAGGACTGGAGAACCTCAACGAAATTGAAGCGGCAATCAAGCGCTACAACATTGACTGCGACTTTGAACGTAATGGCGTAATTGAAATTGCAAGCACGCGACATTCAGCAACGTACCTAGACGAGTTGAAAGACGACTACGACCAGTTGCGCCAGATTGGCCACAAAGTGGAGTGGCTCGATGAAGCTGCTGTGCGCAAAGAAGTTGCATCACCAATTTTTACTGGCGGCATGTGGTGCAAAGACACAGCAGCACTGGTTGACCCTGCGCGACTTGCATGGGGTTTGAAGCGCGCTGCCGAACAACTTGGCGTGCGCATTTATGAAGACACAAAAGCAGTTGGCCTTGACTACTCGCCGGGTGGAATTGTTGTGGAAACCCCGCTGTCAAAAGTAAATGCAAAGCGAGTGGCGCTAGCAACCAATGCGTTTAAACCATTGCTTCGCCGCATGCACAACTACATTGCGCCCGTATACGACTACTGCTTAACCACAGAGCCGCTCACTCCGCAACAGTTGGAAAGCATCGGCTGGAAGAATCGTCAAGGTCTCTCCGACATTTCAAATCAGTTTCATTACTACCGCCTGACTGCCGACAACAGAATTCTGTGGGGCGGGTACGACGCGGTGTATTTCTTCGGTGGAAAAGTGAACTCCGAACTTGAATCGCGCCCCGAAACGTGGGCAAAGCTTTCACAACACTTCTTTGAAACGTTCCCCCAACTAGAAGGCGTTCGCTTTTCACATGTTTGGGGCGGCGCTATCGACACATGCAGTCGCTACAGCGTGTTTTGGGGACAAGCCATGCGCGATCGCGTTGCCTATGCAATTGGATACACCGGTTTGGGTGTTGCCAGTTCTCGATTTGGCGCCGAGGTCATGCTCGACATGATTGATGGTCGCAAAACTCCTGCAACGCAAACGAAGTTCGTGCGCAGCAAACCCTTGCCTTTCCCTCCAGAACCGTTCCGATTCATTGGCATTCAGGCCACTCGTTGGGCACTGAACCGTGAAGACAAGTCGGGAAAGCGCAACCTCTGGCTCCGCAGCCTGGACCGTCTAGGTCTTGGCTTCGATTCATAAAGCCAATACCCCTAACCTGAACGCATGGCGCAAGCAGGATTCACCTCGGTAGAGCAGGTTCGAGCGGCACTCGCCGATCAGAACTACTTGGCCGAAGAGGGCCTGGCCACTGCCGTGTATTTGGCACTCACGTTGAAGCGACCGTTGCTGCTTGAAGGTGAAGCTGGTGTTGGCAAAACCGAACTTGCCAAAGTGATTGCCGCCATGACTGGTGGCGAACTTATTCGCTTGCAGTGCTACGAAGGAATTGATGCTGCTCAAGCCGTCTACGACTGGGACTACTCGCGCCAGCTGTTGCACCTACGTGCCGCTGAAGCAAGTGGAGAAGCAACCACCAAGAAGGCAAACG
Organism: Ilumatobacteraceae bacterium; assembly: GCA_044362135.1. Taxonomy (GTDB): domain Bacteria; phylum Actinomycetota; class Acidimicrobiia; order Acidimicrobiales; family Ilumatobacteraceae; genus UBA3006. Next base: position 4,319 of record JBIKHN010000070.1, on the reverse strand, counting down.
AATTGGAAAGCGAGTTGTACAACGAGCGCTTTCTCATTAAGCGAGCGCTCCTTCGCGCCATCGACCAGCGTGACACGCCAGCCGTGTTGTTGATTGATGAAATTGATCGTGCAGACGATGAGTTCGAGGCATATTTGCTGGAAATCCTTTCCGACTTCCAAGTAACGGTTCCCGAATTGGGAACGTTCAAGGCCGCTACTCCTCCAATTGTGATCCTCACGTCAAACCGCACGCGCGACGTCCACGATGCATTGAAGCGCCGCTGCTTGTACCACTGGGTAGATCACCCAAGTTTTGATCGCGAAGTTGCAATCGTGCGTCTGCGTGTTCCGCAAATTGCCGAGTCGCTTGCCAAGCAAGTTGCAGCAGCAGTCGAGCACATGCGTTCACTTAATTTGTACAAGCCACCAGGAGTTGCCGAAACCATTGACTGGGCAACCGCACTTGCCCAACTAGGTGCTCGCGAACTCAACGAATCTGTTGTTTCAGCAACGCTTGGAACAGTGTTGAAATACCGCGAAGATCACGACCGCGTGCGCGAGCAAGGCATTGCCCAAATCGTCGCTCAAGCGTTCGATCGCGGTCTGCTGCACGGATAATTCATGACCACCGCAATTGCCTCTTCGCCAGAAGAAATGGCCGTGTCATTTGCGCGAGTGTTGCGTGGCGTAGGTTTGCAAGTACCTCTTGATTCAGTGCTCACATTCGTTAATGCTCTCGATGTGGTGTCGATTGAATCGCGCAGCGACGTGTTTTGGGCCGGCCGCAGCACCTTGGTTCGCAGACCAGAAGACCATCAATTGTTTGATCGCGCATTTGCCGTGTTTTGGGAACATCGCTCAAGCGATGAAGCAACCGAAGAATTGCCACCACAAAAAGTTTCACTCCTCATTGATGATGAGACTGAAACTGATCCGCAAGTGGGTGACTACGACTCAAACCCAGCAATTCATTTGCGCTTTTCTGCTTCCGAAGCACTGCGCAAAAAGGATTTCGCCCAATACGACGACACCGAACTCGCAGAAGCACAACGCCTCATGCAAGCACTGCGGTTTGCGGGCCCACCTCGTCGCTCGCTTCGTTTAACAACAGCAAAACGAAACGGCTCACGTCACGATTTGCGCCGCACAGTTCGCGCATCCATTAGTCATGGCGGTGAGCCCATGCAATTGCATTGGAAACAACCAAGCGATCGCCTGCGGCGCATTGTTGTGTTGCTCGATATTTCAGGAAGCATGGAACCATACGCACGAGCGCTGCTTCGATTCATGCACGCAGCAGTTGCCGGCAGACAACGAGTGGAAGCCTTCGCGTTCAGCACGCGCCTCACACGACTCACAAAAGAACTGCGCAGCCGCGACCCAGATAAAGCAATCAAACGCGCAGCAGAGCAAGTTCCCGATTGGAGCGGCGGTACACGGCTTGGAGAAAGCCTGCGCAAGTTCAACGACACCTGGGGCGTGCGTGGAATGGCACGAGGCGCAATTGTGATTGTGCTGTCTGATGGTTGGGACAGAGGCAACCCTGAATTGTTGGGCGAACAGATGAAACGCTTGCAACGTGTGTCGCACCGACTCATCTGGGTAAACCCACTCAAAGTCACACCTGGATACGCGCCGCTGGCCAAAGGCATGGCAGCCGCACTGCCATTCATCGACGAATTTGTTGAAGGTCACTCACTCGAAGCCATGGAACGCCTCACTCGCGTCATTTCTGCCGATTGACTGGAACGATGCGCGAACTGCTGAACGACATTGACCGCTGGAAGGCGGCGGGCAAACAGATTGCTCTTGCGCGCGTGGTCGACATTGAAGGTTCCGGCCCTCGCGACCCTGGTGCTGCAATGGCTGTCAACGAAGACGGCGAAGTCATCGGTTCGGTCAGCGGTGGTTGCGTTGAAGGCGCAGTCGTTGCCGAGGCACTTGCAATTTTAAATGGCGACAAGCAACCCAAACTGGTGAAGTTCGGTTATTCAGATGACGAAGCGTTTGCAGTTGGGCTTACCTGCGGCGGAATTATTCACCTGTTCATTCAGCCGCTCACCTGGTAATTGACCATGTCGCTGTATCAACTGTTTGCAGAGCGCACTCGCGCAAACAAGCCGGTTGCTCTTGCAACGGTCATTGATGGCCCAAACATTGGCGCAATGTTGCTTGTCACCCCAGAGAACTCCGCGCAAGGAACGCTTGGCAATGCCGAACTTGACCGCGTGGTTGCACGCGATACGCAAGGCGAACTGGAAGCTGGCAGAACCAGCGTTCGCCATTACGGACCACAAGGTCAAACCACTCCAGAAGATTTAGTAAACACGCCAACCGTTCGCGTGTTCATTGAAGCGTTTTCTCCACCACCCACCATGGTCATTTTTGGCGCAGTTGATTTCACTTCCGCTCTTGCCCGCGTTGCCAAAGTGTTGGGATACCACGTGTTGGTGTGCGACGCGCGCGAAGTGTTTGCAACCAAGCGTCGCTTCCCGATGGCCGACGAAGTCTTGGTTACATGGCCTACTCCGTTATTTGCTGAACGCGGCGCACAACTTACGCAACGCGACGCCGTGTGCATCTTGACGCATGACCCCAAGTTCGATGTTCCTGCAGTTGTTGGCGCACTGGCCACCAACGTTGGCTACATCGGCGTAATGGGCAGCCGAAAAACGCACGCCAAACGTGTAGAGCGTTTGGTGGAAGCCGGTGTCACCGACGAACAGTTGCTGCGACTCATGTCGCCAATTGGACTCGACATCGGCGCACGCACGCCCGAAGAAACAGCAATTTCTATTTGCGGAGAAATCATTGCACGACGCACGGGTCGTGGTGCACCGTCACTCCGCGATGGCGACGGGCCAATTCACAAGTAACGGTTACGCAGTTGGATCTGCGAAACGAGTCCAACTAAGGATTCGTGAATCCATGATGTGCAATTCAACACTGCGACCTGTTCGGCCTGCTTGCAAAATTGCAGCGTCAACACCGAGATACATCGACACATGTCCAGGTCGCCACATAATGTCGCCTGCCTGTGCATTCTTAAATGTCACGCGTCGCGAATTCGCGTACTGAAAATTTGATCCGCGCGGCAACACAAAGCCTGCACTCGACCACGCAAACTGCACAAAGCCCGAACAATCAAATGCACCGTATTCTGCGGTTGCATTCTCTTTGTACGGAACTCCAATTTGCGTAAGCCCTGCCATGAGCGCGCGTTGGTGCGCAACGTCGGCGGCTCGCCATGCGCGTCGCAACTCCTTCACGTCAACGCCCAAGAAGTTGCCAACGTCTACTGCGAGTTTGTCTGAAAGGTCGAGGAACAGGTCGTACGCGTCACGGTCGCGCTTGTTGGCATAGGCGTCCACAGCCTGCTGTGCCTGAACAGCGCCTTTGCGAATAATTGCTTCCTGGACAGGGCCCATCGGAATTGCCTGGACGCCAGGTGAACTGACCCCCCACAGGCTGAGGGATACGAGCAGACCAGCTATGAGTTTGGTGGTGCGTGACATTGTGGCTCCTTGGTAGGCGAACCAACCGGGGGGCGGTTGGTTCGGATTTTGGGGGCAGTGCTTGCGAGGGGACTCGCCTTATTGCATGTATGTCAACTGTGTAACAGTCTATGTCATGGAACTGTAATATTTGGGTCATACAGGGTTTCGAGAGGGCTGTACCCATCAAAGCCTGTAAATATGGGGTTGTGGCCACCCCAATCAGCAAAAACCCGTCAGTCGGCGTGATCCTGTTGGCTGCTGGCGGGGGTTCACGGTTCGGTGGTTCGCACCACAAACTGCTCACTGCGGTTGCCGGGAAAACAGTCTTTGAATGGGCCCTCCACAGCGCCCTAGCGGCCAACATCGGTCCGGTCGCTGTCGTATGGGGGTCAGTTGAATTACCTCGTCACGAAGGCTCTGCAGAAGTCACCTACCTACACAACGAGGCTTGGGCAACGGGCATGGCCGGTTCTGTGCAATGTGCATTGCAGTGGGCCAATGATCGTGGGTTGCAATCGGTGGTCATCGGTCTTGGCGATCAGCCATGTATTCCTCCGTCGGCGTGGACTGCAGTTGCCAACTCCACTTCCCCACTTGCCGTAGCTACGTATCAAGGCGTGCGCGCAAACCCCGTGAAATTGCATGCTGAATTTTTTGCACTCGTTCCAAAAACCGGAGATGAAGGTGCGCGTTCATTGCTCCGCAGTCAACCCAAACTAGTTACTGAAGTACCCTGTATTGGCTCGGGAATCGATGTTGATCATGTTGAAGACATCGAACGCGTAGCAAAAATCATTCACGAAAGTCGAGGCAAGTAACCATGGATCTCAACCACGAATTC
>JBIKHN010000174.1:0-2650 GCA_044362135.1 Ilumatobacteraceae bacterium | reverse complement strand
ATGGTCTCAGACTAGATTTAATTGGTATGAAACGTCCTAGTCGGTTTGAACACACACGATTTCTTGGCGATAAGCGCACCCAATTGGTCTACGACCTTGACGAATGGACCGATGAGGATGTCGTCAATGAGATCTCCGAAAGTGGAGTTGGGCTGTGCTTTGGTCCGGACACTCTTGCCGAGGCGCGAAATCGCGGCTACACCTTGGCAACACCTGGCGTCTCGCGTCGCCAGCTTAAGCCACGCGCATAAGTCGTGAGCGCAACTGAAAGCGCTTCTCCAATGAATGGTTCGTTCCTTTCGGGCGGGCTAAACCTTGCGCGATATTTAGTGCAACCATCTGGCAAGACCGGTGCATTGCCTGCCATGGTGTTGTGCCACGGCTTTCCAAGCGGAGGAATTGACGCACGACATTCAGCGGGAACATTTCCCGAACTGTGTGACCGCGTTGCCAACGAAATGGGTTGGACTGCAATGACCTTTACGTTTCGCGGTTGCGCAACTAGCGAAGGCGATTTTTCGATGCAAGGTTGGATTGACGACTTGCGCGCAGCCATTACTCACGTTGTTGCTGAAACATCGCCGAGTGGAATTTGGCTTGTGGGAAATAACACGGGCGGGTCGCTTGCTTTATGTGTTGCGGCCGATGACCCGCGTGTGAACGGATGCGCATTGCTTGGCGCGCGCGCCGACTTTGATGACTGGGCTGAACAGCCGCGTCGCTTTCTTGAGCACTCGCGTGAAATTGGATCAATTCGTCGGCCGAGTTTCCCGCCATCGGTTGAAGAGTGGGGTCGTGAGCTTCGTCGCTTTCGTCCAACCGATGCGGCACGTCGGTTTGCTCCGCGTCCCTTGTTTTTAATGCATGGGCAAGATGACGACATTGTGCCAACTGCAGATTCGCGCGTGTTGGCTCAAGCGCATGGAGCAGCCGAATTGCAAATTATTCCTGGGGCAGGACACCGATTGCGTCATGATCCTCGCGCAATGGCTGTGTTGCTTGGCTGGCTTGATCGCCAGCGCACACTCGCAGCGATGTAGTTAGTTGTTCTCAGCTTTGCTGTGCCAGTTCCACGCGCTTGAAATGATGTCGCGCAAATCATGCGTTGCTTTCCAACCCAGCAGTGCTCGAACCAATGTTGGGTCGGCAAACACTGCTGTTGGATCGCCAGGTCGGCGCTGAGTGATGACATGAGGAACTTTGCGTCCACTGACTTGTTCTGCGATGTCGAGAACTTCAAGCACTGAAGTTCCTTTGCCGGTGCCAACATTGCACGCGAGGCTTTTGCCACCAGTTGCTAAATAATCGAGCGCCTTGATGTGCGCATCGGCGAGGTCCTCAACATGGATGTAATCGCGAATGCATGTTCCATCTGGAGTTGGGTAGTCGCTGCCGAAAACATTGAGTGGACCGCTGAATCCAAGAATGGCTTTCATCACCAGTGGCACCAAGTTCTGCGACATTGACCAGTCTTCCCCGATGCTTGAGTCTGAACTCGCACCTGCAGCATTGAAATAGCGAAGGCTCACGGTGCGCATGCCAATGGCTTCGCAACTCGACAAGAAACGCTCGATTACCGCTTTGGTCTCGGCGTACACACTTTCTGGCTGCATTGGCAAGTCTTCGGTAACGGGAACTGTGCTCGGGTTTCCATACACCGCTGCCGACGATGAAAACACCAATCGTTCAACTCCGTTGGCAAGTAATGCGCGCACGAGGTTGATGGTTCCAGCGACGTTGTTGTTGTAGTAACGAAGTGGTTGCTCCATGGATTCACCAACAGCCTTGAATGCAGCAAAGTGAATGACTTCGTCAATGTTGTGCTTCTTACAGATTTTCTCAATCAGCTTTTCGTCCGAGATGCTGCCCTCAAAGAATGGGACTGAACCGATTCGGCTTTTGGTTCCCAATTCAAGAGAATCCAGCACCACGACGTCGCGTTGCTGTTGGGCCAACAGGCGCACGGTGTGCGAACCGATGTATCCGGCACCACCGGTAACAAGAACAGCCATACAATAACCCTAACGACTAAACAGTTAACGCTTTGGGCGGTCTTTCTTATCGAGGTCGTTTGCGCGCTGCATTTGTTTGTAGGCACGCACTTTCAGCAGTGTTGCAGCCGAATAAATATCGGCTACAGAACGAGGCTGGTTGTCGCTGAACTCGCCAGCTTTGACTTTCCAGCCCTTTGGTCGAATGCCGAAACGCTTGCCAAGTAACGCAATAAATATTTCGGTCTTCTCTTCGCCATACCCAGGAAGTTTTCGAAGCCGTGCGCGTAACTCTTCAGCATCTTCGACGTCTTTCCAAATATTCTCGGCCTTGCCTTTGTATTCCGCAGCGATGATGGCGCTCATGTCGTAAATACGTTTTGCCATGCTTGCAGGGAAGCGGTGAATGGCTGGCTTCGTACAGCACATGGTGACGAACTCGTCTGCATCCATTGCGGCAATCTTCTTCGCGTCGCAATGACCAATGCGTTGTTTAATGGTGTATGCACCGGTGAATGCCCACTCCATAGGTACTTGCTGGTCGAGCAACATGCCAATCATGAGCGCAAGACCATTGTTATGCAGCAATTTGTCGGCATCGGGTTTGCCGGTGATGTACAGCGGTTTAGGAGTTGCGCTTGCAGTAGCCATGGCTACCA
>JBIKHN010000173.1:0-2653 GCA_044362135.1 Ilumatobacteraceae bacterium | reverse complement strand
AGCCCCTCTACACTTGTCGGAAGGGAGAGGAAGCTCCCTAACACGATAAGAAGGGAATCACGATGGCTGAAACAATCACCATCATTGATGACCGAACAGGCAAGAAAGTTACTGTTCCGGTTACTGACGGAGTATTCGCGTCGTCTGCACTGCGCGAATTGGACCCAGATTTGCGCATGTACGACCCTGCGTTTTTGTCTACTGCAGCGTGCAAATCTGCAATCACCTACCTTGACGGCGAACAGGGTGTCCTGCGTTATCGCGGATACCCAATTGAAGAACTAGCCGCGAAGTCAACGTTTACCGAAGTCGCCTATTTGTTGCTCAACGGCGAACTTCCAAACACCCAAGAACTTGCGCAATGGAATTACGACATCACGCACCACACCATGATTCACGAAAACATGCGCAAGCGTTTCGTTGACGGTTTTCACTATGACGCACACCCGATGGGCATGTTCATTTCCGCCGTTGCGGCATTGGGAACGTTCTACGACGATGCTCGCGATATTTTCAATTCCGAAACGCTGGACAAGCAGATTCTTCGCCTCATTGCCAAAGTGCCAACCATCGCGGCAATGACATACCGATTCTCTTCTGGTCTGCCATTCGTTCTTCCGAACAACTCATTGTCGTATGCGCACAATTTCTTGAACATGATGTATCGCATTGGTGATGACTACGAAGTGAACCCAACGCTTGCACGCGCAATGGACGTACTGTTCATTTTGCACGCCGACCACGAGCAGAACTGTGGCACCACAACCATGCGTGTCGTGGCGAGTGCAAACTCCGATCCTTATTCCGCAACTGCTGCAGCTGCTGCTGCTCTCTTCGGACCACTTCACGGTGGAGCCAACGAAGCAGTTATCCATATGCTCGCCGAAATTGGCAGCGTTGACAAAGTTCCTGCGTTCATTGAACGTGTGAAAAATGGTGAAGAGAAGCTCATGGGCTTCGGACACCGCGTGTACAAAAACTTCGACCCGCGTGCTGTCATCATCAAAAAGACTGCATACGAAGTGTTTGAGGTAACGGGCATGAACCCGCTGCTCGACATTGCGCTCAAGCTTGAAGAAACGGCGTTGAAAGATGAGTACTTCATCTCACGCAAGCTGTACCCGAACGTTGACTTCTACTCTGGCTTGATTTATCAGGCTCTTGGATTCCCTGAGGAAATGTTCACGGTGCTGTTTGCAATTCCACGCACTGTTGGCTGGCTTGCCCACATGGTTGAACTACTTGACGATAAAGAGCAAAAGATCAGCCGTCCTCGCCAGTGGTACACCGGTCAAGACGCGCGTTCGTACACCGAACTGCAAAAGCGCTAATTACTGAGCGCCTTAGGCGCCAATATCAATCACGATTTTGCCAGTATTTGCATTTGCTGTCATGTGCTCGTGTGCACGCGCAATGTCCGAAAACGGATACCTGCAATCAATTACTGGTCGGATCTTCCCTGATTCAAACAGCGGAATGATTTCGGCAGAAAACCGCTGACTGATTGCGATCTTTTCCTCAAGAGGGCGTGCCCGCAGCACGGTTCCTGACAGTTTTGCGCGCTTGGGCATGAGCCCCGCCAAGTTGAAACTCATGTTTCCGCCGCCCATGACTCCAACCTGAACAATGTGGCCTTTTTGCGCAAGCGAAGCGACGTTTCGATCAAGGTAGTCGCCGCCAATGACGCACAGCACTACATCAACTCCACGACCACCAGTTGCAGTTTTCACTGCATCAACAAAATCTGCAGAGGTGTAATCAACCACTACATCGGTACCAAGTGCCTTCACCGCATCAACCTTGCCTGAAGAACATGTGGCAATGACGTGCGCGCCAATGGCCTTACAGATTTGTACGGCTGCTGTTCCAACTCCCGAAGCCCCAGCATGCACCAACGCCCAGCGACCGCTTGTGAGACCGCCCTGCACCACCAATGCATCCCACGCCGTAATGAACACCTCGGGAATGGCTGCAGCGTCGGCAAGTGAAACTCCACGAGGAATTCGCATGGCCTGTCGTTCATGCACAACGAGCTGCTCTGCATAAGCGCCGCCGCTGACGATTCCCATTACTTCGTCGCCAACTTTCCACGCACGAACACGCTCGCCAATTGCTTGAACGCGACCAGAGAATTCCATTCCTGGAACTTCATGCTCGCCAGGAAATGGATCGGGATAAAAACCCATGCGTTGCAACAGATCGGCGCGGTTCAAACTTGTGGCTCGAACGTGCACCAACACTTCTTCGGGTCCGACGTGCGGCGTTGGAATATCAGAAAATGTCAATACCTCTGGACCACCGTGACCGCTGAGGACTACTGCCCGCATGGAGTTATTTCGCCATCTTTTCTTGCAATCGACGATCCAACGTTTCAAGATATTGCTCAGTGGTTTGCCATGGTGCGTTTTCGCCACCAACAAGCAACGACAAGTCTTTTGTCATTTCTCCACCTTCAACGGCTTCTACGCACACCTGTTCAACCTTGCGTGCAAAGTCAATCAATTCAGGCGTGCCGTCAAGCTTTCCGCGATGCTCAAGACCACGTGTCCATGCATAGATCGATGCAATTGGGTTAGTCGATGTTTTCTTGCCGGCTTGGTGATCGCGATAGTGGCGGGTCACCGTTCCGTGCGCGGCTTCCGACTCCAGCACT
>JBIKHN010000172.1:0-2667 GCA_044362135.1 Ilumatobacteraceae bacterium | reverse complement strand
TTGGTTATACCGACCAAGCAATTGACCCGCGCGATGTTGAAGACCCAAACGATTCACGACTGAAAACCTACGAAGAAGTACTTCCCGGTTTTGATTGCAAGCTGTTCATTCCCGAGCCACACACATTATGGATTGAACACCTTCGCGCGAACGGTTTCGATGTGCCTATGAATGCACAGCAGGCACTACTGAGCGAACCATCACGTCCAGCAGAATTCGGAATGTCCGCATTTCTTACCGATCACTTTCTTGCATGGTTGCGCGAACAAGATGGGCCATGGTTTGCACACGCCAGTTACCTTCGTCCGCATCCTCCATATTCTGCTGCAGGAAAATGGTCTACCGCGTACAACCCAGCAGATATGCCAATGCCCATTACCCCATCAGATGAGCGCCACCCATTCCACGATTTCGCAATGCAAATTCCTGGTGCCGCAGCGCCGACCAATGAAGAAGAAGTTCGACACATGATCGCGCAGTACTACGGCATGATCGGCGATGTTGACGAGCAGTTAGGCCGCGTGTGGGACACGCTTGTTGAACTTGGCATGTGGGAAAACACTGTCATCATCGTGACAGCGGATCACGGCGAACAATTGGGCGATCATGGTCTGAAAGAGAAACTTGGTTTCTTTGATCAGAGCTATCACATTCTTGGAATTGTTCGCGACCCTCTACACGCTTCACAACACGGAACCGAAGTCACCGAATTCACCGAGAATGTCGACATTGTTCCCACCATTGCGGAAGCACTTGGTCAGCCTGTACCAAAACAATGCGATGGCTTACCGCTCACACCGTTTCTCCGAGGTGAACCACCTCCGCAGTGGCGAGATGCCGCATCGTACGAATACGACTGGCGTCACTATTTCATTCGCATGGGTGAACGCGACTGGCCGTGGGATCAACGACTAGAAAAACAACACCTTGCTGTGCGCCGATACAACGACAAGGCATACGTGCAATTCGGCGATGGTACGTGGCTGGCATTTGATCTTGCTGCAGACCCAACATGGCGCACCTTAATCACCGATCCGTCTCTCGTTCTCTCCATAGTGCAAGACATGTTGGTGTGGCGTTCGCGTCACACCAACCGCGAACTCACCGGAATGCTCATGGAGGACGGCGGAATCGGCGAATGGCCGCCTGGCGTTTCGTGGCGTAACTGAATTCACGCCCTCGATCCGACTTCACACATTTTGCGCCAATTACTATCTATTTGTTCCTTGAGCCGACCCCCTGTTGGCCTTGCACAGAAAGACCCCCCTCATGCTTGCTGCAATTGCTCGTTTTAGCGTTCGTCACCGCCGAATCATGGTGTTCGGAATCTGGATACCAGTCCTTGTCATCGTTGGCTTGCTTTCAGGGAAAATGGGAAGCAACTTCAGCACTCAGTTTGAGTTGCCACAAAGCGAAGCAAATGACGTTCAGAAACTGCTTGAGTCAAATAGCCCGAACAAAGCAGGCTTCTCTGGTGAGATCGTGTTCTCATCGCCAAATGGCGTGAACTCTGATGACGTCACTGCTGCACTTGCGCCATTTTTTGACAAGGTTGATGCGCTGGAAGGCGTAACCGTTACTTCTCCATTCAGCGAAACATCTCAAGGCCAGATCAATCAAGCAGGTACAACAGGTTTTGCGTCGCTCGATGTTTCGCTGCGCTCACAGACCGAACTGCTCACACTTTCCGAAGACATCCAAGAGATTGGTCGTGAGGTTTCCATTGAGGGTCTGACCATTGAGTACGGCGGCAACATCTTTGCTGCATTCGAATTGCCAGCGTCTGAGGCTTACGGCTTGCTTGCAGCGATGATCATCTTGGTTCTTGCTTTCGGTTCGGTGCTTGCAATGGGCTTGCCTATCGGCACCGCACTCCTCGGACTTGGAGTTGGCTCGTCGCTTGCAATCATCCTCAGCCATGTCGTGCCAATGCCCGACTTCACCACGTCGCTTGTCGCCATGATCGGACTTGGCGTTGGAATTGACTATGCACTGTTTATTGTCACGCGATATCGAGAAGGACTGGCAGAGGGTCTCTCCGTCGAAGAAGCAGTTGTCGATGCAGTTGATACATCGGGTCGCGCAGTGATTTTTGCGGGAATCACCGTCATCATTTCGCTACTCGGTTTGTTCGTCATGGGCCTTGCGTTTGCACGCGGACTTGCAGTTGGTGCAGTAATTGGCGTTCTCGTCATGATGCTTGCATCAGTGACACTTCTTCCATCGCTGCTCGCCATGGTTAAACACAAAATTGGCGTCACTACCTGGTCGGCAATTGCCTCACTTGGATTGTTCATCGTTGGCGCACTCATTGCGGTGATCACGGAGACGTTGGTATTCCTGCTCATCGGTGTTGGCGCAGCTGTCATCACTACTGCTGTGAGTTTTTTCATCAAACCAATGCGCCGCCATCTCCCGCACCGCGCACAAAAAGCCAAGGAACTCACGTTCTGGTATCGCTGGAGTCGCTTTATTCAGCGTCGCCCATGGACTGCAGCACTCAGTGCCTCAGCAGTGTTGCTCATCCTCGCATCACCGCTTATTTCACTGCGCTTAGGTTTTGGTGACAACGGAAACGCGCCTGAGTCCACAACAGTGCGCCGCGCGTACGACATGTTGGCTCAAGGTTTCGGGCCTGGATTCAACGGTCCACTCTTCATCACCGTG
>JBIKHN010000171.1:0-2675 GCA_044362135.1 Ilumatobacteraceae bacterium | reverse complement strand
AGATGGCGGGGAGCTGCGCCAGTTGAGCGTGCAATCCTTTCGGGCGATGCCACAACTGCGGTGTGCATCATTCAAGTGGCAGAACAACTCGATGCTGGCGATGTACTCGCGTCGGCGCCATGCACTATTGATGAAGAAGATTCTGTTGAGACGCTGCGTAATCGCCTCGGTCAACTTGCACTTCCCTTGCTCATCAATATCTGTAGTCACGGTGTGAGTGAGCAAATTGCACAAACGGGCGAGGTGGTTGTTGCACGAAAAATCTCAGCGCAGGATCTCGCCATAAATTGGTCGAGCAGTAGTGCGCAAATCTTGCGACAGATTCGTGTGGGCAATGCTTATACATTCTTTGACGGAAAGCGATTCAAGATCCACAAAGCAACCACAGCACCCGTCAGTCTTCCTCTAGGCACCATTGCAGTGCACGATGGCAACGTTTTGGTTGGAGCGCCTGAGGGTTCTGTGCAACTCCTGACCGTTCAGCCAGAAGGTAAGCCAAAGGTGTTGGCAGCTGAATGGGCGCGAGGTGCTCGACTGTCGAATACAAGCACGTTTAGCGACAGGTAACCTGCGCGTATGAATCAATCGTCAGCGAGTTCACTTGATGGACGACTGCTTGGCCATGTTGAGCAATTCGATTTTGATCGTGGTCTGGGAATGATTTGGTCAAATGGCCAGGAGTATCTCTTCCACTGCGCCGAAATTGTTGACGGCACGCGAGACATCAACATCGGAGCATCGGTGTCATTTGTGGTTGCCCATCGATTCGGGCTCGTCGAAGCCTCTGAAATTGAAAAACTTCCGAGCTAATCGGGCTGAACGTTTCCTTTTATTTGCACGAACGCCAAGCGAATATTGGCAAGTGCCTCAGTGAGGGTGACGAATTCCTCGCCAAGTCGCTCGCCCAAACCTTCCACTACGCAAGCCACGGCATCAATGGCCAGGGCCGATTCCACTAAGCGTGGAGGATGCGCCGAGAGGTGGATCGCAGCGAGTTCATACAAACCCATAACGTGGTTAACCACCACAACATTTGCGGGCGTCTGGGCCAAACGGGCGCGAGCCTCGGCAAGAGCGGTTTCAGCGTCCTGTAACTTGTCGTCAAAATCGTCAGGAAAGTAGTCAGTTGGGTTGTCAGCCATCCCCGCTACGCTAATAGCCCAAGTGGGGAACGAGTTTCCTCCACCTGACCACAGATTTCAGTAATTCGGTGAATGTTGCCGAGTAGCTGTCGAGTGCGTTTGGGTCGAGTGCGCAAATTGCGACGCTATGCGTTGTGGGCGCTTCGGCTCTGCCGTGCCCGCCGTCTTCTCCACATGTTCACCTCCACAAATAGGAGGCAACGCCACTTGCATAAGAGAGTAAAGCCATAGCACCGCCAACAAATGAGCCACGTTTCAACGAGCGAATTCGCGCACGCGAAGTTCGACTTGTCGATGCAGATGGCTCACAGGTTGGAATTGTGAGCATTGCCGACGCACTCGAAAGAGCGCGTGTTGCAGAACTCGATCTCGTCGAAGTCGCTTCGCAAGCAGACCCACCCGTATGTCGCATTATGGACTACGGCAAATTCCGCTACGAAGAGTCGCAGAAGTTGAAAGAGTCCCGCAAGAAGACCGTGCAGATCACAATGAAAGAGGTCAAGTTCAAACCAAAGATCGGTAAAGCCGACTTCGACACCAAGGTTCGTCACATGCAGGAGTTCTTGCGTGAGGGACACAAGGTCAAAGTCACTTTGCAGTTCCGCGGCCGCGAAGTTGCCCACCCTGAACTAGGTACCAAGATTTTGCACGCAGTAATCGAGCAATTGGGATCAGTCGCCAAGGTGGACACACACGCGAGGCTTGAAGGTCGCAACATGACCATGGTTCTCTCTCCAGAAAAGAAGGCGCCAAAGAAGCAAGAAGCAAAACCTGCTCCGAAAGCCCAAGCAGCACCAACTGCAGAAGCGACACCAGAGCCGGTAGCGCCAGAGCAAACACCGACCGAAATTTAAGTAGAGAAGTACAGAAAGCAACAGGAGACAACATGCCAAAGATGAAGACATCAAAAACCGCTGCGAAGCGTTTCAAATTGACTGGTACCGGCAAACTTCGCCGTCAGCAGTCCATGCGTCAGCACTTGTTTGAGCACAAGCCATCAACCCGCACACGTCGTTTGGACGGCAGTGTTGACGTTCACTCGGGAGACGTCAAGCGCATCAAGCGTTGCCTTGGTCTGCGTTAAATCGAAATCATTTGCAATTCAATTTTTGTAGTTACTAACGAAAGGATGTTGACATGGCACGTGTAAAGCGCGCAGTACATGCAAGGAAGAAGCACAAGGCAATTTTGGAAAAGGCGAAGGGTTACTACGGTGACCGTTCACGCACATTCCGCTCGGCAAACGAACAGGTATTGCACTCCGGTCAGTATGCGTTCCGTGACCGTCGCGCAAAGAAAGGCGAGTTCCGCAGCTTGTGGATTCAGCGCATCAATGCTGGTTGCCGTCAGAACGATTTCAGCTACAGCCGTCTTATTGATGGCTTGAACAAGGCAGGCGTCACCGTCGATCGCAAGATCATGGCCGACCTCGCAGTTCATGATCCAGCTGCATTTACGAAGTTGGTAGAAACAGCCAAGGGAGCGCTCGTCTGAGCGACGCTCGCCTCGGATTTTCACATCCACGAATTCAGA
>JBIKHN010000069.1:0-7734 GCA_044362135.1 Ilumatobacteraceae bacterium | reverse complement strand
GAAGCAACTGGTGCACGCAGCGTGTACGACTCGTTGACGGCTCCTGGTCGTCACATCGCCGACAACGCAGGTTTGGAAGGCGCAGTTGCCATCCAGCGTGTGGAGTCAGAGAAGGGCAACATTGGTCTCAATGCTGCAACTGGCGAATACGTCGACATGGTGAAGGCCGGAATCATCGACCCAGCCAAGGTGACTCGTGCAGCGTTGCAAAACGCAGCATCAATTGCCGCACTGGTCATCACCACTGAATGCCTCGTAGCTGACAAGCCAGACAAGAATGGCGGAGCAGCAGGCGGCGGTATGCCAGGTGGCGGAATGGGAATGATGTAAATCGTTTTCCCAAACGAACATCAAGTAGTCGAAAATGCCTCGGGCGAAAGCCCGAGGCATTTTCATTTCTCTTCTAGTGTGTGTAGCTATGGCAAGTAATGGTCGCGGGTTCTGGATGCACCAGTTTGTGGAGTATTTCATCGCTGGCGGGCTCGTCATGATGTCGGCGCAGTTGAAAGAGCCAACCATTCCTGCCGCAATGGGGCTCATCATGTTGGTCAACGCTGCGATAACCGACGGTTTTCTCAGTGCGTTCAAATGGATCAGCCGTGGAGTGCATCGTGTGATCGATTGGCTCATCATCATCGCTTGTCTGGTGTTGTCATTTGTGGCTGACATTGAAACCAACGGACGACTTGCACTTCTTGGAGTTGGTGTTGTGCTTGGTGTCATTGTTCTTGGCACCAACTTTGCGAAGCGTGGTGCGCAAACTGAACCTCGTCGTTAGGCTGTTCGCATGGGCTTCACAACACCAGCACCCGATCTTGAGAAAATTCGTACGGCATGGGAAACCTGGGAGCGTGGCGAAGAACAACCAGGCAAGACGCTTGCTAACTTGAAGACCGCTGGTCTTGATGAAGTAATTCGCCAGCTACTTGCGAGTGGCTGGGCTCCTCAAGCGTAAATTCGCAACATGGTTCGCGCTGGCGGCGATCAAAGTATTCCGCGGCCGGCAGCAGTGTGGGTGCGTCCCTCTAATCCGTTTGCTCGGTTAGACCACTCATCGCTTCGCAGTACGCCAGACTTACTTGGGCGTTTGCAACGCTTCACCAACACTCTCGAACAGTCGCCACCACCTGAAGGGTCGCGTGCATCTGCGGTATTGGTGCCCATTTTTGATGGACCAAGTGGACCAGAAGTTGTGCTCACACGTAGGTCAAAAGCCCTCACCAACCACAAAGGCGAGGTGTCATTTCCTGGTGGGCGAGTAGACGAAGGAGAGACATTCGTTCAGGCTGCGATTCGCGAAGCCTATGAAGAGATCAATCTTGACCCGTCGCATGTACAAGTGATTGGCGAGATGAGTGCATTGTCAACATATGTGAGCAATAGCCACATTGTTCCTGTGCTTGCGTATTTGGAAACACCGCCTTCAATGAGTGCAGTGAATGCTGAAGTTGACCGCGTGTTTTCTGTTGCACTCGCCGACTTGGTGCGTGATGACACCTACGTTGAAGAGCACTGGGGAACGCCACCGAATCAGCATCAGATTCACTTCTTCCACCTAGATGATGAAACGGTGTGGGGTGCAACGGGAAAGATGTTGCACCAACTCATCAATATTGCGGTCTTGAACGAGTGGGCGTAAGGCACTAACCACCCGTTGCGCGAACCGCAACGTAAAACGCTTCCGCCCAGATGAGGCAGCGAATTTTCCGAGTTCGCACTTGAGTTGCACATGAAGACTCCAAATCGCGACGAAATTGTTCATCTAGTTTCGTGCGCACCACTTCGTTGAACTGGTCAAGCCTCTTGACATTGCGGTATCCAAAATCATGTCGGATGCACGCTTGTGTGAAATTGAATGATCTGCCTTCGTTGCCAACGACAGGTGCAGAGCAACCATCGGTTGTCCAATCAAGATGTGGGTAGGCGCGCCTCAGTGAAAATCTCTCGCGCCTAAAGGTGGTGAAATCAATGTCAAACATCACGTAACTCACGGCCTCAATTGGAGATTCAAACGGAGGTGGAGAGATGCGATCGGGGGTTTGGGCGGTCAGCAGGCTCGTGACCGCAACGAGCGAAGTGAGCAAGAAGCCCATGATCGATGCCTTTCCTATGCAGGGCGGTTGCCCTGCAAGCAATGTGTGCTTGAACGTGTTGCACGTGCAATGGCGATTCGCTGAACGGCGTTGCGACCGTGTTCGCTAATCTTTCTCATGTGCAAGTAACACGCATTTCGCCGGCCATCGGGGCGCTTGTGTCAGGCGTAGATCTTTGTGGGCCTATATCTGAAGACCTACGTGATGAAATTTCGGCAAATCTTGTCGAGCATCAGGTCTTGTTTTTTGAGAATCAACCGCTCACTCCAGTACAGCACCGAGATCTTGCACAGCGATTTGGGGAATTGCACGTGCATCCCATCTACCCCAATTCGAGTGACGCCAAGGAAATAATTGTGCTCGATACGAATGATAGGAATCCACCAGATAGTGATGAGTGGCATACAGACGTGACGTTCATTGAACAACCTCCGCTTGGGGCGTTGCTCTCAGCGCGAGTGTTACCACCGTTCGGGGGCGACACACTCTGGGCAAGTGGCATCGCTGCCTACGAGGCTCTTTCTGATTCGTTTAAAGATTTCATCCTCACCTTGACCGCAGAACACGACATTGCTGCGTCATTCACGATTGAGCGCTATGGAAATTCGCCAGAGACTCGCAAAATGGTCGAGAGCGCACGAGTTAAAAACCCACCGGTGGTCCATCCAGTTGTTCGAACCCACCCTGTAAGTAAGCAACGCGGAATCTTTGTCAACTATTCCTTTACTACGCGAATTATGGAGCTTTCAACTCGCGAGAGTGAAATGGTGCTCAGCTATTTGACATCTCATGTGTCTAAACCTGAGTTCACGGTGAGATGGAAGTGGAAGCAGTATGACCTTGCATTTTGGGATAATCGACTCACGCAACATTATGCAACTGCCGACTACATGCCGCATCGTCGGGTGATGCATCGCGCAACAATCCTTGGAGACAAGCCGTTCTTAGAAACAGATATTGCCTCTTAAAACAGTGCTCTCTATCTGATTTTTTAACTATTTTCCGCGTATTGCTTTCAACACGTTGGCCATTTCAATTGCCCCAACAGCGGCTTCTTCGCCTTTGTTTCCTGCACCAGGGCCAGAGCGCTCCACAGCCTGCTCAACATTTTCAACCGTAAGCACAGCGAATCCAATTGGCATTCCGGTTTCTAACTGAATCTGTGCGATGGAATCGGCGACAGGGCCAGCAACATATTCAAAGTGTGCGGTCTCGCCGCGAATAACTGCGCCAAGTGTGACGAGCGTGTCGTAACGGCCAGTGACCGCCATTGCCTTTGTTGTTACAGGAATTTCGTACGCACCAGGAACCCATGCGATGTCGATGTCGGATTCGGCCACTCCATGATTCGCGAGGCCACGCTTTGCTCCATCAAGCAGCGCACTGACAATGAATTCATTGAATCGCGAGCACACAATTCCGACGCGTAGTCCCTTGCCGTCTTGTGATCCTTCAAATGTGGTCATGTTGTTCTCCTTATTTTCCTGAAATGTCTGATGAGTCAAAAACGTGGCCCATGCGCTCACGTTTAGTGCGCAAATATGCTTCGTTTTCTGGTGTTGGATCAATACTGAGCGGAACGCGTTCCACAATGCTCAAGCCGTATCCGGCAATGCCTCCGTACTTGGCTGGGTTGTTGGTCATGAGGCGAAGTTCGCGAGCACCAAGGTCGGCAAGAATTTGTGCGCCAATTCCGTATTCGCGACTGTCAACAGGAAGCCCAAGTTCGGTGTTGGCATCAACGGTATCGAAGCCTTCGTCTTGTAACGAGTAAGCGCGAATCTTGTGACCAATTCCAATGCCGCGTCCTTCGTGGCCGCGCAAGTAGACAACAACGCCTCTTCCCTCAGCATCAATTTGTTGCATGGCTGCAGCAAGTTGTGGGCCACAGTCGCAACGCTTGCTACCAAACACGTCGCCAGTTAAACACTCGCTATGAACGCGAGTAAGAACAGGTGCACCGTCACTCACATCGCCCTTCACGAATGCAAGGTGCTCAATGCCGTCGATGGTGCTCTTGTATGCAACACAGGTGAAGCCGCCCCATTCGGTTGGCACTGTTGCAGATCCCACGCGCTCCACAAGACGCTCATGATGACGACGGTATTCAACTAAGTCGGCAATAGAGGAGAGCAACAGGTTGTGCTCGGCACAGAACTTGCGAAGGTCTGGCAAACGCGACATGGTGCCGTCATCATTTTGAATTTCGCAAATGATTCCAGCAGGCTGCAAACCAGCAAGGCGAGCAAGGTCTACTGCAGCTTCGGTGTGTCCGGCACGCTTCAGCACGCCGCCTTCTCGGGCACGCAACGGGAAGATGTGTCCTGGGCGGGCAAATGCCGAGTGAGAAACATTTGGATCAGCAAGTCCGCGCAATGTTGCGGCGCGGTCTGCTGCCGAAATTCCCGTGCTGGTTCCTTCAAGCAGGTCGACAGAAATAGTGAACGCGGTGCGATGGCTTTCCGTGTTGTTGTCCACCATGAGCGGGAGTCGCAAGTCGTCGCAGCGCTCACCGGACAACGGCGCAACAACAACACCAGAAGTGTGGCGCACAATGAATGCAATCTTTTCTGGTGTTGCAAATTGCGCGGCCATGATGAGATCGCCTTCGTTTTCACGGTCTTCGTCGTCCACCATGACGATCATTTCGCCCCGCGCAATTGCCGCAACGACATCTTCAATTGGTGACATTTCAACTTGTTTGTTACTCATTTGGGGGTCCTTTAGTTGAGATTCGGTTCGAGAATGATTTCAATATCGCCGTCAAGATTGGTTGTTGACACCACGCGTCCACGCCACATGTCGGCCATGGTCGCTGCTGCTGGGCCAGCAAATATTCCTGCCGCGTTGTCGCCACCAGCAATGACAGGTGCAATGTGCATGACGTATTGGTTAATGAGGCGTTCACGATGAAACGACGCTGCAACTCTTGCACCACCTTCAACAAGCAATTGCACGACACCTTCTTTGCCCAGTGTGTCAAGCAAGTCGGGAAGTGTTCCTGTCCATTGCGTGCATGGGTGCACATTTGCTTGCGGATCAATTTTGCCAAGCACAATGCGACGTGGTGATGGTCCGTGTACATCGCGCACCGTTAATGACGGGTTGTCAGCGCGAACTGTTCCGGCACCCACAACAATCGCGTCACTTTCTGCACGCAACTGGTGCACTCGCTTGCGCGCAGTTTCACCAGTAATCCATCTGCTTGATCCATCAGCTGCGGCAATTCGTCCATCAATCGTGCTTGCCATTTTGAGAACAACGAATGGTCTGCCAGTCAGTCGGTGGTGCAGGTAGGGCGCTAGCTGAGTGCGCACGTTGTGCTCAAGAACTCCAACATCAACAGTGAGTCCAGCGTTGCGCAGTTGCTGCACTCCACTTCCAGAAACTTTCGTGTCGGGATCAAGAGTGCCAACAACAACGCGGCTAATCCCCGCTTCAATAATTGCTGTGGTGCATGGACCAGTGCGCCCAGTGTGGCTGCACGGTTCAAGAGTTGAATACAGCGTTGCGCCAAGGGCGTTCTTTCCCGCAGCACTCAGCGCTACAACTTCAGCGTGCGCGTTGCCGGGCTCGAGTGTTGCGCCGGTAAACACTTCGCCGCTTGACGAAACAACAACAGCACCAACCCATGGGTTTGGCCGCGAACGCAGACGTGCATCAGTGGCAGTGGTGACTGCCAAGCGCATGTGCTGTTCGTCGAGTGTGTTCACGTGTGTTGCCCTTTAGTTGTCGCGCAGTTTGAACGACGCGCAGGGCAGAGCGAAGACGACAAAAGCAACACCGGCATGAGCGAGCGCACCGCAAGAAGCGGTTCGTGCAAACGCAAGCGCAACCTTCGCCTTCCTGCTCCCATCCGGACTCTGACCGTCGGCTCTGGAATTTCACCAGATCAGCCCCACGATTGCTCGTGGGGGTCGCGGGCTTTCACCGCCGGTAGGGGATTTCACCCAACCCTGCAAGAAGTACTCACATTGCTATGTGGGTAACAGGATATCGGCGTTATTTTGCTTGGCCTCTACGCGAAGCAGCACGATTACACCGCTCAAAATAAGCACGGCGCCAAATAACTGGCGAGGGCTGAAGTCCTGATTCAGGAAGAATGCGCCGCTACACAGGGCAACAAATACTTCCCACGTTTGAACCACTGCGCTTTTGCTCGCACCGATCAAGTTCATTCCCGCAAAGAAAATGCCCATGGCGCCAATGGTTCCAACAATTCCGATCTCGAGGGCGGGCAGCCACACGTCGGCTGTAAATGGCATCGTTGTGGGCAGACCAGGTGGGTCAAGTAACCACACAACGATGAATGTGAATCCGGCACCACCAAAGATGAGGATGAGCCCAGAGAGTAAATCGGTTTTTGGCATTGATGCTGCGGCAAGCACGGAATACATGGCGTAAGCAAATGCGCCAAACACGATGATGGCGACTCCCTTTGCTTGTCCGCCCGATAGTTCACTGGCACTAAACGCAACACCGATCAACGTGATGGCAAGGCACGGCCAAATAATTTTTGGTGGAACGTGTCGGTAGAACACCCATCCAAATATCACAACCAAGATTGGGTAGAAATAGAACAGCACCATTGCCAGTCCGCTTGGCAAATAGTCAAAAGCGGTGAACATGCAAATGCTGTTCGCGTACAAACCAACTGCGCCAAGTAAAAATAATCTAATACTCAGTCGGCGTTCTGGCCATTTGCCAATGCCTAGCTTCACCGTGCGAACAGCCAGCAGCACAATGACGGCAATCACATAACGAGATGTCATTAACCCAAAAGAATCCGCACCATGTTCAGTTGCGTGATACACGAATATTGGGGTGACTCCATATAGCGATGCGCTGATGAGTCCAAGGACAACACCAAGCACCCCACGGTTTTTCAACACGTGAAAAAACTACTCGGTTGGGTCGAGTGCTCTGTCTCTTGCGCGAACGCTGCGCGCAATACGAAAGGCAATAAACGCCATTCCGGCAATCAATATTCCAAAAACAGCAATTTGCATGGCGCCACCACGATCGCCACTGAGCACTGGCTTCGTTCCACAACCTGGCTTCGGATACAGGCCAACGCACGCGCTGTAATCCATTCCGCTCAACAAGTCGGGAATGGTGGTTGCACTTGTTAGATCAAATGGCTGGGTGGTGTCTGAACTCACCTGTGTATCGTCACACTTCTGAGGCTCAATTGCCAGTCCTCAACTAAGGTCATGTGTCTCTATGGCTTCCGAATCTGCAACACAACCCACGGTTTTGGTGGTTGATTTCGGAGCTCAATATGCCCAATTGATCGCCCGTCGAGTGCGCGAGGCGCAGGTGTATTCAGAAATCGTGCCCCATCGCATTACGGCCAAAGAAGTACTTGCGCGTAACCCGATTGGCATCATTTTGTCGGGCGGCCCGGCAAGCGTGCACGTTGAAGGGGCACCCCTACTTGACCCAGAGATTTACGAACTGGGCATTCCCATTTTGGGTATTTGCTATGGCTGTCAACTCATTGCTCAGCAATTGGGCGGAGAAGTGGCACGTGGCGGGCGAGGAGAATACGGGCGAACCACATTGCAACGCATTACGGGTTCGACTTCGCAGTTGCACCACGATTCAATTCCTTCACAACTGAGTGTGTGGATGAGCCACT
>JBIKHN010000170.1:0-2679 GCA_044362135.1 Ilumatobacteraceae bacterium | reverse complement strand
CGGATCTTGTCCATATCCAAATCACGAACGATGAGTTCGTGTTTAAACGCGTCGCCAACTTCACCAACAAACTTGCCTTCTGGGTCTACGAAGTAGCTCTGACCATAGAAGTCGTTGGTGCCCATGTCTTTTTCGATACCAACGCGGTTGATTGCGCCGACGTAATACATGTTGGCAACTGCTGATGCTGGTTGCTCCACGCGCCAGATGTATTCGGACAAACCACGGCTCGTTGCCGATGGGTTGAACACGATCTCTGCGCCGTTGAGTCCAAGTGCACGCCAGCCTTCTGGGAAGTGGCGGTCGTAACAGATGTACACGCCAACTTTGCCAACTGCAGTGTCGAACACTGGGTAACCATGGGTGCCAGGTGTGAAGTAGTACTTCTCCCAGAATCCAGGAACCTGCGGAATATGCTGTTTACGGTACTTGCCCAAATAGCGACCATCGGCGTCAATTACTGCTGCTGTGTTGTAGTACAAACCTGGCTGCACAATTTCGTACATTGGCAATACGAGCACCATGTTCAACTCTTTTGCGAGTGCCTGGAAACGCTTTGTTGTTGGACCATCTGGAATTGGCTCGGTGTATGAAAAATACTTTGGGTCCTGTTCTTGACAGAAGTACGGACCATAAAACAATTCTTGGAAGCACATGATTTGTGCACCCTGTTTTGCGGCTTCACGGGCTGCTGCCTCGTGCTTGTCGATCATCGATTCTTTGTCGCCAGTCCAATCAGTCTGCAACAACGCTGCTTTAACAATTCTTGCCATGACGGCTCTCCCCTTTGAATGCCTATGTAAGGAAATTTAGGCTAGTAGCCCTTACCCCAAGCGGTAAAGCCCTCGGGGGTGAAGTTACCTATGCAGAAACTGTGGCGCGGCGGGCTGGCAGAAACTTCAAGGCGAATAATGCGCCGAAAAGCGCTACGCCAGCGCCCGTGAAGCAGGCCGTTTGGAACCCGTGCATAAAGGCATCGCTCACGGCTTGGCTGACTGCCGCTGCAGCTTCCGGGGTGGGTGACATTTCGGCCACGGCAAACCCTGCACCTGCAGACTCCTTGGCCAACGCCACAGCTTCTGCAGGCATATTGAACTTGGCAAGCAGTTCGCCAAGTTTTGGTCCATACAACGAGGCAAACACCGAACCGCTAATGGCAACACCAAGCGTGCCGCCAACTTCGCGACTGACATCGTTCACTGCAGAACCAATGCCAGCTTTTTCGCGTGGCAACTCACCCATCACCGCATCAGTTGCAGGAGATGTAACGAGCGCAAGTCCGTTTGCAAGGAACAACATACTGACGATGACTGGTCCGAAGTAGGCCGTGTCTGCTTCTGCGGTGCCAATGATGATGAGACCGATCGCCATGTTGGTGAGACCGATGGAAACAATTCGCTTCGTTCCAAACTTCAATGCCAATCGAGCAGCAATCGGCGCCGTTACACCAGCACCGAGTGCAAACGGCAACGTGTGCACGCCAGCGGACAATGTGCTGTAACCACGAACGAATTGGAAGTACTGCGTTACCAAGAAGGTGAATCCAAACAATACGAAGAATGCAATGCCAATCGCACCAGTTGCCGCAGAGAGTCGTGCGTTGCGAAACACACGCACATCGAGCAACGGTTCACTTGTTGAGAGTTCACGTTTGATAAATGCAAAGAGCAAAACGAGCGCGCCAGCGAAAGACGAAAGTGTTGCAACACTCGTCCATCCGCGATGCGGTCCTTCAATAACGGTGTACACCAGCAAGCCAACCATGGCGATTGACAAACCAAGACCAGGAAAATCGAGTCCGTGTGGGTTCGGGTCTTTCGATGTTGGAATAAACACCGCGCCGAGGACGAGTGCGATGATCACGATTGGCACATTGATCAAAAACACCGATCCCCAATAGAAATGTTCAAGCAAGAATCCACCCGAAACTGGACCAAATGCAACTGCCATTCCCGAAACTGCTGACCACACTCCAATTGCCTTTGCGCGCTCTACCGGGTCGCGAAACACATCAATCAAGATTGCAAGCGTTGCAGGAAAGACTGCTGCTGCACCGATACCCATTGCACCGCGAGCAAGGATCAACGTTGTAGTTGATGTTGCGAACGATGCCCATACCGAGCACGCCATGAACGCAACAAGCCCAACCTGAATTGCACCTTTGCGTCCGAAACGATCACCGAGGCCGCCAAAGGCCAAGAGCAAACAAGAAAACACCAACGCATACGAGTCAACGATCCACTGCAGACCGCTCGTTGATGCGCCAAGTTCGCGCGACAACGTAGGAAGTGCAACGTTAATGATGAGGTTGTCGACAACGACCATGAAGAGGCTGATGCAGAGCACCAGCAAGATGATCCAACGACGTTCATGAACTTTGGGGTCTGGGTGCGTATTCATACTTGACAGTGTCTAGTGGATCAACTAGATAGTGTCAAGTCATGAGCTCAACCAAAACGGACGGTCTACGGAGACAGGTACTGGATGCTGCAGTTGCCATCGCCGCTACATCTGGACCTGACGTCATTTCAATGCGCGAAGTGGCCCGCTTAGCAGGCGTTTCTCACCAGGCCCCGTATCACCACTTTGGCGACCGGGCAGGAATTTTTGCGGCGATCTCCGAAGAGGGTTTCCGTTTATTGGCTGATGCAATTGAAGCAAGTACGACTCTGGGCATGG
>JBIKHN010000011.1:0-22088 GCA_044362135.1 Ilumatobacteraceae bacterium | reverse complement strand
CAGTGACAAATTGCCCGTTAAGGCTTAAGGCATTTCGTGGGTCAGTACCTTCCAATAGTGGTGTTGGCCACACTTGCCGTGCTGTTTGGCGCAATCAGCCTCGTCGCATCAAAACTGCTTGCCCCACGTCGTCCTAATACCGCGAAGTCGGCTCCATACGAATGTGGAATTGTTCCAAGCCGCGAAGCACCAGAGCGTTTTCCAGTCAGCTTCTACATCATTGCGATGTTGTTCATTATGTTCGACATTGAAATCATCTTTGTATATCCCTATGCGGTGTCACATGCGGCGCTTGGTCCCTACGTGTTTTTTGAGATGTTGGCGTTTAGCGCAGTGTTCTTTTCAGCGTTCGTCTACGCAATTGCTCGCGGAGCACTCGACTGGGGTCCGATCAAGAAGGCCGTGCGCCTCGACAACGATGTAAACAACCCAATGACATCTGGCTTACGTACGTCAAGCAGCACCATTCGCCGTGTTGGTCTTGAAGGTCGAAATGAAGGAGCAGCCGCGTAATGGGAGTTGTGCGCAACGTTCTTGATGATGGCCTAGAGGGTATTGATCACAACTTCCTCACGGGTCGCATTGAAGACCTTGTGAAGTGGTCGCGTTCGCGCTCAAGTTGGGGTGCAACGTTTGGCCTTGCCTGCTGCGCAATTGAAATGATGGGCACTGGAGCACCGCACTACGACCTTGCACGGTTTGGAATGGAAGTGTTTCGCGCATCTCCTCGTCAAGCCGACATCATGATTGTTGCTGGGCGAGTAAGCCAAAAGATGGCACCGGTGTTGCGTCAGGTATACGACCAAATGATGGAACCTAAATGGGTGATCAGCATGGGTGTGTGCGCCAGCAGCGGCGGCATGTTTAACAACTACGCCATTGTTCAAGGTGTTGATCAAGTTGTTCCAGTTGACGTGTATGCACCTGGATGCCCGCCAACACCAGAAACGCTGATTCACGCAATTGAAACCTTGCACCAACTTATTGAAGATGGCGAAATTATGCGCCGTCGCGCAAACAGCGGTGCTGGTGCGAACGTGCATATTCAAGAAATTCCAGCAGGAATTACCACTCCAGTCATCCTTGGGTCGAGGTAATTCTCGTGACCACCGAAGAAGCCACTACACCTGCGACCTTGCACGGTTGCCTGCTTGGTGATTCGCGTGGACAAGCAGTGCTGTTTGTTCCCAAGTCGTCATACCTGTCAACGATGAAGAAGCTTGTTGATGATGGTTATGAAATGTGTGCAGACTTAACTGCCGTTGATTTTTTGACCCACGCTTCGCGCACGCTTCCAAATGGAGTTTCGCCAGAACGTTTTGAATTAGTCGTCAACTTGTTGTCGCTGAGCAAACGCGAGCGCCTGCGTGTTCGAGTGCAAGTGAGCGAGTCCGACCCAAGCATCGAATCATTGTTTGACTTGTATCCAGGCACCGAAGCAATGGAACGCGAAGTGTTTGACATGTTCGGCATTTCATTTGTCGGCCATCCAGACCTCACACGCATTTTGATGCCAGAAGACTGGCAAGGTCACCCTCTGCGTAAGGATTACGCACAAGGCCGAATCCCTGTGCAATTCAAGGGAGCCGCATCGTGAACCCGCGCGAAAGTGACACCATTATTTCTGCAGCAGCAGGAACCAACGAAGGTAATCAAGAGCTTCGTTCACGTTCTGAACTGACCGCAAAAGAAGTGATGCGCGAAGTTGGTGCAGTGTTGCGCATGAGCGAGGCAGACGCAGCGCTTCTTGCCGAAGTAGAGGCCGACCCGGGCGAAGATCAGACCATGATCATCAACATGGGGCCACAGCACCCAAGCACCCACGGAGTGTTGCGACTGATGCTCGAACTCCAGGGCGAAACCGTTCTGCGTTGCAAGCCAATTATTGGTTACTTGCACACGGGAATGGAAAAAACTGGCGAGTCACTCACCTTCATGCAAGGTGGAACAAATGTGACACGCATGGATTACCTGTCGCCATTGAATAATGAACTGGTATTCAGCATGGCGACCGAGAAACTGCTCGGAATCGACGGCGATATTCCAGAACGCGCAGTGTGGATTCGCATGTTGTTGTCCGAACTAAATCGCATGAGCAGCCATTTATTGTTTATGGCTTCAAACGGTATGGACATAGGTGCCGTTTCCATGATGTTGTACGGATGGCGTGAGCGCGAAGTGGTGTTGCGTTTCTTCCAAAAGGTCACTGGGCTACGCATGAATCACAACTTCATTCGTCCTGGCGGAGTTGCAGCAGACTTGCCAGCCGATTGGCGCGACGATGTGATGTCAATTCTGGACATGTTGCCAGACCGTTTGGGCGAGTACGACGTACTCATGACCAACCAGCCAATTTGGCGCGAGCGTCTGCAAGGTGTTGGTGTGATTACGCAGGCAGAAGCAATTGCGCTCGGTGCCACTGGTCCAATTTTGCGCAGTACTGGCTTGGCGTGGGACTTGCGTCGCGACATGCCGTACATGCATTACGACGAACTTGAATTTGATGTGATTGTTGGAAGTTACGGTGATGCTTTTGACCGTTACGCAATTCGCTTGAATGAAATTCGCGAATCAATGCGCATCGTGCGTCAAATTCTTGATCGAGTGCCAAGTGGCGATTACCGCATTCAAGACAAGAAAGTTACGCCTCCGCCACGCGCGCGTATTGACGAGTCAATGGAAGCCCTCATTCACCACTTCAAGATCTTCACTGAAGGCTTCAAAGTGCCAGAGGGCGAAGTGTATGTAGCTATCGAAAGCCCACGTGGTGAAATCGGTTGCTATATCGCCAGCGATGGTTCTCCAACGCCATATCGCATGCATGTTCGCGCACCGTCATTTGTCAATGTGCAAGCATTGCCACACATGATGCGCGGTGGTTTAGTCGCCGATGCTGTTGCCGTCATTTCTTCTATTGACCCAGTGCTTGGCGAGGTAGACCGATGAGCCGATTGAACGATGCAAATGTGGTGATTGCGAAGGAGATTATTGGTCGCTATCCACGACCAAAGTCCGCGCTTATTCCGTTGTTGCATTTGTCGCAAGAGCAAAACGGCTACATCACCCGCGAGGCGATGGTGCACCTTGGCGAACTAGTCGGCGTTACTTCGGCTGAGGTGTACGGAACCGCAACTTTCTACGAAATGTTCCGTTTCGAACCAGTTGGTAAGTACCTCATCAACATGTGCGGCACCATGTCGTGCGCATTGATGGGTGCCGCTGAACTCATGCATCATGCCGAGCACAAACTTGGTGTGAAGGCAGGCGGAACAACTGCAGATGGCATGTTCACCCTTGCTCACGCAGAATGCCAGGCAGCATGCACCGAGGCGCCAACGTTGCAGGTGAACTATCGCTACCGATTTCATGTAACGCCAACCGACTTTGACAACTTGGTTGATGACCTTCGCGCAGGAAAACTTGCGGACGAGATTCCAGCGCACGGTGTGCTCGCAAAAGTTCGTCAACGCATTCCGGCCGACAAAGGTGTTGGTGCAGTTGCTCCAGAAGACGTAACCGAAGGTCCAGCTTGGCTAGATGGGAAGCCTGCACTATGAGTTCTTACCCACATGCACCAGGGTTTGTTGCGGGCGATCGCCCGAAAGTGGTTACTTCACGTTTCGAATTCACCGATTCGTACACCATTGAGCGCTTCCTAGCGACCGATGGATATGTGGGACTTCGCAAAGCACTTGCGAAGCCAGCTGCAGATATTCACGAAGAAGTGAAGGGCGCAACTGTGCTCGGCCGCGGCGGCGCAGGTTTCCCTGCGGGAACAAAGTGGGGCCTTACTCCGCAGCAGGTGTGGCCACGATATTTGGTGGTGAACGGCGACGAGAGCGAACCTGGTACGTATAAAGACCGTTTGCTCATGGAGCGTGACCCGCACCAGTTGATTGAAGGTTGTCTTATCGCGTGTTACGCGGCAGGTCTTTCGCAGTGCTTCTTATACATCCGTGGTGAAATGGCGCTTGCACAAGAACGTGTTGCCACTGCACTGAACGAGGCGTACGCGGCTGGCTATGTCGGCAAAAACATTTTGGGTTCACAGTTCTCAGTTGACATTGTGTTGCACTGGGGTGCTGGTGCTTATGTTGTTGGCGAAGAAACTGCATTGATTGAAAGCCTTGAAGGCAATCGTGGAATGCCACGATTGAAGCCACCGTTCTTCCCAGCAGCAAATGGTTTGTACGGACAGCCAACCATCGTGAACAACGTAGAAACGTTGGCCAACTTGCCGTGGCTCATTCGCAATGGCGTCGAGGCATACACGGCAATTGGCACCAAGACTTCTCCCGGAACGCGCATGGTCGCAGTTTCAGGTCACGTGAAGCGCCCGGGTGTGTACGAAATCATTAACGGCACCACCACATTCCGCGACTTGCTCTACGGAGAAGAGTTCTGCGGTGGAATTCGCAACGGAAACAAGTTGAAGGCGTTTGTTCCCGGCGGTGGTTCTGCGCCGTGGTTCACACCCGATCAACTGGATCTTCCATTCGAAGCCAGCCAAGTTGGACCAGCAGGTTCGATGCTTGGTTCCGGCGCAATCATGGTGATGGATGAGACCACCGACATTCCAGCAGCGGCACTCACACTCACACATTTCTATGCACATGAATCATGTGGAAAGTGCACTCCATGTCGCGAAGGCGGAACATGGTTGGAGCGAATTCTTACCCGCGTTGTTAACGGCACAGGTACCGATGCAGATTTACAGCAACTCATTGAAGTAGGAACCAGCATTTGTCCTGGCGATTTCCCGCACGCATCGAATGAAGCTCTGGGACTTTCGGCAGTTCCATTCCCATACAAGATGACCACCATTTGCTTCGTTGGTCCATCTGCGTATGCGCCAATTCACTCTGCACTCACCTTGTTTAGAAGTGAATTTGAGGCTCGCGTGACCAAGCGAATCACTATTCCTGTTACTGCCGTTGGAGCTGCATTATGACCACTGTTGATCCAACAAATACAACACCTGTAGACCCAAACGCAGTCAGCCTCACCATTAATGGCAAGGTCGTTTCTGCGCGCAAGGGCGACTTGATCATTGCTGCAGCAGATAAGTCGAACGATTTCATTCCGCGTTTTTGCTACCACCCACGCATGGCACCAGCTGGCATGTGTCGCCAGTGCTTGGTTGAAGTTGAAGGACCGCGCGGCCCAATGATGGTGGTGTCATGCATGACACCAGTTGCTGAAGGACAAGTAGTTCGCACCGAAACAGAACAGGTGAAGAAGGCCCAAGAAGGTGTTCTCGAGTTGTTGCTCGCAAACCATCCACTCGATTGCCCAGTGTGCGACAAGGGTGGCGAGTGTCCGTTGCAGGACCAAGCATTTAGCCACGGCCCTGGTGAGAGTCGCTATGTAGAAGAGAAGCGCCACTACGAAAAGCCAATTCCAATTAGCGACAACGTATTTTTGGATCGCGAGCGTTGCATTTTGTGTGATCGTTGCACCCGCTTTGCCGATGAAGTTGCAGGTGACGCACTGAT
Source organism: Ilumatobacteraceae bacterium (assembly GCA_044362135.1). Taxonomy (GTDB): domain Bacteria; phylum Actinomycetota; class Acidimicrobiia; order Acidimicrobiales; family Ilumatobacteraceae; genus UBA3006. Next base: position 16,593 of record JBIKHN010000011.1, on the reverse strand, counting down.
TTCATTCACCAGTCGTGGCAACAACACGCAGGTAATGACCTTCCCAGACGAACCATTCAGTAGCTATTTCTCAGGCAACACCGTGCAGATTTGCCCAGTTGGTGCATTAACCGCAAAGCCGTATCGCTTCAAGGCTCGCCCTTGGGACTTGGACCAAACAGAGAGCACATGCACAACGTGCTCAGTCGGTTGTCGAACGGTGGTGCAAAGCAGTCGCGACGAATTGGTGCGTTATCAGGGTGTCGACATTGACCCGGTGAACTGGGGATGGTTGTGCGACCGAGGTCGTTTCAACTTCGAATCGGTGAATTCCGAAGAGCGTTTATCAACTCCGTACGTTAAAGATGCGCAGGGCAACCACGTTGCAACTACATGGTCAGGCGCGCTTGAAGCGGCTGCACGTATGTTGCGCACGTCGCTCGCTGTGTCTCCTGAATCGGTAGCAATTATTGGTGGAGCTCGAGGCACGAACGAAGACGCATTTGCCTGGGCACAACTTGCTGATGCAATGGGTGTGTATCAACGCGATGCCCAACTTGCTGACGGCCTACCTGCCGAAGTGTTCGCATTGCCGCAAGCGTCTATTGACGAAGCGGTCGCCGCAAACACCATCATCTTGCTGTCTCCAGATCTGAAGGAAGAACTTCCCGTTTTGTACCTTCGTGTTCGCGATGTTGCTCAAAAGCGCAAGTCAAAAGTGGTTGAAATCACTTCGCGTCCTACTGGCCTTACGCCAAGTGCATGGAAGAGCGTGTTGGTCGAGCCAGGCAAAATTGCATCAACGATCAGTGCGGGTCTCGACCCAGTCATCGTGAAGCAGATTGGTAGTGGCTCGGTTTCAGTCATTGTTGGTCGCATGAACCTGGCGGAAAGCGCCGAATCAACGGTGTTGGCACTTGCCGAAATTTTGCATGTTGCACCACAGGCAAAAGTGCTCCCAGTGTTGCGTCGCGGCAACGTGCGCGGTGCAATCACCGCAGGTCTCACTCCTCAAAATGGTGCAGCGGATACTGCAGAAATTTTGGAACTCGCAGCTGCCGGCAAAATTGACACATTGGTGCTGCTTGGCGCTGACCCATTGAGCGACGTTCCTGATGCAGATCTTGCACGTCGTGGCCTTGCTGGTGCACGCAACATTATTTCCATCGACACGTTCATGACTCCTTCAACGTCGCAGGCAGATGTTGTGCTTCCTGCCGCAGCATTTGGTGAAAAAAACGGGACTACCACAAACCTTGAAGGTCGTATCAGCAACGTTGCTCAGAAAATTACGCCTGCAGGAACATCGCGCCCCGACTGGATGATTGCGGCAGAACTTGCAACCGCATTAGGCAAAGACCTCGGCGTTGGTTCGGTTGAGGAAGTAACCGCAAAACTGGCGAACACCGTTGCACAGTTTGCTCCAGCCATGAATACCAAGGCCTTGCGTCACGACGGTGTGTTGATGAATCACCCAGCACCATTAACGCTCAGTCGCACCACGCTGCCGGTGCAGGATCGCAATTCTTACGACTATCGCATTGTGTCGTTTCGCAAGTTGTACGACGCTGCTGTCGGCACAGCAAAGAGTCCGTCGCTTGCGCAATTGGCAACAGGGGCAACAGTTGTTGTGCATCCACTCGACTTGGCTCGAATTGGCGTAGAGCTTGGCGCGAATGTGCAAGTGATTTCCACGAAGGCAACTGCAGTGTTGCCAGTAACCACGTCAGAAGATGTGTTGCGCGGAACTGCTTGGTTGCCATTCAACCAACCTGGCAATGATGCGCGCGAAATTTTCGATGTACACGCTGACATTGTTGATGTGCGAATTGAGAAACTCGCATGATCTCATTGCTCGCCATTGACCCAGTGCTGAAAGGTGATCTTCTGTGGACGCCATTGCTCATTGTTGTGCTGAAGGTGTTGGTGGTCTTCGTAACTGGTCTAGTTGCCACCATGCTCATGGTGTGGTTCGAGCGCAAAGTTGTTGCCGGAATGGGCAACCGAATTGGGCCAAACAAGGCAGGCCCTTTCGGATTGCTGCAAACCCTTGCCGACGGAATCAAGTTGTTCTTTAAAGAAGACTTGGTGCCAGATCGCGCCGACCCATTCGTCTTCAAGATCGCACCGTTCCTCGCGTTCGTGCCTGCGTTCCTGTCGTTTTCCATCATTCCGCTCGGTGGCGATTTCCGTGGCGACAATGGTGGCCTCGTTACCTGGTTTGGTCACACCACACGCGTGCAGCTTGCAGATCCGTCAATTGGCGTGTTGTTCACGCTCGCAATTTCCGCGATCGCGGTATACGGAATCATGTTGGCTGGCTGGTCCAGCGGTTCAAAGTATCCATTGCTGGGTTCGGTTCGCGCATCTGCGCAGATGGTCAGCTACGAAGCAGCACTTGGGCTTTCGCTTGCTGCGGTCATCTTGGTATCAAAGACCATGTCAACGAGCGGAATTGTCATCGCACAATCTTCACTTGGTAATTGGAATGTAATTACTACGGGCGTCGTGCCATTCATCATTTTCTTCATTGCCGCAACTGCAGAACTCAATCGTCCACCATTTGACTTAGTTGAAGCGGAACAGGAACTTGTCGGTGGATTCAACACCGAGTATTCGTCAATTCGCTTCTCGTTGTTCTATCTTGCCGAATTCATGAACACAGTCACAATGAGCGCACTCATGGTCACCCTGTTCTTCGGCGGCCCACAACCGATTGCTTTTGGCAGCACAGTGCTGGATATTCCACTAATTCCAAATGCTCTTGAAGGCACATTGTGGCTGTTTCTCAAAACGCTCGTTTTCCTCTACACCTACGTCTGGCTACGCGCAACGCTTCCTCGTTTCCGCTACGACCAACTCATGGATTTCGGTTGGAAAATCTTGATCCCATCATCACTTGGCTGGTTCATGTTGCTCGCAGCGCAAAGACTGGGTCGAAATGAAGGTTGGAACACCATCGTGGTCACGGGTGCTTCAGTGGTGGTGTTGATCGTGTGTTATGCGTTGTTGCAACGGTCGTTTACGGTGAGCAGCAAGCAACGCGAAGCAGAAGGGTCGATGTTCTAATGGGTTACTTCGGAGGATTCCTCATCACCGCTCGTCAGCGCGGCGGCAAGAACCAGGTAACCACGCAGTATTCGGGTGGTCGTGTACGTCGTCGTGCGCTTAAGAAGTCAAGGAACGGTGAAGTCAGTAAGCGCGCCGAGGTAATGGACGAAAAGATTCCAAAGCCAGAACGTCTGCATGGTCGTCATGTGTTGAATCGTTATGAAGACGGCATGGAAAAGTGCATCGGTTGCGAACTTTGTGCTGCTGTGTGCCCCGCAAAATGCATTCACGTTCGTGGTGCAGACAACAGTCCAGAGAACCCGACGTCACCAGGTGAGCGCTTCGGTTGGATCTACGAAATCAACTACCTTCGCTGCATTCACTGTGACCTCTGTGTAGAAGCATGCCCAACCGAGGCAATCACCGAGTCGAAACTGTTTGAGTTCTCATTTACGAATCGTCAAGATGCCATTTACACGAAAGCCGAATTGTTAGTTGGCGACGATGGCAAGCCACAGCACTTGCCGTGGGAAGACTGGCGTCCAGGCGAGGACGTAAACACCTCGGCTTGGATGCGTGCAACCGCACCATCTGGTGACGCGTCATTTCAAGGTGTTGTGGGCTGGAGTGGCGAGCTTGGTTATGGCGTGCGCGCACCAGAAAAGAGCGACAACTAAATGGAGCTCTTCGTATTTGTTTGCTCATCGGTCATGGTGCTCGTTGGTGCGTTGGGTGTGATCCTGCGCAAGCATCCGGTGCATGCTGCGCTCAGCCTTGTGCTTACGTTGTTCGGAGTTGCCGTTCAATTTGTTTCTCAAAGCGCAGAGTTTCTTGCGGCTGTTCAGGTCATTGTGTATGCAGGTGCAATCGTTATCTTGTTCCTCTTCGTCATCATGTTGCTTGGTGTTGACAGAGCAGAAGATCTCCAAATTGAGCCACTAACCGGTCAACGCTGGATTGCAGGAGTGGTTGGGCTTGGAATGACTGGTCTGCTAACCGCTGCGGTGGTGAGCGGATCTGATGCACTGCGACTTCGCGGCGCAGGAATTGCTGATCCAGTAGCGGGTGAGAATGCAGATGCAAACATTCAGCAACTAGCAAATTCCATTTTCTCTGACTACGTGTTTGCATTCGAAGTCACCTCTGTTCTGCTCGTCGTTGCAGTGGTTGGAACCGTTCTCCTCGCTCGCCGCCGCACCGGCAAGGGGATGGCGTGATGTTTGGATTAGTCGTCGTTCCAACACCAACCTGGTACCTCGTGCTTTCGGCAGTACTGTTTTCAATTGGCGCAGTTGGCGTGCTCGTGCGTCGCAACCCACTCGTCATGTTCATGTGCATTGAGCTCATGCTCAATGCAGTAAACCTCACGTTCGTTACCGTTGGCCGCGCGATGTCTGACATTGATGGTCAAGCAATCGTCTTTTTTGTCATGGTGGTAGCCGCAGCAGAAGTAGTTGTTGGGCTTGGCATCATTGTTTCCATCATGCGTCGACGCTCAGGCGTCAACGTTGACGACCTTTCGGAATTGAAGGGCTAATCATGACCAGTGCACTGTGGTTGTTGCCCGCATTTCCATTACTCGGAGCTCTTGTGCTCATGGTGTTCGGTCGTCGACTTGGCGAACCGCGCTCGGGTTGGTTTGCGGCTGCAATGCCAATCGTCTCGTTCCTCGTCACGCTTACCGTGTACTTCGATCTGCTCTCACGTAGTTCCGAAGAACGAAATGAAGTAGTCACACTGTTTTCATGGATTCCTGTTGGGGCATTGCAAATCGATGTAGCGCTGCTGGCAGATCCTCTGTCCATCACCATGGCGCTGTTCATCACCGGCATCGGTTCGCTCATTCACCTGTACGCCATTGGGTATATGCACGGCGACCCAAATTTTTCCAAGTTCTTTTTGTACCTCAACCTGTTTGTGTTCTCCATGTTGATGTTGGTACTTGGCGAAAACCTGCTCGTGACCTTCCTTGGTTGGGAAGGCGTGGGTGTTTGCTCGTACTTCCTCATTTCGTTCTGGCATACGCGCGACAGTGCAGCAGTGGCAGGAAAGAAAGCATTCGTCACTAACCGCATCGGCGACTTCGGCGTGATGACCGCAATGTTCTTGGCGTTCAGCACCATTGGTTCGGTCTCCTACTCATCGATCAATGAAGCAGCCCACAGTGGAGTGATTGCTCCGGTAACGGCTACTGCCATTGGATTGTTGCTCTTCGTTGGGGCATGCGGAAAGAGCGCGCAACTTCCGCTATATCTCTGGCTTCCCGACGCTATGGAAGGCCCAACTCCAGTCTCTGCGCTCATCCACGCTGCAACCATGGTGACTTCGGGAGTATTCCTGATGACTCGCATGAGCCCAGTGCTGCACGCGTCGTATGAATGGGCGCCGATGGTCATTGCTTGTGTCGGTGCTGCAACAGCATTGTTTGCGGCAACGATCGCGGTTGCACAGAACGACATAAAGAAAGTGCTTGCTTACAGCACGGTGTCGCAACTCGGCTACATGTTCTTGGCAGTTGGCTCGGGTGCTTATGTTGCAGCAATCTTCCACATGGTGACCCATGCGTTTTTCAAGGCGCTGTTGTTCCTGGGTTCGGGTTCAGTCATTCATGGCATGCATCATGAACAAGACATGCGTCGCATGGGTGCATTACGCAAGCTCATGCCGGTTACTGCAATCACGTTCATCATCGGCTGGTTGGCAATTGCTGGCGTGCCACCGTTTGCTGGTTTTTGGTCGAAAGACGAAATTCTGCTCTACGTGTATGCAAACAATCGCGGCCTCTACGTCGTTGGTTTGATTACTGCGTTACTCACCGCGTATTACATGACACGTCAAGTGATCATGGTGTTTTACGGTGAAGCGAAGTGGAAAGACCATGCAAAAGACCATGGCGCGCACGGTGACTTCGAGCCACACGAAAGCCCGAAGATCATGTTGTTCCCACTCATTGTTCTTGCCGGTTTGTCAGTCGTTGGTGGGGCTATGCAACTGCCATTTTCGAAGAAGCTTCACTTTCTCGAACACTGGTTGGCTCCTGTAGTTGAAGAGTCTGAAGCAAACATTTCTAAAACTTGGGCGTATGAAAACAAATACGTGCTGCTGGCAGTTGCAATCCTCATTGCCGCAACAGGTATAGCTGCTGCGTTCGCGGTGTATGGGAAGAAGAAGGTCAAAGCAGTGGAACCACGTGTACTTGAACAGGCATGGTTCTACGATGTTGGAGCAGCAAAATTGGTTGGTGGCCCTGGCCGTGCCGCATTTAATGCAGTTGCGTGGGCAGATTCACGAATTGTTGATGGCGCAGTAAACGGCACAGCAACTCTGGTGCGAAATGTTGCAGGTCAAGTGCGTAAGTCGCAGAATGGTTTCACTCGTGTGTATGCCGCGCTCATGGCAGTTGGCGCGGTTGCACTGCTTGCGTGGTTCTTGTTTAGGGGAGTTGCCTGATGTCAATTCCAATTCTCACGCTGCTTGTACTTGTGCCACTCATCGGCGCACTCGTTGCTTCGCTTCTGGCGAAGTCGAATGAATCGCTCGTAAAAAACGTTGCATTGGTCAGCTCAATCACCACCGGCTTGCTCAGCGTGTGGATGCTGATCAAGTTCCCAACTGGTTCGGCTGGTTTTGAGTTTGTCTCTAAGCATTCATGGGTGAGCGAATGGGGAATTTCGTGGCATTTAGGAGTGGATGGAATTTCGCTCTTCCTCGTGGTGCTCACAGGAATCTTGTTCCCATTGGTGATTGTAGGAATTGACCCGCATCACGATCACAAGCAGTACTTGGTATGGATGCTGGTGCTTGAGGCTGGCGTCATGGGCAGCTTCCTCAGCCTTGACTTATTCCTGTTCTTCGTGTTTTTCGAAATCGTGTTGGTACCGATGTACTTCCTCATTGGTAAATGGGGATATGACCAGCGCATTTACGCCGCAACAAAGTTCTTCATCTACACCATGGCCGGATCTGCGTTCATGTTGGTGGGAATCGTTGCCACTGCGTTTCTTGCACGCCGCGATATTGGCCACTTGTCGTTCGACCTCATTGAAATTGCAGAGAAGTCCAATTTCGCTACCAGCACAGGCCGATGGTTGTTCGTTGGGTTTGTCATTGCCTTCGCAGTAAAGGTGCCGTTGTTCCCGCTGCATACCTGGTTGCCAGACGCACACACGCAAGCACCAACGGGAGGCTCGGTCATTCTTGCCGGTGTGTTGCTGAAGATGGGCACCTACGGAATGTTGCGTTTCGGGGTGTACCTCTTCCCTGAAGCAGCGGTGTGGGCAAAGCCTGTTCTCTTAACACTTGCTGTAATCGGAATCATCTACGGCGCAATTGCTGCAACCATGCAAAAAGACTTGAAGCGTTTGGTTGCTTATTCTTCGGTTGCCCACCTTGGATTCATTGTTCTTGGTACGTTCGCACTCACCAACCAGGCAATTACTGGTGGCGTCATGCAAATGGTGAACCACGGAATTTCTACTGGCGCATTGTTCCTCATGGTGGGAATGATCTACGAGCGTCGCCACACTCGAGTGATTGCAGAATTGAAGGGCATCCAGGCAGTCGCTCCAATCTTCGCCGGCTTCTTCATGTTGATCATGCTGTCGTCAATTGGGCTTCCAGGCCTGAACGGTTTCGTGGGCGAATTCCTCATTCTGATTGGTTCGTTCCCGACCGCTCGTTGGTGGGTAGTTGCTGCAACGACCGGAGTCATTCTTGCTGCGCTGTACTTACTGTGGGCATACCAACGTGTGTTCCATGGCGAGCCCGACGAAGCAAACAAGTCATTTGCCGAAATCACCAAACGAGAAGCAATGTTGCTGTCGGTGTTTGTTGCTGCAATTGTGTTCACCGGCGTGTATCCAAAGCCAATGCTGAATCGCATTGAGCCAAGCGTGAAGTCATTGCTTGAACACGTTGAATCCCGTTCGAATTACAAGCAACCAGAAATCAAGGCAGGCGAATGATGTTGGCTGCAAATATGTTCGTCGGCCCAGAAATTGACTGGTTCAAGATTTCGCCTCTGCTTGTCATGCTCGGCGGAGTTTTGCTTCTGATTCTTGCTGGCTCACTCACACCGCAGTGGAAAAAGGGTGCGTACGGAACAGTTGGGGCAATCACTGCAGCAGGTGCCGCAGTGAGCACGGCATTACTGTGGCGCGATCTTGGTGACGGTGCCCCGAGCTCGCTTATTGCGAACGCGTTGACATTTAGCAAGTTCACACTGTTTGCCACATTTAGCATTGCTATCGCAACCCTGCTTGCCATTTTGGTGGCATCGGGTTTCTTGGTACGTGAAGACGAAGACGGCCCGGAAATTTTTGCACTCATTCTTTCCGCAGCAATTGGCGGCATGGTCATGGTGCAAGCAAACGATCTCATTGTGATGTTTCTCGGACTCGAAACGTTGAGTCTTGCGTTCTATCTTCTGACAGCGAGCAGCCGCAGTCGATCGGCAAGCGGTGAAGCAGGACTCAAGTACTTCGTGCTTGGCGGCTTTGCTTCTGCCTTCTTTTTGTATGGCGTAGCGCTGGTGTTTGGTGCTACTGGTTCAACCAATATTGACGTAATTGCGGCGAGTCTTTCTAAAGACATTGTGCTTGGCGGATCGTCGGCAATGTTGCTCGCAGGCATCGCGCTGCTACTTGTCGGTTTTGGATTCAAGGTTTCGCTTGTTCCGTTCCACACCTGGACAGCAGACGTGTACCAAGGTGCGCCAACACCAATTACTGCGTTAATGGGTTCGGTAGGAAAGACGGCTGCATTTGTGGCTCTCCTTCGTGTGTTTTCGGATGCTCTTTCGAGTCGGTCAGATGACTGGCGCCCAGTTGTCGTTGTTCTTGCGATTTTGACATTGGTGGTGGGCTCGGTGCTTGCAGTTGTGCAAACCGATGTGAAGCGCATGCTTGCGTATTCATCAATCAGCCATGCGGGTTTCATCCTGGTTGGACTGGTTGCTGCAGGTTACAGTGCGTCAGCAGATGCCGGCCTGGGCACATCTGGAACATTGAGCTATCTCTTCATCTACTCAATTCTCGTTATTGGCACACTCGGGATTGTCACGATTGTTGCAGGCAAAGGCGACAACGAGACTTCGCTCAACGCATTCAAAGGTCTTGGTAAGTCAAACCCTGTTTTGGCAATGGGCATGACCGTGTTGTTGCTGGCGCAGGCAGGTGTGCCTTTGACATCAGGTTTTGTTGCCAAATTTGGCATCATTCGCGCAGCAGTTTCAACTGAAAGTTATGCACTAGCAGTTGTTGCCATGTTGGCTGCAGTCATCGCAGCGTTTTTGTACCTGCGCATCATGGTCAGCATGTGGCTTTCCGAAGGCACAACTTCGCGTGATATCTCAGTTGCTTTCAGCACGCGTTTGGCAATTGGTGTCTGTGTAGGCGCAACTGTGGTACTTGGGTTCTTCCCAAGCTTGTTGCTGCAATTTACAAATCAGTTGTAATTAGTAGAAATTCGACTCGTTGAGGTCGTAACCCTGTTCTTTGGCAAGGGCCAACAATTCATCAGCATGTTCGCGTCCGCGAATTTCAAGAACAATTTGAATACCGGTTTCGCGCGCATGCAAATAAATGCCTTCGCGTACGTGTTGTACTTCAATTAAGTTCGCCCCTGTTCCAGCGCAGATTTGCAAGAGTCCAGCAAATGCGCCAGGGCGATCGGGCAATCGAATGAATGCAATTAAGCGTCTACCTGCCTCGGTTTCATGACGGCGAACCAAGTTTGGAACCAGCCCAATGTCTACGTTCCCGCCGGACAACACGATGCATGTTGTGCCAGTAGCAGCAGGAGAGATTTTTCCTGTCATCAGTGCTGAAAGCCCAACAGCGCCGCCACCCTCTACGTACAGCTTCGAACGTTCAAGTAACACCATCATTGCGTCAGCAACTGAATCCTCTGTTACTTCAACAATTTCATCGACCCATTTGCGGACGAGGGGTTCGGTTATTTCGCCAGGTTTCTTCACGGCGATGCCATCGGCGAGCGTTGGAACAGGACCTTCTGGCATCAACCCATGGATGTATGGAGCACACGAAGAAATCTGAACACCAATTACGCGAATTTTCGGGTTGTGCAATTTCAATGCGATCGCCGTTCCGCTTAGAAGGCCACCACCACCTAGTGGAATGATGACCAACGACAAGTCGGCAATATCTTCAAGAAGTTCAAGTCCAAGTGTTCCTTGTCCTGCAACAACATCTGCGTCGTCAAATGGGTGACAGAATGTCATCCCGGTTTCAGCGGCCCGTTGCTTCGCGGCAACGATTGCGGTATCGACGTTGTCGCCACCTTCAAGAACGGTTGCACCGTGGTGTTTGGTTGCCGCAATTTTTGACAGCGATGCACCTTTGGGAACATAAATTTCACATGCAATGCCAAAGTGTTTAGCCGCAAGTGCAAGACCCTGCGCATGATTTCCAGCGCTACCTGTAACGACACCACTTTTGGCTGAGTCACCAAGTCGTGCAATCTTGTTCATAGCACCGCGAATTTTGAAGGCGCCGGTTCGTTGCAGGCTTTCTGCCTTCAACACGATCCTGGCATTCAGTAACTCACTCAAATATGCAGAAGGGATGACAGGTGTGTGTTGCACCACCGCGGCGCCAGCCGCACGCGCTGCAGAAATATCAGCGAGTGAGATTTCGATTGGATGGTTGTTTTCTCCCATGCCCCGTCTACCGTAGTTGTTATGCGCGCGTTGCTAATCGCTAACTCAAACGAAAAAGATGCGGGTTATGTGGGGCAACGTTTCGAAGATCATGATTTTTCGTTCACGCACTACGCGCGTGAATATCCAAACGAGTGGCGCTCAATCGATGGCATCGACCTCGTACTGCATTTAGGTTCTGCATGGTCGGTGTACTGGCCAGATGTTGTGCGCAACGTAGAGGCCGAAGCCGACCTCATGCGAAAGGCACATAGGCGTGGCATCCCTATATTTGGAGTGTGCTTTGGGGCACAGATGCTTGCCCTTGCTTTAGGTGGCAGTGCCGAGAAGGCTCGAAAGGCCGAAATCGGCTGGCACGAGGTGATTACCACCGAAGCCAACAAGCGCCTGGCAGGCAAATGGATGCAATGGCATTACGACACGTTTACGCCTCCGGCAGGGGCAGAGGTTCTTGGGCTCAGTGATGCTGGCCCTCAAGCACTCCGAATTGGTCGCAGTTTTGCCACTCAATTCCACCCAGAAGCCAATGAAGCCATTGTTTCAGACTGGATGTCGGGTGAAGGGGCCATAGAACTGGTGAATGCAGGCATTTCACCAAGTGACCTCATGGACGAAACCCGGCGCGAAGTGGAGCGATCAGGGCCTGCTGCTGCCCAGATTGTTGACTGGTTTCTTGGCGAGGTTGCATCTACCCCAATGCCGAAATCTCGATAGCCAGTCACGATCGCACAAGGGCTTGAGGTTTCGGGGTTCATATCTGCCAAGTAGTAGTTTTTCTCTCTGATGTCCACCTTTCTCAGGTCGTTCCTTGTCGTTGTCTGGTTTGGCTTAGCCGCCGTCCTTATCGCCGGCCTTCTGTTGTGGGTGTCGTCGTTGCTTCGACCATCCAAGCCAACGCGCGAAAAGATGCTCACCTACGAAAGCGGTGTTGATCCTGTTGGTGAAGGTTGGTCGCAAAGCCAAGTTCGCTATTACATCTTCGCTTTGTTGTTTGTCATTTTCGATGTTGAAGCAGTGTTCATCTTCCCTTGGGCAACACAGCTCGAGCGTTATGGAATGTTCGGGTTAGTGGAAATGGGAATCTTCGTATTCGTTTTGCTTCTTGGCCTGGTGTACGCCTGGCGCAAGCGCGTTCTGCGGTGGGTGTAACAACATGGGACTTGTAGATCGCGGCAGATTGCCGAAGCCATTGAATTCGTTGTTCAACATGGGTCGCTCCTATTCATTGTGGGTGTACCAGTGGGGACTCGCATGTTGCGCAATTGAAATGGGTGCAGCATTTGGTTCACCGCGTTACGACGTGATGCGCCTTGGTGTTATTCCATTGCCAGCAAGCCCACGTCAAGCTGACCTTGTTGTTATTTCAGGAACAGTGACCGACAAAATGGCCCCAGCCATTAAGCGTTTGTATGAACAAATGCCAGAACCGAAGTACGTCATTTCGATGGGAAGTTGCGCAAACTGCGGCGGCCCATATTGGGACAGTTATTCGGTAACAAAGGGCGTTGATCAGATCATTCCAGTAGATGTGTACGTGCCTGGTTGCCCACCACGTCCAGAAGCATTGCTTGAAGGAATTGTGTTGTTGCAACAACGCATTAAGAACGAAGACATGGGTGCACGTTGGCGCGGTGAAGGAACCGTTTCAATGGACGCATCTGCAGAAGCGGAAAGGCGTGGTGAACCAGTTGTCGTCTCCCGCTGAAACCACTCCGGTCGTTGATACCGTGCGCGATCAAGTGCTTGCTGATGTGCGAGCAACACTTGGTGCTGCTGTTGTTGATTCGTTAGTGAAACCTGGCGACGACATTTGGATTCGCGTTTCTACGTTATCGTGGAACGAAAGCATGAAGAAATTGCAAGCAATGGGCTTCGACTACTTCTGCTTCTTGTCTGCAATTGACTGGATGCCATCGCCATTTGGTCGCGGCGAGGATGATCCAACAGAACCAGCACCCGAGCGCGACACCACCATTCGTCCTGGATATACGGGCGGAGATACACGCATGCAAATGTTGGTTCGTTTAGTGAATTCACGCACGCATGTTGGAATCAACGTGAAAACCGACGTTCCAAACGAGGTGTACACGGTTGATTCAATTGCCAATGTGTTTGCTGGTGCGAACTGGCACGAGCGTGAAGCACATGAAATGTTTGGCATTGGTTTTGTTGGCCACCCAGACTTGCGAAACATGTACTTGCCAACAGATTTTGAAGGTTTTCCAATGCGCAAAGACTTCCCATTGCTTGCACGCATGGTGAAGCCGTGGCCAGGAATTGTTGATGTGGAACCGTTGCCAGGTGGCGACGCAGAATCGGAAGAGGCGTCATGACCATTCTGAATGATCCAGTAAGCGCAAAGTTGGGAGACCGCGCGCAACTTAGTTACATCGCTTCGCAAGCTGCCGATGCACGCCTCAATGTAGAACTTGAAACTGAGGGAATGACGCTCAACATTGGACCTCAGCACCCTGCAACTCACGGAACGCTTCGCATCATTGCTCGTCTCGATGGAGAACAAGTGTTGTGGGCCGAACCATCGTGTGGGTACATGCACCGTGGTTACGAAAAACTTACTGAGGTTCGTAGTTTCCCGCAGGTTACGTCACTCATTAACCGCATTGACTGGTTGGGAAGTTTCGCCAACGAAGTGCCGTTCATCTTGGCTGCAGAAAAGTTGATGGGTGTTGAAGCACCACCACGTGCACAGTGGATTCGCACTATCTTGTTCGAGCTTTCACGTATTGCAAACGTGTCGCTGTTCTTGGGCGACCTTGGTGTGCAGTTGGGTGCAATCACTCCGGTGTTCATGGCATTCCGTGACCGCGAGTATGTCTTGAACCTCATTGAGTCGGCAACAGGTGGACGCTTCCATCCGAACTTCGACCGCATCGGCGGATTGAAAGATGATTTGCCAGCAGGTTGGATTGACGAAACAAAAGTCGTGATGAAAAAGTTGCGCAACTTCTGTGACGAAATTGAAGCCCTGTTGTTTGGTAACGAAATCTTCCAGTCACGTACTCGCGGTATTGGTGTGATTCCACGCGACGTTGCAATGCAATACGGACTCTCTGGCGCCAACCTTCGCGCAAGCGGTGTTGACTGGGACTTGCGTCGCGACCAAGACAGCCCAATGGCATGGAACAAAGTTGACTTCAAAGTATGGACGCACCCAGATGGCGACAGTTTTGCTCGCTGCTGGGTTCGCTTGCAGGAAACACGCGAAGCAACCAAGATTGTTGATCAGTTGCTCGACGGAATTCCAGCCGGCCCAGTTATGGCCAAGGTTCCCAAGATCATCAAAGTGCCTGAAGGCGAAGCATGGGTATCAACTGAAAACCCACTTGGTGAAATGGGCTACTACGTAGTTTCTCGCGGTGACTCTGGTCCGTTCCGCGTCAAGATTCGTTCAGCAAGTTTCAACAACATTTCAATTACACCGTGGTTGTTGCGTGGTGTCTATGTTCCAGACATCATCACCATTCTCGCGTCGCTGTACTTCATCCTCGGAGACATTGACCGCTAATGCTTTCGTTGTTTGCAGTCGAAATTCCGTACTGGGGTCAGTCGTTGCTCCGCGTACTGGGCGGCTTAGTTGCTGTGCTGCTCCCTGCAGGAACGATTGTGTATGTGTTTTTGTTCAAGATGATGTCGTTCATGCAAAGCCGACTTGGACCAATGGAAGCGGGCCCATACGGCTCGATGCAATTGTTTGCCGAAGTAGGTAAGTGGTTGCAGAAGGAAGACATTCAGCCAGACAATGCAGACAAGCGCATTTTCCGTATGGCTCCGATCGTTGTCCTGATGAGCACGTTCTTGCTCGTTGCTGTTGTGCCGTTTGGCCCAGACGCATGGTTCACCGATTTTGAAACGGGCGTGTTTTATGCGCTTGCCGTGTCATCAATTTCTGTTCTTGGCATTTTGATGGCCGGTTGGTCATCGGCCAACAAGTATTCATTGCTTGGCGGTTTGCGCGCTGCTGGTCAGCTCATTGCATATGAGCTTCCAATGGTGCTCGCAGTAATTGGCGTGGTCATCCAGGCCGAAACCATGAACCTGCAACAGATCGTTGTTGCACAAAATGCTGGTTCCATTTTCGGAACTGACGTTGTTGGCAACCCATACGTACTCACACAGTTTGTTGGGTTTGTGGTGTTCATGATTGCTGTGCAGGCCGAACTCACTCAGGCTCCTTTCGACATGCCAATCGCCGAATCGGAATTGGTATCGGGCTACATGACTGAGTATTCAGGCTTCCGCTTTCTTATTTTCTTCATTGGTGAATTCGCCACTGCTGGTGTGTTCGCCATGATCGCCAGCACCTTGTTCCTCGGTGGTTGGGGTGTTCCGTTCTCGTGGTTTGGTTGGACAACCATGGACAGTGTTGACAACTGGATGAATGTTGCTGGTCCACTCATCGTGTTCACCAAGATGATGGTGCTGGTATTCCTCATTATGTGGATCAGGTTCTCGTACCCACGTTTCCGTGAAGATCAATTGCAGCGGTTTGCTTGGAAAGTTCTCATTCCAATTTCGCTTGCAAACATCATGGTGACCGCAGTGTTAAAGGTGGCTTTCTAATGGCTCAAATTCCCGGAATGATTAAGGGCCTTGCGGTCACGTTCAACACGATGATGCGCACGTTCAAAAATGGTTCGAACACTGTGCAGTATCCGCATGAAAAAGAAGCGCCGCCAATTCGTGCACGTGGTGTTATTGCCTTGCATGAAGACAATTGCACCTCGTGCATGTTGTGCTCACGTTCATGCCCGGACTGGTGTATCTACATCGAGGCCCACAAAGAATTGGCTCCACCGCGTCGTGAAGGTGGAAAACCTCGCGCTGTCAACAAACTCGATCGCTTTGATATTGACTACGCATTGTGCATGTACTGCGGAATTTGCGTTGAGGTGTGTCCGTTTGATGCATTGTTTTGGAGCCCTGAATACGAATACTCCGAGCCAAGCATCGCCGACTTGTTGCATGACAAGTCGAAGCTAGGCGAGTGGATGGAAACTGTTCCTGCAGCGCCAGAACTTGAAGTCGGCGCCGATAAGAAGAAGAAATAAGGCAGATATGGTCGCTCAAAATATCGGTTTCGCCATCATCGCAGCAATCATGATTGTTGGCGCTCTACGTGTGGTAACGACAAGCAACGTGGTGCACGCAGCGCTGTGGTTGGTAGTGGTGCTTGCAGGTGCTGCTGCGCAATACATCTTGCTCGCGGCCGAATTTGTAGCAGTTACTCAGGTGCTCGTATATATCGGTGCCGTCATGGTGTTGTTCCTCTTCGGAACCATGCTCACCCGTTCGCGAATCGGCCGCGACAGTGGTCTAAACAATTCGTACGCCAAATTGGGCATTCCAGTTGCTGTCGTGCTGTTTGCAGCCATGGCGCTTGCACTAAGCGATTCATTTGGCACAGAGAAGATGCCGTCTGATGGATCACTTGTGAACACTCAACAGATTTCAGATCAAATTTTTGGACCGTACTTGCTGCCGTTCTGGGCGCTTTCGTTTGTCTTGCTTGCCGCAGTGATTGGCGCAATTGTCTTGGCAAGGAAGGATTGATTTCATGTTGGTGAATCAGTTTCTCTTCCTCGCAGCATTGCTGTTCTGCATCGGCGTATATGGCGTAATTGCTCGCAAGAATGCCGTTCTCGTGTTGATGTCAATCGAGCTCATTTTGAACGCGGTCAACTTGAACTTCATTGCATTCGCGTTGCGTAATGGAAACGCAGACGGTCACACGTTTGCGTTGTACATCATTGCCATTGCGGCTGCCGAAGTTGGCGTGGGTCTTGGTTTGGTGTTGCTCATTTTCCGCAACCGCCGAACGATTTCACTCGATGACCTCTCGGAGATGAAGGGCTAATCATGATCGC
>JBIKHN010000010.1:0-22093 GCA_044362135.1 Ilumatobacteraceae bacterium | reverse complement strand
CGTGATGTGCCCGTACATTCCAGAACTTCACGAATGGGCACTCGATTTCCCTCGCCTCATGCTTCGCGCAGACGCCATGCGCCGCGCAAATGGTCAGGTTTCCGCTCGCGACAAGCTCACCACTGCCGTCATGGGGCACACCGATGCTCTTGGCAAAGTGGCGACAAAGGCTGGAGTAGTGAGCAACGTAGTCATGGGCGCCAAGCCAGGCTCACTCATTCGCAAAGTGGTCGAAAAGACCGCTGGTATTTCCAGTGTGCGCATGCTGCCGCCATTTGCCAAACAACGATTCACTACATGGTTTAAGAAGCGTCCACAAATTCGCCTCACCAAATCACAAGGCGATGTTGCGGTTTTCCCAACATGTCTCGTGGAGTATCAAGACCCGCGAATTGGTCACGACTTGGTGAAGGTGTACGAGCACAACGGCGTTTCATGCTCGCTTGCTGGCACCACCAATTGCTGTGGCGCTCCGTACTTGCACTCAGGTGACATGGACACGTTCACCAAGGTTGCAGCGAAGAACATTTCAGAATTGGTGAAAGACGTTCGCGCTGGCAAAGACATTGTTGTTCCGCAGCCAACATGCAGTTACATCTTGAAGAAGGACTATGTTGACTATGTCGGTGGCCCAGATGCCAAGTTGGTGTCACAGCACACGTACGATGCTGCCGAATACTTGATCAAGCTTCACAAGACAGAAGGCAAGTCACTCGATACCGAGTTCAAGGGAACCATTCCTGAAACAGTTACGTATCACACGCCTTGTCACTTGCGTGCGCAGAACATTGGCTTGAAGAGTCGCGACCTCATGAAGCTCACTGGCGCAAAGATCAAACTTGTTCAACAGTGCTCCGGCATAGACGGCATGTGGGGATTGCGCGCAGAGAACGCTCACTTGTCCATGCCAATTGCCGAGAAGCTCGGACGAATGATTTCCGAAGCAAATGGCGATGTTGTAACTGGTGATTGCCACTTGGCAAACACCGCAATTAATGAACAAACAGGAAACCAACCCGTACACCCACTGCAAGTAGTTGCTCGTGCGTACGGCTTCACAGAGGAGAAATAATCATGGCAACCCCCGCCAATGCAGTTTCATCACGCAAACTCAAACTCGAAGACATTCTTGACCTTCGCGCATACGAGCGCATTCGCGAAGAGAGCCGCGCAACAAGCATCGAGACAAAGCGCAAGCGTCGAATTGGTCTTGGCACTGTTGTCACCGTCATGTTTGAGAACCGTCAAACCATGTGGTACCAGATTCAGGAAATGATTCGTTCTGAAAAGTCCATGCACGACGAGCAGGTCATGGAAGAGTTGCACGCGTACAACCCACTCATCCCAGAACCTGGTCAGTTGTCTGCAACGTTGTTTATTGAGCTCACGAGCGAAGAGCAGATGCGCGAGTGGTTGCCAAAGTTGGTTGGCATTGAAAGTTCAATGCTCATCAAGTTGAGTGACGGAACTGAGGTTCGCTGCGTCACCGACGAGGCACATGCCGAACAGCTCACCCGCGACTACATCACTGCAGCAGTGCACTACATTCGCTTCGAGTTCACACCAGAACAAGTGGAACTCTTCGCATCTGGTGGTGCCCAATTGGTGTGCGATCACCCTGCCTATGGCGAAAGCATCGAATTGCCTGCTTTCACCATTGCCGAATTGCTCGCCGACCTGCGCCCATAAGGGGCGTTTGTAGGCCGGTATTGGGCCACATACGCCAATTGGCATTGGCGCCTAACGCCGTTCTACAGTCACCCGCGGGGAAGTAGTCAGCATTTGGCAAAGGGGGCCGTGCATGGCGATAGCGGATGTGGCGTGGCGCAGCAAGGGTGCTTGCCAGGGACTCGATGCTGAAATCTTCTACCCCGAAAACGAAGATCACGCCGAGTTTGCTTTATCGGTGTGCGAGCAATGTGTCGTTCGCATAGCGTGTCTTGATTATGCGTTGGAAGCTCGCGAACAACAGGGTGTGTGGGGCGGAGCAACTGCTCGCGACCGCCGCAAAATGTTGCGCCAGCGTCGTCACACTGCGTAAGGGAGTAGCGCGATGAGCGCAATCGAGGAAGTTGGCGGCTGGGCTGCACTGTTTGGCAAAGTTTCTTCGGGAACTGATTTGACATTGAACGAATCACGCGCAGCAATGCGCACGGTGCTTGAAGGTGAAGCAACCTCTGCGCAAATTGCTGCTCTGGTCATGGGTCTGCGCACTAAAGGCGAGAGTGCAGTTGAGTTGGAAGGAATGTTGGCCGAAGTGCGTAGTGCATCGGCGCAAGTAGATCTTCCTACTGAAATCTCGAAGCGTGCAATTGACATTGTTGGCACGGGTGGTGACAAGTCGCATTCAGTAAACATTTCAACGATGGCGGCGTTTGTTGTTGCTGGCGCAGGAGTGCCGGTGTGTAAACACGGAAACCGCGCTGCATCTTCTCAATGCGGAACTGCCGATGTACTTGAAGCACTTGGAGTGCGAATTGATCTCGATCCTGCCGACGTGGCTCGCTGCGTTGTAGAAGCGGGAATGGGCTTTTGCTTTGCCCAGAAGTTCCATCCGGCGTTCCGTCATGCAGGGCCAACGCGTAAAGAGATTGGTGTACCAACTGCATTTAACTTGCTTGGTCCAATGGCTAACCCCGCGAATGTTTCCTTCATGGTGGTTGGCGTAGGCGACCCACGCGCAGCCGAAAAAATGGCGCGCGCTATTGCCTCACGTGGAGTAGAGCGCGCATGGATCGTGCATGGTCACGGTGGGCTCGACGAACTGTCTCTCAGTGGTCCGTGCTCTGTAGTTGAAGTTCGCGACAACACATTGAGTGAGTTCGTAATCAACGCAGTTGATCTGGGTATTCAGCCTGCAGATGTCACCGCGGTTCGCGGTGGCGATCCGGCGCACAATGCACAAGTTGTACTCGACACCTTCAATGGTCAACTTGGGGCAGTGCGAGACATTGTGGTGTTGAACGCGGCTGCCGGCCTCACAGTCGCCGGAGTGGCTTCCTCTATGGAAGAAGGAGTGTCACTTGCGCAAGCCTCAATCGATAACGGATCTGCCATTCGCGTTGTCGAAGCATTAAAAGTTTCTAGTAACGCTGTGGCACGATAGATCGCTATGAGTGCACTGCGTGTTCGCGTTCCTGCCAGTTCGGCCAACTTAGGGCCAGGGTTCGATGCATTGGGGATGGCTCTGTCGCTGCATTTGGAAATGGGAATCGACGACGGTTCGACACTTCCAGAGTTCGCCAAGGTCATAGACGACAGTCATCCGTCGTTAGTCGCGTTTCGACATGCAGGCGGAACGGGCAATGTGTGGGTTCGCTCGGTGATCCCAATGGGTCGTGGACTCGGTTTCAGTGGCGCTGCTCGCGTTGCCGGTGTTGTGCTTGGTCATGCTCAGAGCAACGGCAAAGAATCACTCATTCCTGATCGCAAAGAGTTGTTGCGACTCAGCACCGAACTTGAAGGACACCCTGACAACGTTGCGGCATCGCTCGTTGGTGGCGTTACGGCAAGTGCTGGTGGAGAAGTAGTGAAACTGCCTCTCGGGTTCGACCCAGCGTTCATCGCCTGGGTGCCAGACACTCAAACCTCAACCGAAAAGTCCCGCACTGCAATTGCTTCAACCATTCCACTTCCCGATGTGGTGTTTAACATCGGCCACACCGCGTTGCTTATGGCTGCCTTTGCGGCAGGAGATGTTGCGGTATTGCGTGAAGCAACCAAAGACCGCATGCATCAAGACGTTCGTTTCGCGACTTCGCCAAACTCGTATGAAGCCTTTACCGCAGCGCTTGCTACCGATGCATGGTGCTCGTGGCTTTCGGGTTCTGGCCCAACGGTTGGAGTGCTCTGTGCAAAGGCCGATGCGGCTCGCATTGCAGGCCAGTTGCCCAAGTCTGGGCTAACGCACATCTTGGACATCGATCACGATGGGGCGGTATTCATCTAACTCCGTAACACCCGGTGGGCAGACTTCATCTGTACGCAATCGGCGCACACATGAACTCAATAACCGAAGCTAAAGCCCACTGACAGTAACTACAGGAGCCATCATGAATGCCAATAATCAACCAGTCCTTGTAATCAATTGCGACTCGTGCGTCATGCGCGAAACCGATGCGTGCAGCGACTGCCTTGTCACCTTTATGTGCGGAGATTCCCACGAATCAGCCGTAGTTTTCAACCTCGAAGAGCAGCGAGCAGTTCGGTTGCTTGCAAATGCCGGAATGGTGCCTACGCTTCGGCATCGTGCCGTTAGCTAACCAGCAACCATTCAGCCGCGAGGAAGCGGCTGCATACACCGAGCGGTTGCGTGCAATCGGTATGGCAAATGGAATCGACCGAATCGGTGTGGCGCCTGCAACCGTCATGCAACGTGCTCGCGAAACATTGCACTCGCGAAAATCGGCTGGATTGCATGACACCATGCAGTTCACGTATCGCAACCCCGATCGATCAACGAACCCAGATGCGGCTGTTTCGAATGCAAACGCGATGATTGTCGGTGCGTGCTCGTATTCAGCTGAAGCACCGGACGATCCACAGCAACTTAGTGCTCGTGTTGCACGATATGCGTGGGCCGATTACTACGAAAAACTTCGTGATGGTCTGGGTGTCGTTGCCGAATCTCTGAAACATGATGGTTGGAATGCGCGAGTGTTTGTTGACCACAATGCACTTGTCGATCGTGAAGCCGCATATCTTGCTGGGCTCGGTTGGTACGGCAAGAACGCAAACTTGCTGATCAGCGGTGCAGGAAGTTTTTTCGTTTTGGGCAGCGTTGTTACCGATGCACCGCTTGTGGTGAACGAACGTCCCGTTGATGATGGGTGCGGCGCATGTAAACGTTGTTTAGATTCGTGTCCGACGAATGCCATTGTTGAACCAGGCGTAATTGATGCTGCGAAGTGTTTGGCTTGGCTCGTGCAAAAGCCTGGTGTGTTCAATCGTGATTACCGAGTAGCTCTTGCCGACCGTGTGTACGGGTGCGACTCGTGTCAAGACGTGTGCCCACCGACTATTCGTTTGGGCATCACAACCAAACCGACCAAAGTTCGTGCGTGGGTTCCCATCTTGCACATGCTGAACTTGGAAGACGCGCAACTTCTGGAGTCTGTTGGTCAGTGGTACATCGCAGACCGCAACCCCATGTGGGTGCGACGCAATTTGCTCATCGTGCTTGGCAATATCGGCAGCGCTGAAGACGAAGGTGTGCGCAACGCCATTCAATATTTCTGCTCACACGCAGAACCAATGCTTCGAGCACACGCAGTGTGGAGTGCGGCACGTCTCGGTTTGCATGAATTCATTCCTCAAACCGACGAAGATCCAGCGGTGGTAGAGGAGTTGCGGAACTTGCCTGAAGTGCGGGTTGGCTAACGCATCTGTCAGTATTGGTGCGAGCGCCTTTCATGAAACATCTTCTCGTCACTAACGATTTCCCGCCAAAGGTTGGCGGAATTCAGAACCTCTTGTGGGAATGGTGGCGACGTTTACCACCCGATTCATTTGCTGTGCTCACGTCGCCGCACAAAGACGCTGCAGAGTTTGATGCGCAACAGCCATACCTCATTCGCCGCACGAAAGAACCGGTGCTGTTGCCTCACCCGTGGATGATTCAGCGCATTAATGACATGGCAGAAGAGATTGGCGCAGACTTCGTGGTGCTCGACCCAGCGGTTCCACTCGGCATTGTTGGCCCTTCGCTCAAACTTCCGTACATGGTGGTGTTGCACGGCTCAGAGGTAACGGTGCCAGGCAGGATTCCAGGTTCAAAGCAAGTTCTTGCTCGCGTATTGCGTGGAGCTCAACACATCATTGCCGCCGGAGGGTATCCCGCTGCAGAGGCTCGTCAAGCAGGTGGAAATAGTTTGTCCATCACCGTTGTTCCACCTGGAGTTGACACGCAGCGTTTTGCACCGATCACCAGCGAACAACGTCAAGAAATTCGTTCGAAGTTTGGCTTGGATGACGGTGCCGAACTCATTGTTGGTGTGAGTCGACTCGTTCCGCGCAAAGGTTTCGACACGCTCATTCGTGCTGCCGCAGCGCTTGCGCCAAGTAGGCCAAAGTTGCGCGTGGTCATCGGTGGTAAGGGTCGTGACACCGATCGATTGCAAAAACTCATAGAACAAACACGCGCTCCTGTCACCTTGGTGGGAAGAGTGTCAAACGAAGACCTTCCGCTGTTGTACGCAAGTGCGGATATTTCCGCAATGTTGTGTCGCACTCGGTGGGGTGGGTTGGAGCAAGAGGGTTTCGGAATTGTGTTCTCCGAAGCGGCCGCATGCGGGGTGCCTCAAATTGCGGGTCAAAGTGGCGGCTCGGCGGAAGCGGTTGTTGATGGCGTGACCGGATTGGTCATTGACGAACCGAGCAATGTTGCAAAAGTAGCTCGCGCAATCGATTCATTGCTCAGTGACAAATCGCGATTGCAAACAATGGGTATCGCATCGCGCCAACGAGCTCTCGCCGAATTTGATTACAACGTGCTGACTGCAAGACTTGCTGTTGTGTTGGGGGTCAAAGCATGAAGATCGTAAAACTGAACGCAGCACTTACGGCGGTTTTCGTAATTATCACCGTGCTTGCTGTAGTGGTGTTCAATTCACCCCTGCGCAGGTTGGTCGCCATTGTCGATTTGTTGCTTTTTGCGGTCGGTGTTGCTTCATTTATTTGGGGTTACTTCTCGGCAGTGCAGCGCAGTCGTAGCGACGAAATTTCGGTGGCTGCACTGTTTCTGCTGATTGATGGCGCTGCTTCAAAGTCGGTCATGCGAATCATGAATGCGGTGCTTGCCATTCAGGTCATTGTTGGGCTGGGAGGAGCAATCATCCGTCGGTCCACAGACGGGGTTGCAGGCAGCACCTTGGCTTTCGGGGTGTTGGTGCCGTTGCTAGGTCTTGGGCTGAACGGCCTTTGGGCGAGCAAGTACGGAACGTTCGGAAAGCGAATTCTCGGCGAAGTTTCTGCGCCAGAGGGCGAAATCGGCAAAGATGGTGATCATGGTTGATTCTGGTTCAGACACAGTTTTCATTGCGGCAACAGCAGAGCGATGCTTCGACGTTGCGAGCAACTTTGAGCAATACCCAGAATGGGCTAAAGACGTCAAAGAAGCAACCGTGCTCACTCGCGATGCACAAGGCAGGCCACACACTGTTGAGTACCGCGCATCAGCGCTGGGTAGAAGCACTCACTACACATTGGAATACGACTACTCGAAAGCGCCACACGCATTGTCGTGGCACTTAGTAGATGGTGACATCATGCGCTCATTGCGAGGCGCATATTTGTTTAGTGCAGATGGAGATGGAACGCGTGTTGCATACGACCTTGCTGTTGAGTTGGTGATTCCACTTCCAGGGTTTGTGAAGCGTCGCGCGGAAATGCGTATTCTCAGCACGCTGAAAGAACTGAAGACCCGTTCAGAATCGTGAATCTTGCCGCAGGCATCGACGTCGGTGGCACCAAATGTCTTGGCGTAGTCATTGATGATCAAGGAAATGTTGTTCGCGAAGTTCGCAAACCAACTCCGACAGCCGATCACCTAGTAGAAACACTTGCTTCGATCGTTCATGAATTAGGCGAACATACAACGGTTGGTCTCGGAGTTCCCGGTTTGATTTCGCGAAACGGAGTTATTCGTTCTTCTCCAAACATGATTACTGCAATTGAGTTTCCCGTTCGTGAACAGCTTGCAGAAGTGTTGGGCGAAACGGTGTGGTGTGACAACGATGCAACATGTGCAGCACTTGCAGAATGGCAACGCGGTGCAGGTGTTGGTTCACGCGATATGTGGATGGTCACGTTGGGAACAGGAATTGGTGGTGGACTTGTCTCGGGTGGTGCCTTGCAACACGGTGCACATGGTCATGCAGGCGAAGTTGGACACATGGTTGTGCAAGCAGGCGGTGATGATTGTCCATGCGGTCAACGTGGCTGTTGGGAACGCTATGCATCTGGCGCCGGACTCTCGCAACTCGCTGGAGGAATTGCAGGCGAGGAAGTAATTGATCGCGCCAGAAGTGGCGATGTCGATTCTCTGCAAGTGCTCGACACATACTGCACATGGGTGGCACTTGGGCTTGCCAACATCGCCAACATGTCAGACCCCGACACCGTGGTGATTGGTGGGGGCGTTATGGAAAATGCCGACATTTTGCTTCCACGCATTCAGGAACGCTTTGCCACCATGTTGTACGCCCCAAGCCACAGGGTTCACCCAGTGCTGAAATCTGCACAATTGGGCGAGCGAGCTGGTGCAATTGGTGCCGCTTTACTGCATCTTCACGACTAGTTTGTCTCTGTGGAATTTCGACGCATTACCAATCTGCCCCCATACGTCTTCACGATCATTAACAATCTGAAGATCCAGGCGCGTCACGAAGGTGCCGATGTCGTCGACTTGGGGTTTGGTAACCCAGATATTCCTTCTCCGCAGATTGCGGTTGACAAGTTGATTGAAGCTGCACAGAACTCCAAGAACCACCGCTATTCGCTATCGCGCGGATTGCCGAAACTTCGTGAAGCTGTAGCCGACATGTACATGCGTAATTGGGGAGTGAAGCTCAATCCAGAAACGCAAATCACCAACACCATCGGTTCAAAAGAAGGATTCAGTCACCTCATGTGGGTGTTACTCGATCGCGGTGATGCCGCAATTGTTCCAAGCCCTAGTTATCCAATTCACATTTATGGTCCAATATTTGCTGGTGCCGACGTCCGCCAGGTGCCGATGCAGAGTCAGCAAGTAATTGACGACCAGCAGTATTCCGATGAATTCTTTGCAAACCTCACCGAGGCGTACAAGAACGGTTGGCCTCGCCCGCGAGTGCTCGTGGTGTCGTTCCCACACAACCCCACTGGTGCAACTGTCGACCTTCCATTCATGCAACGAGTGGTCGACTTCTGTCGCGAGCGCGACATGATCGTGGTTCACGACTTTGCATATGCCGACGTAGGTTTCGATGGTTACAAGCCACCATCAATCCTGCAAGCAGAAGGCGCAATGGAGTGTGCAGTCGAGCTGTACTCCATGACCAAGAGTTTCTCGATGGCCGGTTGGCGTGTTGCGTTTATGGCAGGTAACGAACAGGTTGTTGGCGCGCTCATGAAGTTGAAGAGCTACCTCGACTACGGAACGTTTCAGCCCGTGCAAATCGCTGCAACGGTCACGTTGAACGAGGCGCAGGATTTCCCGCAGGAAGTTTCCAACATTTACGAGAGTCGTCGCAATGCACTCATTGATGGACTGGACAGAATCGGTTGGCATATTCCAAAGTCACGCGGTTCCATGTTTGTGTGGGCGCCAATTCCCGAGGCGTATAGCGATATGGACTCGGTTGAGTTCTGCAGTCATTTAGTGCGTGATTGCAACGTTGCGCTTTCGCCAGGCGCAGGTTTTGGCCCAGGTGGAGAAGGCTTCGCCCGTTTTGCACTCATCGAAAACGAACAGCGCATTGCGCAAGCAGTACGCAATCTAAAAGCCGGGCTTACGCGCCTTCAATAAGAAAGGTTTCTCATCATGGACACCAACTATTCGCTCGGTCTTCATGAAATTGGAAACAATTGTTATGCGTACTTACAACCCGATGGTGGTTGGGGGTACAGCAATGCAGGTCTCATCGTTGGTGAAGGTTCATCGCTTCTTGTCGACACGTTGTTCGATCTTAAACTCACCGCCTCGATGCTCGAATCCATGAAGCGCGCTACACAGTCGGCACCAATTGCCACCGTGGTTAACACGCATGCCAATGGCGACCACTGCTACGGAAATGAATTGGTGGTCGGTGCAGAAATAGTTGCTTCTGCAGCCACAGCGCACGAAATGACCGAAGTTCCTCCGGCAATGTTGGCGGCTCTGAACAAGGCACCCGGGGAAGTGGGCGATCTGTTCCGGTCATTCTTTGGCGATTTTGAATTCGATGGAATTGAAATGGCGTTGCCAACACAAACCTTCAGTGGTCGACTTACGGTGAAAGCCGGTGGTCGCGACGTAGAACTCATTGAAGTAGGCCCTGCGCACACGGCTGGTGACACCATTGCATACGTTCCCGATGCCCGCACGGTGTACACAGGCGACATTCTGTTTATCGGTGGTGCGCCAATTGTGTGGGCTGGTCCGCTTGAAAACTGGATAGCAGCTTGCGATCTCATCAATTCACTTGATGTTGAAACCGTGGTGCCTGGTCATGGACCACTTACCGATAAGGCAGGGGTTTCTCGCGTTCGCGAGTACTTGGCTTACGTGTTGCGTGAGGCGAGTGATCGACAGGCTCAAGGCATGGACGCGTTTGATGCTGCTCGCGAAATCTGTGCTGACATTCTTGGTGACCCACAGAAATCCTTTGCAACATGGAAAGAGTTTGGTCGCATCAGCGTCAACGTTGACACGGTGTACCGAAGCAAAGATGCTCTGCACAAGAGCCCAGATGTTGTTGAGCAATTCAGGCGAATGGCTCAATTAGAAAATCAGCACTAAGCCTTTTTCTGCTTCACCATTTCTCGTCGTACAAGCGCAATCCATCCGCCTACGGCACATAACGCGAAGACCAGCCATTGCACGGTGTAGCTCAAATGTGGACCGTTTCCGAATTCGGGGTCGACAATGGTGGACAGCGTTGGTGCTTCAGCAGGTGTGCTCTTCAAAAGTTGCACATACACCGGCACCAATTCGCCGTCGATCTGTTGCTGTAGTCGGTCAATATCAATTCGCTGTACTTCAGTGAGTTCGCCAGTAGCGGGGTCGGATACAGCCCCAGTGCGTCGCTCGCTTGATGCACGAATTCGACCAAGTAGTGAAATCTCTCCCGATGGTGCTGCTGGGAATGCACTGGCTAACGGCAGGAAACCACGGTTGACGAGAACAACTGCGCCATCTTCTAGAAGCATCGGTGTAACTGCGTTATATCCCGCGACGCCATTTTGAGAAACGTTGACCATGCTTATGTCTTCGCCTTGAAGATACGTTCCCGTTATGGCAGTAGGCATCCATTCGATGTCTTGTGGCTTGGCGTTCGGTAACAGTTCGTCAAGTGGTCGTATGGGGGCGTCAAATCGCTGCACAAGCGTTGCGTTGAAGTCTTTGCGTTCATTGTGGCGATTGAGCTGCCATTTGCCCAGGTTTACCATCACCACTACAAGAGCAATCACCAAAAGGTGAGTGGCAATCCACTTTGGTCGAACAAGAAACTTGTACATAACGATGCAAACTTACACGCGGCTACAGGCCAGCGCCGCGAGTTTCATTCAAGGCTTTTACTAAGTCGTCTAGTGCATCGGTATTCAGCGAGAGAAGTTGGTTGATTTCTTCTAATTGTTTCGCCACTAGTTCAATCAGCGTTTCCCATGTTGCGTGTGGCATGCCTAAACACTTCCTGAGCGCATGACGCACTGCCACCATTGGCTGTGTGTCATATGTCGCCAACAGCATTTCCACATCTCGCTTAGTCAGTAGTGAGCGATGTCGCTCCGCGTCAATTTTGCGTTGTATGTACGGTGAGAAGAATCCTTGGTATCTATGTCGGAGGGTGTCTAATTGCCAATCATCTGCGCGGACATGCCTGCGACACAATGTGGTTCCGCAATTGCAGTCAAATTCGTCGTAGTTGCTGGCGTCGCTCATGGAGTAATCAAAAGTCAGTTCTTCGCCTGTCGCAATATCGCGCATGGCAACAATGGTGGTGGCATTACGCATGCCACAGTTTGGTTCGCATGAATGATTAATCGAATCGCCTAGTTCGCGAGTTGGTGGACCAAGGAAGATGAGGTTCGTCTCAACCTGAATCGATCTGCTCTGACGTTCAACGTCGTACAGAGCGAATGCGGATCGTGTCAGCGCGGTGCCACCAAATGTGGCCACAGATGTTCCAGCAGGAATATCACCAATTGCTCGACTGCCAAAACCGTGAGGAGGCGTGCCGAATGCTTCGGCTAGGGGGGTCAGATAGTTCTGCACGGTAATCACCAAAGAAAAACGAGGTTGAGGCGCGAGACATGCGCCAACAACCTCTAACAGCGCCAACAATGCCCGCTGCGCTGAATTGACGATATCGGCAGGTAACCTCGTTAGTGCAAAGCCTTCCCGGCCGCTCAGTCGGGCGGGCAATGCAAGTAGTACATCACGAGCGACCAACAGGTCCGGCAACCGGGTTTTCCCACGGTGCCATTTCGCGAAATGCGAAAGATGTGGCTACGCCATCAGGCGTAGCAACGGGCTGGCTCAGTTGGGTGAGCGTGACGAACTGCAAAAACGCATAGTTTCGTTACAGAGGAAAATGTATGACCCGACATGATTATCCAGCAACAGGTGCATGGTTCCCTGGCATGCCTGTTGGCGGTCGCAAGTTCGCGCATTTTCCAGAAGATCGACCGTTCGCACTCGATGGCGGAAAAGTACTCAGCAATGTTTCTATTGCGTACGAGTCATGGGGAACGCTGAATGCAGATGCAACTAATGCAATTCTGATTTGTCACGCATGGACAGGCGACAGCCACGTCACCGGTGCTGCAGAAGAAGGTAATCCCACGCCAGGTTGGTGGGAGGGTGTTGTTGGTCCTGGCAAAGCAATCGACACCAACAAGTGGTTCGTGGTGTGTAGCAATGTTATTGGTGGTTGCCAAGGTTCAACTGGCCCTGCAACTGCACACCCAGAAGACGGCCAGTTATATGGCTCGCGCTTTCCTGTTATCACCATTCGCGACATGGTGCGCGCTCAAGTGCGCCTTACCGACATGCTCGGCATTCGCAAATGGCACAGCGTTGTTGGTGGATCTATGGGCGGCATGCAAGTGCTGGAATGGGCGGTCACATTCCCTGATCGTGTGAAGACCATCGTTCCTATTGCAACGTGTGTGCAAGCAACGGCACAACAGATTGCATGGGGTGCAATTGGCCGCAGGGCAATTCGTCTCGACCCAAAGTGGCGCAATGGTGAGTACTACGAAGCTGCAATTGGCGAAGGTCCATGGGAGGGCTTGGCAATTGCACGCATGATTTCACAGGTCACTTTCCGCAGCGACAACGTGTTCACCGAACGATTTGGTCGCGCACTTGTTGACATGGATGCCGACTACAACGGCCTCGGTTTGTGGGACAGGTTCGAGGTTGAGGGCTACCTCGACCATCACGGCGATCGACTCATTCGTCGATTCGACACCAACAGCTATCTCATCATCGGCAAAGCAATGGATCTGCATGACATCGCTCGTGGGCGCGGCACGCTTGACAATGCAGTGTCGCGAATCAAGGCACCAACGCTCGTGCTGGGTATTTCAAGCGACATTTTGTATCCCACGTACCAGCAAAAGCAGATTCATTCGATGCTCACCGAGAAGGGTGTTGACTCAACGTATGTGGAAATTGATTCGCCGCATGGTCACGATGCGTTCCTCATCAACTTCGATCAGGTTGGCGCGCCAATTAAAGCGTTTCTTGAACGAACCCTTTAACGCGGAATAAGGGCGTCAAGCACGCTGACACTTCGGCTATGAAGCGGAATCCGCAACATTGCGAGTACATCGTTGTTGTTAGTGCGACACAGTGCATAGGTTCGAATACTTGGGTCCGATGCACCAACGTGTGAATCATGAGGTACGCCGATTACGTTCCACGATCCGTGAAGCACCCGACCGCGTTTGCCCCGGCTTTTGCACAGCACCACAGCTTTTTCAGTATCAATCACAATGCGAGCTTCAATCCATTTCGGCGAAGCGCCGGTGAGGGCGAGTGTCATCTGGCAAATGCAGCGGGTTCCATCTTCAGAAGACCAATGATTGGCTCGTGAACGCAGCCACCAAATCGCTCCGGAAAGCGCTGCGATAAATGCGAGCGAACTTGCCACATTGATGACCTGCTCAGACATGTTCTCAGTATGGTCGGCTGCGATAGATTTGTGGTGTTATGTCTGTGTCATTCGTAGTGGTTGCGCTTTCCTTACGCGTTGCATTCGTGTCACTCATTTGCCTGGCTGCTGGTGGCGCACTGTCGGTGCTGACATGGTGGTTCTGGAAAACAGCAATGCCCGAACCCCCAGCGCTCGCACGTTTAGAGATCATGAGCGATCGACGCTATGAAGCAGCCTCGGCTCGGGAGCGCGAATTGCTGTTGGGCGAAGCCGATGAAGTGATACCCGTGAGCGTTCGAAACACAAAGCCGCGAGTGCATGTTCCTGCACCACGACCGCGTGTTGCGCCAGTTCCTCAGCGCCGCAGGGAAGCGCGGGTCGAAGTCAGCGATGAGGCTCCAGTTTCACGCAAACCAATTGACCCGTTGTTGAAGTAACAGTTAGGTAGTTTTGAGTAATGGCCACTTTTGACCCCTCCGAAATGATCGCTCGATTCAAGGACCGTGCTTCTGCTGTAAAGCGTCGCCCACTTCCTCCTGTTGCTGGTGAAGAGCGTCAAATGTTTCTCACCCAAGCGCAATTGGATTTTCAAGACTTTGCAATGATCGGCGACTCGCAAGCAACCATTGAAGACGGTTTCTTGGTGTTGCGCGTTGACTTGCGCCCACCAGACGCCAAGGCGTGAACAAAGTAGCGCGTGCGGGGAGCGCTATTAGCGCTCGCGCTCAAGTATTCCCAATTAGCGGAGTGCTTCTCGCCAACCTTGCGTGGGGTATTGGTCCAATTCTTACGGTTGCAATTGATATGTCGATCAATTCGACAATCTTTTATCGCGTCACCATGTGGCCAATCGTGTTGTTCTTTATTGCGCGAAGCAGGAAGGCAGAAATCAGTCTTCGCATTCTGCGCAGTGCATTTATCCCAGGTATTTTCTTCGGTGTCTCCACCATCTTTGGGTTCATGTCCTTTACCAACACGTCAATAGCGAACGCGACACTCATCGGCAGCACTTCTTCGGCAATGATGTTGTTTATTGCGCCTCGTTACTTGAAAGAAAAGATCACCAAGTTGCAGGTGCTGTGTGCATTCAGCAGTTTCTGTGGCGTTGCTCTAGTGGTTATTGCAGCAGGAGGCGGTGGAGGGGCGGCGTTGTATGGCGACATTCTCGCTTTAATCAATGCTGTGCTGTGGACGGGCTATTTCGTAGCCACGAAAAAGATGCGTACCGAAGGGTTTAACACCTGGTCATTCATGTTTGCCATTGCACTCATTCAGGCCGTACTTGCAGGTGTGTGGGCGTTGTTTACTAGCAAGGACATCACATCAATTTCACAACGCGACTTTTTGCTGGTTCTGACTATGACGCTTATTCCGGGAACAGTAGGACACACAGCCATTGTGTGGGCACAAAGGTTTGTAGCGGCGTCGACGTCATCGCTGATTTGTTTGCTGGGTCCCGTTATCTCTATGTGTTTCGCGTGGGCAATCTTCGACCAGCGAATCAAGCCGTGGCAAATGGTCGGAGCGGTCATTGTGCTCGCGTCGTTGGCAGGGGTGGTGCGATATGGCACGTCAGAAGCAGCCAAAGCTGACATGTTGAGGAATGCAGACCCCCTGCTAAACTCAAATCCGTAATACATGCGGACGTGGCTCAGTTGGTAGAGCATCACCTTGCCAAGGTGAGGGTCGCGAGTTCGAATCTCGTCGTCCGCTCCAGTAGTTTTCGGGTTGTGATTGTCAACGGAATAGAGATCGGGCCGTACCGAGATCTCTCAAAAGCCAATTTTCAGGGAGCCGATCTGAGGGGCGCCAATCTTCAGGGCGCAGATCTGAGTGGTGCCAATTTGAGGCGCGCCAACCTCGCTGGGGCAATTCTGGTGGACGCAATATTTATCGGTGCAAATCTTTCAGAAGCAAAAGTTTGGGGAGCTGGGCTCTGTGGGGCTGATTGCTTCCAGGCCAACTTTGCTCAGGCAAACCTTGAGGGATGCAATCTGAAAGAGGCGAATCTTGATGGTGCGAATTTTGAAGGCGCAAACCTTGAAGGCGCCAATTTAGAAGACGCCAATCTCTCGGGTTTCGATCTATGGGGCGACAATCACATCGGTGCAAACCTTAAAGGCGCAAATCTCACAAATGCAATACTTGATGGTGCGAACTTTTCTGGGGTGATCATGCCCGATGGTTCGGTTCATGACTAGCAATGTGCTGGTCTAGTCTTCATTCATGAGTCAATTCGGTGTTAGTCAAATAGTCAATCAAACTCGCTCAGCGTTTCAATCGGGAGTCACTCGACCAATGGCGTGGCGCAAAGCGCAACTCGAAGCCATGATTCGCATGATTGAAGAGCACCAAGATGAGTTCTCCGCAGCTTTGAAAACCGACCTTGGTCGCGGTGTTGAAGAGGCGTGGATGTACGACCTGGGTTTCACCATTGCCGAAGTGAAGTTGATGTTGAAGAATTTGAAGAAGTGGACGTCGGCCCGCAAGGTGCCTACACCAATTGTCTCGAAGCCTGGTTCATCGCGTCGCATTCCAGAGCCTCTTGGTACCGTTTTGGTCATTGCGCCATGGAACTATCCGGTGCAGTTGCTGCTCGTTCCTGCCGCTGGCGCAATTGCAGCTGGCAACGCAGTGGTCTTGAAGCCATCCGAAGTTTCGCCAGCGACTTCTGCAGCGCTAGCAAAATTCATTCCACAATATTTGGACAAGCAAGCGATTGCCGTTGTTGAAGGCGGAGTTGCAGAGACAACAGAGTTGCTCGCACAAAAATTTGAACACATTTTCTATACGGGTAACGGAACAGTTGGTCGCATTGTTATGCGTGCTGCTGCAGAAAACCTCACTCCAGTAACGCTGGAGCTTGGTGGTAAGAGCCCAACCATTGTTGATGCTTCAGCAAACATTGAAATTGCAGCCAAGCGAATTGCGTGGGCCAAGTATGTGAACGCCGGTCAAACCTGCGTGGCTCCCGACTATGTGCTTGTTCACAAGTCTGTTGCAGACAAGTTTGTGAAAGCCATTGGCGAATCAGTAAATGATTTCTACGGTGCAGACCCGCATGCAAGTAAGGACTATGCACGCGTGGTGTCATCTCGACACTTCACTCGCTTGAAGTCCATGATCGCTTCAGGAACTGTCGCTGTTGGTGGGCAAACAGAGGAGTCCGAGCGCTATATCGCGCCAACAGTGTTGGTAAATGTCGATAAGTCATCACCGGTCATGCAAGAAGAAATCTTCGGACCAATCTTGCCAATTATCGAAATTGATTCAATCGATGAAGCAATCAGCTTTGTGAACGGGCGCCAACACCCACTGGCGCTCTACGTATTCGCTGAAGACTCGAAGGTGAGCGAGAAGGTTGTTGCCAACACCACTTCAGGCGGCGTAACGGTCAACGGAACTATCTTCCACATGACCGGCCCGTTCTTGCCATTTGGCGGAGTTGGCGAAAGCGGCATGGGTGCGTATCACGGTCAAGCAGGCGTCGATGTGTTCCAACACTTGAAGCCTGTGCTGAAGCGTTCAACAAAACTTGATGCTCCGTTGGCTTACCCGCCATATACGGCACGTAAGTTCTCCATTCTCAAGAAGTTCCTCTAAATAGTTCAAACTCCCTCGAAAGGCATTCACATGAAAATCGGTGTTCAACTTTGGCCACAGGCAACAACCGTGAAAGAAATGCGCACTGCATGGCGAACCGCCGATGCGATGGGTGTCGACAGTATTTGGACGTGGGATCACTTTTACCCACTGTCGGGCGACCCTGAAGAACGCCACTTCGAGTGTTACACGCTGCTTGCAGCAATGGCCGCCGACACGTGCCACGCACAAGTTGGAGCATTGGTTACCTGCTTCACGTACCGCAACCCACAGTTGCTTGCCGACATGGCTCGCACCATTGACCACATCAGCGAAGGACGCTTCGTACTTGGCCTTGGTTCAGGTTGGTTCGAGCGCGACTACACCGAATACGGGTACGAGTTCGGTACCGCCGTTGATCGTTTGAAGTTGCTTGAAGCAGGTCTGCCGGTAATCAAAGATCGCATGAAGAAACTGAATCCACAGCCGGTGAACGGCAACATTCCAATCATGATTGGAGGCGGCGGAGAGAAGCGCACATTGCGTCTTGTTGCCGAACACGCTCAGCAGTACAACTATTTTGGACCGCCAGAAAGCTATGCCAACAAGATCAAGATTCTTGACGAGTGGTGTGCAAAAGTTGGCCGTGATCCGAAAGAGATCGAGCGCACGGTTGCTATCTATCCGAAAGAAGTGACGCCAGAGTTGTTCGAGGCGTACAAGCAGGCTGGTGCAGAGCACATCATTCTTACGAGCGCTGGCCCCTTTGACATGAAGGATCTTGAAACGCTACTGAGCTGGCGCTAACTACGAAGAGAAGGCGCCGATCGATTCAACGATCACGTTGAATGCAGCTTCGGCGTCTACATCCCACACCACGGTGCAGTTTGGGTTCTTGCGTTCTTTCAGTCCGCGCATGTCTACAAGGGTCATTCCGCGGCTGTATTCGCCTGAAGTCTCCACAACCACGTGTTGGTCTTTCATTGTGAACAACTGTGGGTGGGTAAGTGCAAGTACTGCACATGGGTCGTGCACAGCACCACCATTCATGTTGTCGTGACGGCTTATATACACATCGCTGAAATACACAAATAGGTCGGCTAACACTCCTGCAAGCTTTCCTGGCAGTGCGCGCACTTTGTCAATGCGTTCTGGCGTCGCCTGCAATTTGTGGGTTACGTCAAGACCGCTCATAATGAGTTTCCCACCGTAATCAAACACCATTGCAGCCGCTTCAGGGTCTGCCCAAATGTTGAATTCTGCAGCAGCGCTTCGGTTGCCGAATGTTCCTCCGCCCATCAGCGAGATGCCGGCAATCTTGTGTGCAATATCTGGAGCAGTACGCAGTGCAAGTGCAATGTTGGTGAGAGGGCCGGTTGGAACCAGCCAAATGCCTTCGGTGTTGCGACAGGTTTCAATAATGAATTGAACTGCGTCTTCGCTGTCTGCTGGGCGAGATGGCTCTGGCAAATCAGCTCCGTCGAGACCGCTTTCGCCGTGAACGTACGAAGCATCCTTTGGCTCTGCCACAAGTGGGCGTCGAGCACCTTGGTGAAGCGGGGCTGTGCTGCCGATCATGTCCAACACAATTCGCGCATTACGGGTAGTTGCCGTAATTGGTGCATTGCCGGCAACCGTGGTCACACCAAGAAGGTCTGCATGGTTGGCGGCCACCACCATGGCCATCGCGTCGTCATGGCCAGGATCGCAGTCAAGAATCATTTTTACTCGTGAAGACATGACGCCGACTCTAGTCGTGTGTGTAAAAGTAGAGGGGTGACAGAACCAATCTTTGATGTCGTCGTTGTTGGCAGCGCCAACCTTGACTTGGTTGCGAATTTGGATCACTTGCCAACGCCAGGCGAAACATTGATTGCAATTGGCTATGCCGAATACCCGGGTGGCAAGGGTGTGAATCAGGCTGTTGCATGTGCGCGAATGGGTGCCAAGACCGCATTTGTTGGGTGCGTTGGCAATGACGATGCGGGAATGCTGCTGCGTTCAGTCTTGGAAGGCGAAGGCATTGACACCTCGCACCTACGTACGGTCAGTGTTCCTACTGGTCGGGCGTTTATCAACGTGGATAGCCATGGCGAGAATGCAATCGTGGTGGTTGCTGGAGCAAATGCCCAGGTGGGCGTTGAAGACAACTTTTTCATTCCCCATTCACGTGTAGTTCTCGCTCAGTTAGAAGTGCCACTGGAAACTATTGAAATGGCATTCACTCAAGGACGAAGCAATGGGGCAGTCACCGTGCTGAACCCAGCGCCTGCTCGCGATATTCCGGAAACATTGTTGTCGCTTGCAAACATTGTGGTGCCGAATGAAACCGAGTCGGCCGCAATTGGTGGAACAAAGAATCTGTTGAAACTCGGCGCTGCAACGGTGATCACCACGCTTGGTGCCGATGGCGCAAGTATCGACACTGCAACGTCGACAACTCATATTGCACCCCACAAAGTGATTCCAATTGACACCGTTGGTGCTGGCGATGCCTTTATCGGTGCAACATGTGCCGAGCTTTCGCGTGGAGCAACCATTGAAGACGCTGCTCGCATGGGCGCAATAGCCGGCGCACTTGCCACAACAGTGAAGGGCGCAGTTCCTTCTCTGCCAACACGTCAAGCAGTGCTCGCAGCAAAGAAGAGTGTTCAGTGAGCGACATTTCCAAACCACAACTCATGCACTTCTACGACGAAGAAAGTGCCGAACTTGCCGTTGCCATTGTGAAGTACGCAATGGAGCGCACGAAGATGGACCCGCCACCGCTCGACAAGCCGTACACGCTGAGCGAACTGAACAACATCGTTGGCCAAACCATCAAGCCTGAAGGCCGCAACGGTTTGGAAGTGCTGCAGGAGTTCATTGACGAACTAGCTCCGTCATGCATCAGCGTGGATCATCCGCTGTTCTTGTCGTTTGTGCCGGGTGCACCTACCGAGAGTTCGTTGCTGTTCGACCTCGTGGTCTCGGTTTCCAATGTGTATGCAGGATCGTGGCTTGAAGGTGCTGGTGCGGTGTATGCCGAAAATCAGGCGTTGCGCTGGATTGCTGACTTGGCTGGCATGCCTGCCGAAACTGGTGGTGTATTCGTAACTGGCGGAACGGCGGGCAATCTCTCAGCACTTCTTGCGGCGCGCTGGAACTGGCGCAAGAATGCCAATGGCGCACTCGATGCAATGCGCCCACTCATCGTCGCTTCTGGTGGCTCTCACTCATCGGTTGCGCAAGCAGCAAAGGTGATGGACGCCGACGTAATAAAAGTCCCAGTTGACGAGCGTGGTCGCACATCTGGCGCGGCCATGAAACAGCTCATCGATTCACTCAGCGACATTGACAAATCACGAGTGTGCGCCTTGGTTGCAACCTCAGGCACTACCAATGTTGGTGTTGTTGACGACTTGCAAGGAATAGGCGAGCAGGCTCGCAGGCTCAACGCGTGGTTCCACGTAGACGGTGCATATGGCGCTGCAGCGTTGTGCGCACCAAGTGTTCGACACTTGTTTAATGGCATCGAACACTGCGACAGCTTGATTGTCGACCCGCACAAGTGGTTGTTTGGTCCATACGACTCCTGCGCCTTGTTGTACCGCAACCCTGAGATTGCTCGTCAAGCGCACACGCAACACGCGGAGTATCTCGATGTATTGCAGCAAGAAGGCGACAAGCGGCCGGACGAAGCAATGAACCCAGCCGACCTGGCGCACCACCTGTCGCGTCGCGCGCGTGGTTTGCCTGTGTGGTTCAGCCTGGCCATGCACGGCACCGACGCCTATCGCGACGCCATGGAGGCAACGCTGCAGGTCACTC
This sequence comes from Ilumatobacteraceae bacterium, assembly GCA_044362135.1. GTDB lineage: Bacteria > Actinomycetota > Acidimicrobiia > Acidimicrobiales > Ilumatobacteraceae > UBA3006. The sequence goes on along the minus strand of JBIKHN010000010.1, from coordinate 857 downwards.
GGGAATCTGCCGACATCATTCGCAGCGCAGCGCACGTCGATCTGGTGCTTGAACCCGAGCTGTCAGTAATTGTGTTCAAACGACTTGGTTGGAACGCACATCAGTATCAGCAGTGGAGTGACAGAATTTTGGAACGCGGGCTTGCATTTGTCGTGCCAAGTAGCTGGAACGGTGAAACGGTTTTGCGTTTGTGCATCGTGAATCCACGAACAACAGTTGCGGGGATCCAGTCAATTATTGATTCGCTGAAGTAGTCAGCGAAGAGGGCCTACTTTTTAGCGGCTGGCTCTTTCTTGGCGACTGCCTTTTTGCGGGTGCCGTAACGCTTGTTGAAGCGCTCAACGCGACCTGCGGAGTCGATGATCTTCATCTGACCGGTGAAGAAAGGGTGGCTTGCATTCGAAATTTCAAGCTGCACCACTGGGTACGTCTCGCCGTCTTCCCAGACCGTGGTCTTGGTGGCATCCACTTTCATGGTGCTGCGGGTCAAAAAGCGGTAGTTGGCTGAGCTGTCTTCGAGGACAACAAAGTTGTACTCCGGGTGGGTGTCCTTCTTCATAGGGTTGCCAGTGTAGCGGGGCTAAGTCCCTGTCTATACTTGTCCAATGCCAAATCGCTGTGACGTCCTCGGGAAGCGCCCTTCAACGGGTCACTCTGTTTCCCACTCAAACATTAAGAGTAAGCGCTGGTGGAAGGTAAACGCCCAGAAGAAGCGTTTCTGGTTGCCTTCAGAGAAGCGCTGGGTCACCTTGCACATCAGTGCGAAGGGTCTTCGTACTATCGACAAGCGCGGCATCGAGCGCGTAGTCGCCGACATCCGTGCAACGGGTCAGAAAGTCTGAGAACGAATCATGGCT
>JBIKHN010000068.1:0-7761 GCA_044362135.1 Ilumatobacteraceae bacterium | reverse complement strand
ACGGTTCCATACTCGTGTCCAATGTCAACAATTTTGTCGCCAAGTTCGCCAATCAATTCGGTTGGAAACGGACCAGAGCCAACACGCGTGGTGTATGCCTTTGCAATACCGACCACTCGCGAAATATTTCGCGGCCCAATTCCTGTTCCCGCACACGCACCACCTGCTGTTGGGTTTGACGACGTGACAAACGGATACGTTCCGTGATCAAGATCCAGAAATGTTGCTTGGGCTCCTTCTAACAACACGTTGTTGCCGGCTTCAATCGCATTGTGCAGCGCGTTTACCGTGTCTGCAACATATGGCTGCAGTCGTGTACCGAGTTCGGTGAACTGCAAGACCATCGCTTCAACATCAAATGATTCTCCACCCAGAGCGATCAGCATTTCTCGTGCTGCTGTCGCACGCTCGCGAACAAGTTGAGCAAACGCAGGTATGTCACGAACCATTCCAACTCGCAACCCAACACGAAGTGCTTTATCGGCATAAGCAGGTCCGATGCCCTTCAGTGTTGTTCCAATTTTTGCATCGCCCAACTTAGATTCGTGTAACGCATCAAGCAGTTGGTGCCACGGAAAAATCAGTTGCGCTAAACTTGACACCATGAGTTTGCTGCACGAAATTCCGCGACTTTCAAGTGAGTCAATTTCTTTGAACAGTGTTGGCAAATCGACAACAACTCCATTGCCAATTACTGGAGTGACGTGGTTGTACAGAACGCCGCTCGGAATAAGTTGCAGCGCATATTTCTGATCACCAACGACAACAGTGTGTCCAGCATTGTGACCACCTTGATAGCGAACAACATGTGAATGTGTTTCGGCTAGGAGGTCAATGACTTTGGCCTTGCCCTCATCACCCCATTGGGTACCGACGACTACTGCTACGGGCATGCAACGCTCCTGAAGTTGTGGGGAACGTAATCAGATCATACTGTGCTGAGCGCGAACAGCCTCTGCCCACAGGGCGGTTAAGCCAGATCGAGTCGCTTTGCCGAGATCAGCAATTCGTCGTTGAGCACGTCAACAACGATGGAGTCACCTTCGTTGGCTTTGCCTTCAAGAATGAGCAATGCAGCCGCGTCTCCGATGGCCTTTTGAATCAGCCTCTTCAGAGGCCGCGCCCCAAATTCAGCATCAAAGCCCTGCTCGGCAAGCTTCATTCGAGCAGCCGGAGTAACCGCAAGCACAATGCGACGTCGCGCCAACCTGTCAATGAGGTGCTCGAGTTGAACGTCAACAATGGCACCCATGTCATCTTGGGTGAGCGACCTAAAGCGCACAATCTCATCAATGCGGTTCACAAATTCAGGCTTGAAGTACTCAATTGGCTCGCCCTTCAAGTTGCTCGTCATGATCAACACCGTGTTCGTGAAGTCAACTGTTCGACCTTGGCCGTCGGTGAGGCGACCATCATCGAGCAACTGCAACAGCACGTTGAACACTTCTGGGTGAGCTTTCTCAATTTCGTCGAGCAACACCACGCTGTACGGGCGACGCCGAACAGATTCGGTGAGCTGTCCACCTTCTTCATAACCGATGTACCCAGGAGGCGCTCCGATAAGTCGACTGACCGAGTGCTTCTCCATGTACTCCGACATGTCAATTCGCACTAATGACTTTTCGTCATCGAAGAGAAATTCTGCAAGTGCACGTGCAAGTTCTGTTTTTCCAACACCCGTTGGTCCAAGAAACATGAACGAGCCAATCGGACGATTCTCATCCGATAGTCCAGCGCGGCTTCGGCGAATGGCGTTTGCTGTTGCGGTCACGGCTTCTTCTTGGCCAATCACTCGACGATGCAGAAGGTCTTCAAGGCGGACGAGCTTTTGCATCTCGCCTTCCATGAGTTTCGTTACGGGAACACCGGTCCACTTCGCAACAACTTCGGCGATGTCTTCGGCGTCTACTTCTTCTTTCAGCATCTTGGTTGACAACTGCAAAACATCGAGTTCTTGAGTTGCCTCAGTTACGCGACGTTCAATTTCAGGAATGCGGCCATAACGAATCTCAGCCGCTTTTTCGAGATCGGTCTCGCGTTCAACTTGACCACGTAGCGTTTCCAGTTCTTCTTTCAGCGAGCGAATTGCACTGATCGCCTGTTTCTCAGCATCCCAGTGCACTTTCATTTCATTGGTTTGCTGCTGTAGTTCGGCGAGTTCCTCATTCAAGATGCGGAGGCGTTCGGTCGACGCCGAGTCAGACTCTTTTTCTAACGCCACTCGCTCAATTTCAAGTTGCAGAATTCGACGATCAATAACGTCAATTTCTGTAGGAAACGAATCAATTTCGATCCTTAACTTGCTTGCTGCTTCGTCCATGAGATCAATTGCCTTATCGGGCAAGAATCGATTCGTCAGATACCTATTTGACAACACGGCGGCACTCACGATGGCGTTGTCCTGAATGCGAACACCGTGGTGAACTTCGTACCGCTCTTTTAATCCGCGCAAGATTGCAATGGTGTCTTCAACGGTTGGTTCTCCAACAAATACCTGTTGAAAGCGTCGTTCAAGAGCAGCATCTTTCTCTACATACTTGCGATACTCGTCGAGCGTTGTTGCACCGATCATGCGCAGTTCGCCGCGAGCGAGCATTGGCTTAATCATGTTGCCGGCATCAATGGCACCTTCTGCGCCACCAGCGCCAACGAGTGTGTGAATTTCATCGACGAAGGAAATGATCTCTCCGTTTGCATCGGTGATTTCCTTCAGCACCGCCTTCAATCGCTCTTCAAACTCTCCGCGATATTTTGCTCCAGCGAGCATTGCCCCGATGTCGAGTGAAACAAGACGCTTTTTCTTTAAACCTTCTGGCACGTCGCCGCTTGCAATTCGCTGCGCAAGCCCTTCAACAATTGCGGTCTTGCCAACTCCTGGCTCGCCAATGAGAACAGGGTTGTTCTTTGTTCGACGTGACAACACTTGAATAACACGACGAATCTCCTCGTCGCGCCCAATAACTGGGTCGATCTTTCCATCATGCGCGCGCTGCGTGAGATCAACACCGTATTTCTCAAGCGACTGAAATTGTTCTTCTGGGTTTTGAGAAGTAACTCGATGCGAACCGCGCACATCGCGAAGCGCCTGCAGCATTTCTTCGCTACCTACTCCTACACGCGTGTGTAAAGCCAGAAGAATGTGCTCAACCGATAGGTAGTCATCGTGCAAATCTTTTTGCGTTTGCTCTGCTGCGGCAAACACTTGCGAAAGCTCGCGATTCATTCGTGGCTCGCTACCACCGTGTGCTCGCGGCATTCCGTTCACTACACCCTGTGCGCGATCGTGCAGCATGGTGGCTGCAATGCCAAGTTTGGCCAACAGTGCTGGCACTACCGTGTCGGTTTGACTGGTGAGCGCAATGAGTACGTGATCAGGAGTCAGCTCCGGATTGGAGTTTGATACGGCCAGTTGCATTGCGGCAGCGATGGCCTCATTGGTTTTCGTTGTCCATTTTTTTGGATCAACCATGGTGTACTACCTCTTGTCCCTAAAAATTGAAGGTGTTCGGCCAAACAGCGTGATGGCCTGGTGAAGAGGTACGAGTTCGTTACTTTCGCGACGTTGGCGGGAAGCCGTCAGCAATTCATTCCGCAATTGCTCAACTTCGTGACGTAGTCGAATTACTTCCGATTCAAGTTCGAGAACTTGACGAATGCCTTCAAGGTTCATTCCGGCATTGGCCAGTTCGGCGATGCGTTGCAGTCTGCGAATATCTGCGTTGCTATAGCGACGATTTCCGCCGCTGGTGCGTGCAGGTTGCAACAAACCACGGCGCTCATAAATGCGCAGCGTTTGGGGATGAACGCCGGCAATTTCTGCCGCTACCGAGATGACATACACAGCATGTGTTTCGCGTTCCATTACGAGCTCCGTTTCACTGCAGTTGCAAGCTGAATAATTCGTTCACGTGGCGAAGTTGTTGATGCGTGTTGCAGCGCTTCAACTGCCTGTCGCTCGTCATCGTTTAATTCGGTTGGTACAGCGACATCAACTGTCACAATGAGGTCGCCTTGGTGTTTTGCGGTATCAATGCCTTTACTTTTCACGCGATGGCGTGAACCACTTTGTGTTCCAGCCTTTAAGCGCAGTTTCACTGTGGTTCCATCAAGTGTCGGAACATCAATGTCGGCGCCAAGCGTTGCTTCACTAAATGAAATGGGCAACCGCACCGTGAGGTTGTTGCCATCGCGACCAAACACCGGATGCGTTGCAACATGACACACCACAAACAAATCGCCCGCAGGACCACCGTTTTTGCCAGGTGCACCGCGACCCTTCAGTCGAATTTTTTGGCCGTCATCAACACCTGCAGGAATGCGCACATTCACTTCTCGTGCCCGCATTTCAATTCCTGTGCCTCGACAGCCAACACATGGCGCTTCGATGATGCTGCCTCGACCGTTACAACGCTGACATGGGCTTGAAAAAGCAAAAACTCCTTGGTTGTCGTCAACCACTCCACGCCCACGGCATTGACCGCATTGCTTTGGAGTAGTTCCTGGACGAGCACCAGACCCATGACAGCCTGAACATTGCGACTCCGCATTCAGATGAAGAGCAGTAGTAATTCCTTCTACGGCTTCGGCGAATCCAAGAGACAACGTTGCTTCAATATCGCCGCCGCGTTGTGGACCTGCTGGGTTGCGACGTCGACCTCCGCCAAACATTTGTCCAAAGAGGTCGCCAAGACCCTCGCCGCCAAAATCATTCTGATCAAAACGAAACCCACCAGCGCCGCCGCCAAACGATGACGGACCCTGTCGTCGCACATCGTCGTACTCTTTGCGCTTTGCTTCGTCGCCAAGCACGTCATAAGCAGCCGATACTTCTTTAAACTTCTCTTCTGCCGCCGCATTATTTGGATTGGCATCAGGGTGAAACTGGCGTGCAAGTTTGCGGTACGCCTTCGTGATGTCTTTGGCTGGTGCAGTTTGTGCAACACCGAGCACCGCGTAGTAGTCCTTTTCAAACCACTCGCGTTGCATGATTATCCCTTGACCTTGACCATTGCTGCGCGAAGCACGCGGCCCTTCCAGCGGTAACCAGTGCGCAGAACTTCAAGCACGACCGGCTCTGATCCATCACCTTCTTCGTGCATCACTGCGTCGGCCAACGCTGGGTCAAACGGTTTGCCCGCTAGATCCAATGCTTCGAGGCCTTGCTTTTGCAAGGCTCCGATGAGCGATGACCACACCTGCTCCACGCCTTCGACACCGTGGGCAACTGCTGCCTCACATGCATCGAGAACGGGAAGTAGTTGTTCAACAAGCTTGCCAAGTGCACGATCAAGTTCGTCACTCATTTGTGTTGCTGCACGCTTGCGATAATTTTCGAAGTCAGCCTGTACTCGAAGTGCGATGTCTTTGAATTCGTCGCGTTCTTTTACAACGTCTTCAATAGAGACTTCTGTTGTTGCTGACTCTTCAACATGTGAGTCCTGCGTGGAGTCTGAGCTCGCAGACTCCACAACAGATTCGTCTTGTGATTCACTCATGATGCGAATGCCGTCGACTTACTTCTCGTCAACGATTTCAGCATCAACGATGTCGTCGTCGCTGCCGGCTGATTGTCCACTTGCAGATGTTCCGGCTGCATTCGTGTCGCGTGCTGCTGCCTCATACAGCTTTTGGCTAAAGGCTTGGCTTGCGGTCATCAACTTTTCGGTTGCTGCCTTGATTCCATCGTTGTCGGAACCATTGAGTGCGGTCTTCAGTTCGCTCAATGGACCTTCAACTGCAGTTCGCTCCTCTTCGGTCACCTTTTCGCCTTGTTCGCGCAACACCTTTTCGGTTTGATACACGAGTGAGTCTGCGTTGTTACGGATCTCGGCTTCTTCACGGCGTGAGCGATCCTCTTCCGCGTGTGCTTCGGCGTCTTTAACCATCTTGTCAATATCGTCTTTGTTCAATGACGATTGACCTGTGATGGTCATGGACTGTTCCTTATTCGTTGCGCGATCTTTTGCCGAAACATGCACGATGCCGTTGGCGTCAATATCGAAGGTCACTTCAATTTGCGGTACACCACGTGGTGCAGGTGGCAAATCAACAAGTTGGAACTTGCCAAGAGTCTTGTTGTAGTTGGCCATCTCTCGCTCGCCTTGCAAGACGTGAATTTCTACCGATGGCTGCATGTCGTCTGCAGTGGTGAACACTTCGGTTCGACGTGTTGGGATGGTGGTGTTGCGTTCGATCAACTTGGTCATTACGCCACCCTTGGTTTCGATTCCAAGTGAAAGCGGAGTGACGTCGAGCAACAACACATCTTTTACGTCGCCGCGCAACACACCGGCTTGCACCGCTGCACCAACTGCTACTACTTCGTCTGGGTTTACCGTGCGGTTTGGTTCTTTGCCGGTCATTGATTGCACAAGGTCTTGTACTGCTGGCATGCGAGTTGAACCGCCCACCATGATGACGTGATTGATTTGACCCTTGGACAAACCTGCGTCAGTAATTGCTTGTTCGAATGGCTTGCGACAACGCTCGATGAGGTCTGTAGTCATTTCTTGAAACTTTGCACGTGTCAAGGTTTCGTCCATATGCAATGGGCCAGCTGCAGTTGCCGTGATGAACGGCAAGTTGATTTGCGTTTGCTGAGTTTGTGACAACTCGATCTTTGCTTTTTCAGCAGCTTCTTTCAGACGCTGAGTAGCCATGCGATCGGCAGCAAGGTCAACACCGTGTGCTGCTTTGAACTGTTGCACCATCCAGTCGATGATGCGTTGGTCCCAGTCGTCACCACCAAGGTGAGTGTCGCCATGTGTGCTCTTCACTTCGAACACGCCGTCACCAATTTCTAGAACGCTCACATCGAATGTTCCACCACCAAGGTCGAACACCAAAATAGTTTCGTCTTCGCTTCCCTTGTCGAGTCCGTAAGCAAGTGCTGCTGCAGTTGGTTCGTTGATAATTCGCAACACTTCAAGGCCAGCAATTTGTCCGGCTTCTTTTGTTGCGGTGCGTTGTGCATCGTCGAAATATGCGGGCACGGTAATAACAGCTTGCGTAACGGTGTCACCCAAATATGCTTCGGCGTCGCGCTTCAACTTCATGAGTGTGCGCGCGCTGATTTCTTGTGGCGTGTATTGCTTGCCGTCGATGTCGTCGCTCTTCCAGTTTTCGCCCATGTGGCGCTTCACGCTGCGGAAGGTGCGATCTGGGTTCGTAATTGCCTGTCGCTTGGCCACTTCGCCAACCAGCACTTCGCCGGCTTTCGAAAATGCCACGACCGATGGGGTGGTGCGTGAACCTTCAGAGTTGGGGATAACCACTGGCTCGCCTGCTTCCAGGACTGCCACTACCGAGTTGGTGGTTCCGAGGTCGATTCCTACTGCTTTGCCCATGATGATTGCTCCTTATTCGGGGATTGCTTTGGGGTGATGGGTGAATTTTACGATGCACAAGGGAACTTGCCAACCCGAGCACTACAAAACTTGAGTCAAAGGCACTCAACATTTGTCACACCCAGATATCGGGGCCATGAATTCGCCAAATACCGCTGAAATCCCCACTGCGCCTACCATCTACACCATGACTGGCACCCTTGTCCTTCTTCGTCATGGCCAAAGTACGTGGAATGAGCTCAATCTGTTCACGGGTTGGCACGACGTGGAACTCACCGACCAAGGGGTTCGCGAAGCCTCCGCCGCAGGCGCCACCATGAAAGAAGCGGGGCTGGTTTTCGATATCGCCCATACCAGTTTGCTGCGCAGGGCAATAGAGACGAACCAATTGGCGTTATCTGCAATGGGTCTCAAT
>JBIKHN010000169.1:0-2701 GCA_044362135.1 Ilumatobacteraceae bacterium | reverse complement strand
CTGTAATGCCCAGAGCATCGCGGCGCATCTTGCGCCAAAAACTGTCGCTCGTGATTGGGTAGTTGGCGTATAGCGGAATGTCTGGTTCGTTCGGTCCGAACTCTTCGCGATGATGCGCCATGTGCACATAGCGATATGCATCGGAATTCACGAATGAGAGATACCCGAGCAACCATCTTCCGGCGAAGTCATTGAGTTTTCGATTGCTGAACAGCAGTCGGTGTACCGATTCGTGCATCATGGCCAGAATTTGCGCATGAGCACGCCCCATTAATACGAACGCAATGACGTAGGTAAGTGGATTGTGGAGCGCTAGTGCGGCCCACACGATGGCAATGTTTTGAACATAGATACTGGCCATCGAAATTGCATTGCGAACATTTGGGATGCGACGCAACTCTGTGCGTAATTCTGGTTTTGGGTGACCATTTGGCGTGATCCGCGAAGCGGGTGACACTTCGGTGAATGCAGATGAATCAGGAACCATTCCGCCGAGGCGAGGTGAGGCCGAAGTGCTCATTGAGAACTGTTTACCACTTGCGATCTACCCACTCCTGCAGGTGTGGGCGTTCGTTACCAATTGTGGTGTCTTGGCCATGGCCTGGCAGAACAATGGTGTCTGCTGGGAACGTGAAAAGTTTCGTATCTATTGAATGAATGATGGTGTCGAAGTCGCCACCCTCGAGCGCGGTATTTCCTGGTCCGCCTGGAAACAGTGTGTCGCCAGTGAACAACAGCGGAGTATTCGCAACCGCAAATGAAATGGAACCTTCGGTGTGGCCTGGGTTGTGAATGGCGTGCAGGCGCAACTTGCCCACTTCAATCACTTCGGCGTCATCAATAAACACGTCGTAGCCAACATCTTTCAAGCGAGGTGCATCCAATGCGGTAACGGCAACTTCGTATCCTGCTTCGCGCATTGCCGGTACTGCCTGAATGTGGTCCCAGTGACCGTGCGTTTCAAGCACGCGTCGCACGCCGAGCGCACGGCACAGCTCTAAAAGCTGTTCGTGTTCGTTTGCTGCGTCAATGAGCACCGCCTCGCCGGTGGAAGTGCAGCGAATAACAAACACGTTGTTGTCGTATGGCCCAACGACGACTTTGTGTACTTCAACGTTCGTGTCTTTCCAGTGAAGCGTTGTGTTCATGATGAAACGACCTCGAATCCAAGTGAGAGCGCAACGGGTATTTGCGCTGGATCGAAGGTTACAAATGAAACGGGTTGTGGCAGGCGCTGGGCTGCAGAAAGGTGCAATGCATCACTGATGTGCAACGGCTGTTCGCGAATGAGGTGCGATGCGTCGTCGAGACAACGCTGGTCTAGTGGAACGACTGCGATGTAGTCCCACGTGTGGCGAATGGCGTCTTCAAGATCGCGACGAAGAATTGGCTCTTCAGTTAGGCGATCGATTGCAGCCAATGCTTCTGTAAGTGCGATTGCACTGGCGCACCAATGCGGGTCACTTTTCAGTGCATCGTGTGTGATGGTTCGGCCTGGTCCGGAAATGTGCAGAGCAATGAGTGCGCTGGTGTCAAGTACAACGGTCATCCGCGCACCTCACGCAGCAGCTGATCGATACGTGCTCCGCTGTGCACGGCAACAGGGTCGCTTAGTACGAAGTCATCTTTTCTTCGCGGAGCAATGAGTGCGGTCTTGGCAATGAGTTCGGTAATGGAAACCTGCGCACTCGTGGAATGCAGTGGACCAAGAAGCGCGACTGGTTCACCACTTACCGAGATCACAATGTTTTCGCCGGCACCTGCGCGCTGAACGAATTTGGCGGACTGTTCGCGAAGCTCGCGAATGCCCAGATGCCTTGCGGGTGTGGGTTTTGCCTGTTTGGCCATAAAGACAGGCTAGGTCCAGCGGTCCGATTTTGTGTACATAGGTGTACACACTCAAATTGGCGCGAGGGCTGGGGTTTGGGCAAGGATGTCTGCATGAACTTTGCATTCACAGAAGAACAAGAAGAACTCCGTAAAACAGTCCGTGCGTTTCTTGACTCGAAGTCACCAGAAACTGCAGTGCGCGAGCAGATGGAAACCGAAACCGGTTTCGATCCAGCAGTGTGGTCGCAAATGGGCGAGCAGATGGGCCTTCAGGGATTGTCAATTCCTGAAGAGTTCGGTGGCTCCGGTTACAGCTTCATCGAACAAGGTGTAGTGCTTGAGGAAATGGGACGTGCATTGTTGTGCGCACCATATTTCTCCACCGTTGTTCTTGCAGCAAACACGTTGTTGCTCAGCGGCGACGAGGCTGCAAAGAAGAAGTCACTGCCAGGTATTGCAAGTGGTGAATTCACTGCAACTATTGCCACAACAGAGCCTTCAGGCAAGTGGGACGAAAAGGGAATCACCATGGAGGCCAAGGGCAGTGGAACTGATTTCACGCTGACCGGAACCAAGATGTTCGTGATCGACGGACACACTGCAGATTTGATCATCGTTGCTGCTCGCACGGGCAAGGGTGTTTCGTTGTTCGCAGTAGATGGCAAAGCAAAGGGTCTTACCCGCACCGCACTTTCCACCATGGACCAAACCCGCAAGCAAGCAAAGTTGGAGTTCAATGCAACGCCTGCAACGTTGGTTGGCACTGAAGGTAAGGGCTGGGACGTGTTGAGCAAGGTGTTTGATCTTGCTGCTGTTGCACTTGCTGCAGAGCAAGTTGGTGGAGCTCAGAAAGTTCTTGAAATGGCAGTTG
>JBIKHN010000009.1:0-22394 GCA_044362135.1 Ilumatobacteraceae bacterium | reverse complement strand
TTGTGCGTTTCCTGCTGTCGGCGCGCGTTCAGTCACTGCTGGAAATGGCGCGTCATCAATAACCGTCACCCAGGTTTCACCTTCGCGGGTCTTGCACAGTGTCACTGTTGGAAGAATGAAATCGGCATCTCGCGTTGTATCAAAGGGGATGGAGCCGAACATGATGGGCCCTACTCCAATTGGATGATCTGTTGGCGAGTGCTCAATTGCGTTCAATAGTTCGCGCGCGTCATTGGCCGCCAAACGGGCGCTCACTCCAACTGCAGCAAAACCAATACCTTCGCGAACGAAGAGAAATCCATTTGCTCCGGCGAAGTCATTCAGATCGAGCTCGCGATCGGTGATGTCTGACAACGGAAACGACGTTGCTTTCATCGGGCTTGCTACTTCTTTGTTGCGTGCATCAATTGCGTAAGACCACCGGAAAGTTGCTCGTGCCGCACATGTTCAAAACCTGCATTCTGCAACATGACCACCAATTGCTCTGGTGACGGCAAATACGCCACGCTTTTTGGCAAGTAGTTGTAAGCAGCACGATTAGAAAGCAGCCCTCCGATACGCGGAACTACTTTTCCGAAATAGACGCTATTGCCCCAGCGGATAAGCGGATTGGTTGGTGTGCTCACATCGAGTAGCGCAATTCGGCCACCCGATTTCGTAACACGTGCAATTTCATGAAAGAACACGTTCAGATCTACCAAGTTGCGCAACGCGAAACCACAGGTCACTCCATCGACAGATTGGGTTGCAATTGGCAAACGAAGAATGTCGGCTTGCACTCGTGGCGCTTTGCTGTGATCCGCAGCAAGCATGCCGAACGACATGTCAAACGAGAGTGGTATGAGCCCGGCTTTGCGAAGGTCAACACAAAGGTCGCCGGTTCCACTAGCGAGATCAAGCACACGAGCGCCTTTTGCTAGTGCGAGCTTGCGCACTGCAATTTTGCGCCAACGCGTATCAAGCCGAAAGGTCATGATGCGGTTCACCATGTCGTAGCGGGGTGCGATCGCATCAAACATATTCTGAACGACTTTGGCCTTGGCGTCTCCCTGAGGAAGTTCCTTTGTGTCCCAAGCCACTTTGTCAGAATTGCTCACCTCGTCAGGTTACGACACTCTCGGCAATACTTGATGGTTGACCCCGCCACTTTGTGGGACGGGAAAGGTTTGGGGACCAATGATTGACTTTACGTTTACACCAGAGATTGAAGCGGTGCGCCTGAAGGTGCGTGCATTCATGGATGAGCAGGTTCGCCCGCAATGGGATGCAATTGATCAGAATGACCGTGCGCAAGTGGTGAAGGCCATCGTTGAGTTGCGCAAATTGGCACGTGAAGACTGGAACCTGTGGCTTCCGCATATGCCAGCTGAATGGGGCGGCATGGGACTTGGTCCAACAGCCATGGCAGCAGTGTCGGCTGAGGCAGCCAAGGTGAGTATTGGGCCATATGTGTTGAATGCTCAGGCGCCAGATGAGGGCAACCAGCACACGCTGTTGCATTGGGGAACGCCAGAACAAAAGGAAAAGTATCTACGACCATTGTGCGAAGGTCGCATTCGCTCCTGTTTTGCCATGACCGAGCCAGAAGTGGCAGGCAGCGATCCAACGCTCATTAAAACGTTCGCATACAAAGACGGCGATGAGTGGGTGATCAACGGTCACAAATGGTTTATCTCTGGCGCGCGTGGTGCTCAGTTTGCGTTACTTGTAGCGCGCACAGAAGAGGATCCAGACCTTCCGCAAGCAGCGAACTCGTGTTTCATCGTGGACATTCCGAGTGAGGGTTGGAACATTGTTCGCGACGTAGAGACGATGTCTGGCGGACACAACCATTGCGAGATCGAAATCAAAGATCTTCGAGTGTCAAATGCAAACATGCTCGGCGGACGCGGGCAAGGTCATTTGCTGGGTCAGTATCGACTTGGACCAGCGCGACTTGCACACTGCATGCGATGGATCGCTCAAGCAGAAACCGCGCTCGACATGATGGTGGCGCGCGCCTTAGAGCGTTATTCGCATGGTTCACTGCTTGCTGAAAAGCAAGGTATTCAATGGCTCATCGCCGATTCTGCGATGGAGATGTATCAAGGCAAACTCATGATTCTTCATGCCGCATACAAGATTGAACACGGCATGGACTTCACCAGCGAAGTGAGTATGACCAAGCATTTCGTTGCGAACAGTTTGTGGAGAATTATCGACCGCGCAATCCAAGTGCATGGTGCTCTCGGTTACAGCACCGATACTCCTTTAGCGGGAATGCTGCAGCAAGCACGATGGAGTCGATTTGCAGACGGCGCTGACGAGATCCATCAAATGCGCATCGCACAGCGCACTATCTCGGCCTACAAAGATTTTGGAACAACCAAGAAAGCAACAGGAGACCTTCCACTATGAGCAAACAGGACATCACCTTTGGCGTATTCATGCCGCAAGGCTGGAAAATGGAATTGGTTGGCTTTCCAAGCGCTGTAGACAAGTGGAACGCTGCGGTAGACATTGCGGTAACCGCTGAGCAGCTTGGCTTTGACTCAATCTGGGTATACGACCACTTTCACAACGTTCCTCGTCCAGCTCACGAAACGGTGTTCGAGTGCTGGACGGTTATGGCTGCAATCAGTCAGCTCACTACTCGCATTCGTTTAGGCCAAATGGTTGGTTGCAACCTGTACCGACCGCCAGCGCTCTTGGCAAAAATCACCAGCACGCTTGATGTGATTTCTGGAGGTCGACTGGACTGGGGAATTGGTGCCGGTTGGTACGAAAACGAATGCCGTGGATACGGCTACGAATTCCCAGTTCCAAAAGATCGCATTGCCATGCTTCGCGAGTGTGTAGAAATCGTGAAGATGATGTGGTCGCAAGAAGAAACCACCTACGACGGCAAGTACTACCAACTCGTTCGTGCAAACTGCGATCCGAAGCCACTACAAGCACCACGTCCACCAATTTGGATTGGTGGTGGAGGAGAGCAGCTCACACTTCGCGTTGTTGCTCAGCATGCCGATTACTCAAACTTTGGCGGCTCTGCTGAAGAATTTTCGCGCAAAGTCGAAATCTTGAAGGGCCATTGCTTGAAAGTTGGCCGCGACGAGACCGAGATCAAGAAGACCACATCAGGTGAAATTCTTATTCGTGATACCGAGAAGGAGCTTCGCGAATATCAGATTGCAAGTGGCCGTGGAGACAACTTTGATCAGTGGAGCAATGCGAACTTTGTAGGAACGCCCGATCAGGTTGCAGAACGCATTGCCGATTTCGTAGAACGAGGATGCAGCGGATTTGTGCCATGGTGCGTTGACTATCCAGACAAGCAAACTCTTACCGAGTTTGCAAAAATAATGAAGACGTACCGTTAACTAATTAGTAATAGTGGCGGAAAATTACTTCTGCGACGCATGAAGGCTTGGTGGCGCCTTCACATTCGAATGTGGTTTCAAGCACTACTTGGGCACCGCCCGCAATCTCGGTTGCTTCAAGCAGTTTGATTCCGGCACGAACGTTTGCGCCAACCGGTACAGGTGCCATGAATCGAACTTTGTTCGTTCCGTAGTTCACGCCCATCTTGACGCCTTCAACTTTCCAGATTTGACCGATCAAAACTGGCGCCAATGAAAGTGTGAGGTAGCCATGGGCGATGGTCTGTCCGAAGGGGCCAGTCTTCGCGCGCTCGGTGTCTAAGTGGATCCACTGATGGTCGCCTGTGGCATCTGCAAAAAGTTGTACTTGCTCTTGGGTGACAGTGATGTATTCGCTGTAACCGAGGTGCTGGCCAACATGAGCCATGAGGTCTGCTTGATCTTTGATGATGGTTGCCATGACTTCAGTGTTGCAGAAATGGCGGACCAATTGCGAACTTGGGTAGTTGCGCTAGCGGAACCACACCTTTTGATGGGATCGGCTTTGCGTATGCAGAAGCAGTGCAATTAGAGCGATGTCGAAAATGGAGCCGAGGAATGAAACACCGATGAGTGACCGATAGACGATCATGTTGGAAACAAATGGCGTAAATGAGGCAGCGACGGCGATATTGTAGCCAATCTTGCGCTCGTTGGCCATGAGTAATCCACCAAGAACGTGAACAGCAATGACGATAAGACCGTACACGGGACCCAAAGCAAAGAAGCGACGGATATATCCGAGCTCCATTCGACTGTCAACGAAATTCGCAAAGGCGAAGAAACCGTTGATGTACAACAACCAGGTTGCGATTTGCAACGTCTGAGGTTGCATTCGGTCGAACCATTTCTTCCAATTGATGTTCTGCACTGTTTCATTCTTGCAGAACTAGCCTGTAGATATGCGCTCAGGCTTTGTTTCACTAGTTGGGCGCCCAAATGTCGGCAAGTCAACTCTTGTCAACGCTCTGTGTGGCGAGAAGGTCAGCATCGTTTCTGACAAGCCACAAACAACGCGCACGCGAATTCGTGGAGTCGTGACTAAGGATGACTATCAAATCATCTTCGTTGATACTCCAGGTTTGCACAAGGCTGTAAGTGCCTTAGGAGAACGCGTTAATGCCACAGCTTTGGAGTCAACAAAAGACGTAGACGTTGTGTGCTTGGTGATTGATGCCACCCAGCCATTTGGCTCGGGAGATCAATGGGTGGCGAGTCACATAGAGATGTCGAAGGCCATTGTCATTCTGAACAAGATAGATCGTGCTTCACCACAACAAATTTTGAAACAGTTAACAAAGCTGAGCGAACTCGGTGCGTCAGAGTACTTCCCGGTCAGCGCCCAAACTGGTGCAGGGGTTGCAGAGTTGGCGCAGCATCTAGGGAAGTTGCTTCCTGAAGGCGAGCAGTTGTATCCAACCGAGATGACGACCGAAACTTCGCCTGGCGAGTGGGTCGCTGAATTGGTTCGCGAACAATTACTTGCGCTTACATTTGATGAATTGCCGTACTCCATTGCCACTCGCGTAACTGAATGGGAGGACAATAAAGTTCGATGCGAAATTGTTGTCGAACGCGATAGTCAAAAGGGAATGGTCATTGGCAAGGGTGGACTTCTACTAAAAGAAGTGGGAACTGCTGTTCGCAAGCAGCTGCCGAAAGGTACGTATTTGGAGCTTGCCGTTGTGGTTGACAAGAATTGGCAACAGCGTCCAGATCGTGTTGAGCGACTTGGCTATTAGCTATTTCGCAATCAACATGTTGTAGTCATCAAATGTCACTGGGGTGCCAGCTCCTGCAATGTCACCTCGACCGCGTGGCACACCAATTGCTTTGCCTCCAACGCTAAACGTCACTTGTCCGATGCCGGGTTGGCTGGTCAACGTCAGCACTATTTGAGCGATTGCCAACCGTTGCTCGTTTGGTTTAATGGAATCTAAGTAGACGCGATTTGCATTCACATTTGCGACGCCGCCTTCAACGTCGATAACCGCCGCAAAATCGACTGGCAAAAGAGTTTTTACTTTGGTGTGAGCAGGATCAGGTAGCCCGGCGACTAGTGCTGCAAAGACACCCTGCAAGTCTGTTGGGGATGGAATCTCTAGACGCACGCGCTCAAGCGAAGATCCATCCACAAAGTACAAATCGGCCTGTTCGAAAGTTGTTCCGGTTAACGGGGAAGTCAGAACTACTGAGGTCGTAGTGGCAGGTACTGACGTTTCTGGGGAGTTGAGACCAAATGGAATGTCGTCAGAGTTGATCTCATCAACCGCGCCAGATTTCGGAACCGCGCACGAGGCGAGCACTATGCACAACGCACAGAATCGGTAGGGAATATGACGGTTAATCATGTTTGGTTTTCGGTCCTTGCAAACGTGATGATGAAACTTGAACCACCCTCATCCGATTGCTCAATATGAGCATTGCCGTGAAGAGCCCGAGCGTGCTCTCGCACAATGGCCAAGCCAAGCCCACTACCTTTGCTGTTGCGGGATGCTGTTCCCCGTGCAAAGCGGTCAAATACTTGGGTGCGTTCACTCACTATCACTCCAGGCCCAGCGTCGTGTACCGCGAGTGTAAACGTATTTCCAACACTATCAAGGGTCACCCTTGTGGCGCCTTTGCCATGATCTCGCGCATTCTCTAGAAGGTTGACCAGTATTCGCTCTATACGTCGGCGATCAAGTCGGGTTTCGTCGTCGGCCCTCGTTTCTCCGTCTGATGCTTGTACTGAACTGATGAAGGGTATGTTTCCGAATCCGTAGCGCTGCATGATGCGGCTGATGAGGTCATTGAGTTGAACATCTTCTGTCTCGTGATCTGCAACTTGAGCATCAAGGCGTGAAAGTTCTAATAAATCGAGAACTGTTCTATCAAAACGCTCGATCTGTTTTTGCATAATGTCAATAGCTTGTTGATTGCGTTCTGAGAATTCCGATTTTCTTGAAACCAGAACATCTGCTGCTGCTGATAATGCTGTCACGGGCGATCGCAACTCATGGCTTACATCACTGGCAAAACGCTGTTCGCGTTCAATTCGTTGTTGTACGGCATCTGCCATTTCGTTAAATGAGACGACAAGGCGATCGAGGTCCGAATCGTCCTCTTGCATCAATCGTGTGTCAAGACCACCTGTAGCAATCTGGTTTGCCGCCATTGCCACGCGTGTGAGCGGTTGGAGCACTGTCCTGCTCATGGATAATCCGAGAATTCCTGCGGCAAGAGTAATGAGTACCACTCCGATGAGCAGAGTTATCTGGATGGTGCGAAGCGTGTTCTCAACGTCGGTAACTGGAAATGCTTCAAAATAATGAAGTCCGATTGACGGGACAGCAACACCAATAGCTTCATACGGACGATTTTCGAATTGAAAACGTTGGCGACTCGTAATGTCGCTCAGTGTCAACTCGACAAGTTCGGGTGGCAGATTTGATTGAGTAAATCGCAGTGGCTCTTGAGCGTAAAACAGTGAAGCTCTGCCTGGTCGTTCATCAAGCTGTACGACCGCGTATCCGCCTTGTTCGGTTCGGATTTGTGTAACGAGGTCTGCGATGTTCGCGCTGTCGGTTTCGACGATGTTGCGCATGAGTTGAGCGTTGTTAAAAGCTTGACGTTGAGCGACTTCGGACCTTTGTCCAAGTAGGTATGAGCGAGTGCTCGTGTAGGTCACCACACTCAGCGCTATTGCTGCAGCCATTGCTGCAAGACCGAAGAACAGCACCATTCGCTGCTTCAACCCAAGTTTCTGGGGAATGCTCAGCCGACTCATGGATACAGCATGGCAGTAAAACGGCAAGACCGGAACCGGCGGGGCTCAAGGGGGAGCATGAACACCCGCCGGTTCGATAGGCAAATTCTGCACCCTCAACGTGACATTTGGTGATGTTTTGTGTGCGTTTTCTGTAACAATTTGCACGCATCGGGCAGACTGCATAGCGATGTTTACTCTGCTGTTCATTGAAGACGACGAAGCCATTCGAACCGCACTGCGGCTGGTGCTCGAAGACGAAGGTTATGAAGTGGCTGAAGCAGGCGATGGAGAAACTGGTATCAAAATGTTTGGGCAGATGGACCCGGATTTGGTGTTGCTCGATCTTCGGTTGCCTGACATTTCCGGTTTCGAGGTGTGCCGAGCCATTCGTCGAACCAGCATCACACCAGTGATCATGGTGACTGCTCAAACCGACA
The DNA here is from genome assembly GCA_044362135.1 of Ilumatobacteraceae bacterium. Lineage (GTDB taxonomy): Bacteria > Actinomycetota > Acidimicrobiia > Acidimicrobiales > Ilumatobacteraceae > UBA3006. The sequence continues at coordinate 14,808 of JBIKHN010000009.1, read as the reverse complement.
CTTCTGATTTGGTGAACGGGTTTGATGCAGGAGCTGACGACTATGTGACTAAGCCTGTAGTTCCGAAAGAACTCGCAGCTCGGATTCGCGCTGCCTTGCGTCGCACGCAAACTATTGAACCGTCTCCAACGAGTGGCAAATCCCTCAGCAAAATTGGAGATGTTGAGATTGACCGCAACTTAAGCATTGTCAAGAAAGCAGGAACAGAGATTCCGCTGACGAAGACTGAGTATCGCCTACTTGTTGAATTCGCTGATCATCCTGGAATGGTGCTGTCGCGGGATCAATTGCTTGAGCGCGTGTGGGGGTATGAATATTTGGGTGACTCGCGGCTGGTGGACGCGCACGTAAGACGCTTGCGAGTGAAAGTGGAAACACAACCAGACGAGCCAACGATGATCGTCACCGTTCGCGGAATGGGCTATCGACTGCTGAACTGATTCGCTAGATGGATCTGAGAAACTGCACAACTTCCGAGAACTCAATAGTGCGTTTCATCGGCGGAAGTGTTGAAACAAGTTTCTTGCCGTAGCCCTTGGTGGCGAGTCGCGGATCAAGAATGGCCACAACTCCAGAATCCTTTCGCGAACGAATCAAACGGCCTGCTGCTTGCGCGAGTTGTGTTGCTGCAAGTGGAATGTCGATCTCGCTAAATGACGTCTTTCCAATCTCATCTCGTCTGGCGCTGAGAAGTGGATCGTCTGGACGAGGGAATGGGATTTTGTCGATCACTACAAGGCTGAGAGTTTGACCAGGAACATCCACTCCTTGAAAGAAACCCGCAGTTGCGAATAGGCATGCAGATTCCTCTGATGCAAACGCATCTACCAAAGCCATCTTTGGTAGATCATCTTGTCGCCATATTTTGTACTCGAGGCGTCGCATCATTTCGTCGGCGGCTGCGTGCATGGCGCGGTATGTAGTGAATAGCGCCAAGGTTCGACCTTGAGCGGCGTTGATCAATTTCTCAAGTTCGTCATGAACTGCCTCGTCTCTGCGTGAGTCGTTAGGTAATGGCAGATGCTTTGCGCAGTACAGCAATGCAGAATTCTCATAATCGAATGGGCTTCCAACGTCAATCGCGTCAACTTCGTCTTCACCAAGGCCCACACGTGTTGGCATTGCTAGTGGGATTGTGGCGCTGGTGAGAATTGCCGTTCGTTTTGACCACACGCCGCTGTGGAGTGAAGGCCCTACATGTAACGGAGCAAGTTCAAGAATTGGACGGTCCTTACTGCCACTCACGAATGCCACAGTTCGCGATCCGGCTGTAAGGGAACCATCAATCACCTCGATCAATCGCGTACTCAGCGTCTGGCCTCTCAGAATTCGCTGTTTTGCTGATTCGTCATTGCTGGAGATTGCCTTTAACCCAGCAACCGCTTCATCGATTTTCAGGCGCAACCGAGCGAGCACATCCTGGATGTCATCGGGTAGTGGGAGTGGAACACGTTTATCGACATCTCTTGTGATGTATGACCCAAATTCGGATGCAAGTTGCTGAAGAGATCCTGTTAACGCATCGTCTCTCACGATTGAGCGCAATGCTCCGATGACATGTTGGATGCTTCCAGGACTGATGGCCATGCTGACCGAAGCACTCATGACATCTTCAAGTTGGTGGGCTTCGTCGAAAATCACTACATCATGTTCTGGGAGTAACGCGCCATCCGTTGCGACGTCCAAACCATAGATGTGTGTGTTCACAACTATGACGTCAGCTATCGAAGCAAAATCACGCGCGCGCTCGGTAAAGCACGTGTCGCCTGATGGGCACCGACTCGCACCTGGGCACTCATCGCTACCAATACTGACGTGACGCCATGCGGCGTCGCGAGGGGTCCAGGACAAATCTCCCGAGTCCCCAGTTGCTGTTGTCTCTGACCAATTCACGAGTTTGTCAATATCGGACTGAACTTGTGCACTGAATTCTTGTAGGTCAAGTTTGTGCTGTTTGGGTTCGCGGATCTCTGCAATGCGCTGCGCGCAGAGATAGTTATTTCTACCCTTCAGAACTGCCCATGTAATTTCGCGACCGATAATTGGTGTGAGAGCAGAGGACAGAACAGGTAAGTCGTGTTTAGCGAGTTGGTCTTGCAAGGCCTTGGTGTACGTGGAAACCACAACGCGTTGTCCCGATGCAATGGCAGGGACGAGGTACCCCAAGGTCTTCCCAGTACCCGTACCCGCTTGAACGATGAGATGACGCTTGTTTGCGATCGCATCTGCGATTGCAGTCGCCATCGTGACCTGGCCGGATCGCGCCTCAACATTTGGCAGCGTGTCTACAACTGCTTGAAGAAGATCTGCAACGTCTAGTTCGTGTTTCTTGTTATCGGGCATGAACCAACTTGAGCGCGTTGTCAATTTCGTGAGCATCAAAATCGGGCCACGTTCGCTCGGTGAAGTACACCTTCGCACCCTTGATCTGCCACAGCATGAAATTTGAGATTCGAGATTCGCCAGATGTGCGCACCACAACGTCGACTGGCGGAAGGCTTGGCGCATACATATGGTTTGAGATCTCTGCAGCCGAAACATCATGTGCGGTGTGGTGACTTGCTCGAGACAGTTGGGCAGCGCGTAACAACTCCGCACGACTTCCGTAGTCAAATGCGACAGTCAGCACCATGCCAGTGTTGTGTGCCGTGTCTTCGATGGCCTGCAAAATTGCCTTCTGAATAAATCCTGGAGTCTTTGAACCCGGCTCGTTGAATGGTCTACCGATCCATTGGATTCGAACGTTGTTGGCATTGAGTTCCTCAATTCGCCCAAACAACCGTTTATGCAAGGAGAGAATGTGTTTCACCTCTGCTGGAGGACGAACCCAGTTCTCGGTTGAAAATCCAAAAACTGTGAGCCAGCCAACATTTCGTGACGCACAGACACGCACCACTTCTGCCAGGTTTTCCTCGCCGGCTGTATGGCCTTCTGTACGGGGAAGTCCTCGCCGTTTAGCCCAGCGACCATTGCCATCCATGATGCAGGCAATATGGATGGGAGATTGTTGATTCGCCGCATCCATGCCGAACACCTTACTGATGTGGGCAGTGATGGCGTGCGACAATAGTGATGTGGCTGACGGTTCATCATTACGACACGTACTTGTTGTCGGGGGATCACTCGATCAGTGGAACGAAATGTCGTCTTCGGATTGGTCGCAGTACATCGCAACATTGCGGGCATCGGTTGAGCAGATTGGAGCCGATTGGCTCACCGTGTATCCATACTCAGGAATTTCAAATTCAAAACTAGATAGAGATCTCACCGACAAAATTGCTCAGTCGTGTGGTGCCCAGCCTGTAGACGGGAAGTTGTTGCTGAGGGGTTCAACTTCAGTGGTAGTTGATGTCTGTGCAGATGGTCAGCACAGGTTCGCAAGAGCGGTCAACGGATTATCCGAAGAGAAAATCACCGAAAAGAATTTGGCGAACGCGATAGTGCATCCCGCATCGTGCGAGCCGGATTTGGTCGTCATTTTTGGAGATCCCACACGGCTGCCGCCATCGCTGGTGTGGGAACTTGCCTACAGCGAACTTGTATATCTGAATACTCAATGGCCGCACTGCAACATTGAAGACATCGAATTAGCGATCAACGACTTCCAGCGCAGAGATCGTCGTTTTGGTGGTGTGGACTCATGACGCTGTATCGCGATAAAGGCGTGGTGTTGAGAAGTTACAAACTGGGTGAGTCAGACCGCATCGTTGTGCTGATGACTGAGCAGCACGGAAAAGTTCGTGCGGTGGCGAAGGGCATTCGCAAGACAAAATCGAAGATTGGAGCACGACTTGAACCAATGAGCCATGTAGAGATTCAGCTGTACAAAGGAAGAGAACTGGATACCGTTTCGCAGGTTGAACTCATTGATTCGTCTGCACGATTGCACAATAACCTAGACAAGCTCACCCAAGGCATGTCAATGCTTGAAGCGGTCGATCAGATTGCTGAGGACAGAGAGCCTTCACCGCATTTGTATCGCATGTTGCATGGGGCGCTGAATGCATTAATGGAACAAGAGTCGCCGGTGATGCTTGCAGCCTTTTATTGGAAACTTCTCGCTGCAGAGGGAGTCAGTCCACAGGTTCAAGCATGCGTTGGTTGCGCTTCGAAGGACGGTTTGGTCGCTTTCGACATTTTCCATGGAGGGGTGCAGTGTCGAACATGCCGAACGGGCATCGGCATTTCGCAGCCTGCAGTTGACCTATTGCAACAAGTTCTGGGTGGGCAACTCAATGTTGCACTCGCACAGCCCGAATCGCCTGCGAGTTTTGAAATTTCTCAACTAGCCACTCAGGCAATGGAGCATCACATCGAGCGACGACTGAGGTCGGTCGCAATGTTCAGTCCCCGTCACTAGTCGGGTTGTAGTCTGTAGCCATGCCCGCAAGCGATTTAGAGCAAGTTGTCAACCTCTGCAAGCGCCGCGGTTTCGTCTTTCCGAGCGCTGAGATTTATGGAGGGTTCAGATCCTCATATGACTACGGCCCGCTTGGATCGCTCATGTTGCGCAACGTGAAAGACGCATGGGTGCGCAGCATGGTGCAACAGCGTGACGACGTTGTTTTGATTGACGCCGCCATTCTTGGCCCGCCTCAAGTGTTTGAGGCAAGTGGCCACTTGTCAAACTTCAGTGACCCTCTGGTCGACTGCACGGTGTGTAATCGCCGTTTCCGTGAAGATCAATTAGAGGCTCGCGATTGCCCGCAGAAAATGAAGGGTTGCACCTTCACCGAGGCTCGCGCATTCAACCTCATGTTCCAAACGCATGCTGGACCAGTAGAGGGCGAAGGCGCAACGGTGTACATGCGCCCCGAAACTGCTCAAGGCATGTTCGTCAACTTTGCCAATGTTTTGCAAACCTCACGCAAGAAGCCACCGTTTGGAATCGCTCAGGTTGGAAAATCATTCCGCAATGAAATTACGCCTGGCAACTTCATTTTCCGCACTCGCGAATTTGAACAGATGGAAATGGAATTCTTTGTTCCACCATCTGAAAGCGCCAAGTGGTACGACTACTGGTGCGAAACGCGCATGCAGTGGTACATCGATTTAGGTATTCCAGCGGACATGCTGCGTCTACGCGTGCATGAGGCTGATGAACTCTCGCATTACTCAAGTGGAACAAGCGACATTGAATTCAAGTTTCCATGGGGCTGGGGAGAGTTGGAAGGAGTTGCACAGCGCACCGACTTCGATCTCAACCGTCATGCTGAATTCTCAAAACAGAAGCTTGATTACTTCGATCAAGCGACAAATGAGCGTTACGTTCCATACGTAGTGGAACCTGCCGCCGGTGCTAACCGCACAATGGCAGCGTTCTTGCTTGCCGCATACGACGAAGACGTGATCAACGATGAGCCACGCACGGTGCTGCGATTGCATCCACGTCTGGCTCCGTATCAGGTCGCTATCTTGCCGTTGTCAAAGAAGGACTCGCTCACGCCACTGGCAGATCAGATCTTCTCGACACTCAGCAAGCGTTACTACTGCGACTACGACGAAACCCAAGCAATCGGTCGCCGCTATCGACGCCAGGACGAAATTGGAACACCGTATTGCATCACCGTCGACTTCGATTCGCTTGAAGATGGACAGGTGACTATCCGCGAACGCGACACCACTCAGCAAGAGCGAGTATCAATCGATCGTCTCGAACAAGTTCTTAGTGAAAAATTAGGGTTCTAACAGGAGGAATCATGAGCAAAGTAGCAGTGGCAGTCAAACTACGAATCAAAGCCGGTCAGCGTGATGCATTCACGGAAGCAGTAAAGCCAGGTTTGGCAACTGCTGAAGGTGAGTCTGGAACCGTGACCTACATTTTCCATCACGATGCTTTAGACGCCGACGTCGTGTGGTTCTACGAGTTGTACGCAAACCAAGATGCGATGAATGCACATATGGGTAGCGATGCTTTCAAAGCCTTCTCGAAATCACTTGCTGATTTCGTCGATGGAGCTCCTGAATTCAACTTGCTTTCGCCGATTGGCGGCAAGGGTCTCTAAGCCTTGTATCTAGACAAGATCGTCCAGAGCCACCGCGAAGTTGCTTCGCGTGATCAGCGTAATTTGGATGATCTTGTTGGTCAGGCCCGTGCACTTTCCTCGACAAGGGGTTTCGGTGAACGACTGGTTCAGGGTTCTAGCGATAATTTGTGTGTCATTGCGGAGATCAAGCGAAAGTCTCCGTCCAAGGGCGTGCTTCACGCGGATCTGGACGCTGCGCACATCGCATCGTTGTACGAACAAGGTGGGGCCTCGTGTCTATCGGTGTTAACCGATGAGCAGTTCTTTGGCGGTTCGGTAGAGGATCTCCAAATTGCTCGTGCTAGCACTTCGCTTCCTGTCATTCGCAAGGATTTCACAGTTTCCGAATTTGATGTGGTTGATGCGCGGTTAATGGGAGCCGATTGCGTGTTGTTAATCGCTGCTGTGCTTACCGATGATGAGCTTGCGCGCTTTCATGATCTTGCGGTTCATATTGGCTTGGAAGTGCTTATTGAAACACACGATGAGAACGAACTTGAACGTGCCCTTAATGTTGGTGCAAACATCGTTGGAGTAAATCAGCGTGATCTCATTACATTTGAAGTTGATCACGCACGTGCAGAACGAATGGCGTCACTCATTCCTCCTACGGTTGTTCGAGTTGCAGAATCTGGTGTGAGGAACGCAGATGATGCTCGACGATTACGTGATGCCGGATACGACGCGGTGTTGGTGGGCGAGTCGATTGTTACCTCGAGTGATCCAGTGGCGGCTGTACGTGATTTGAAGGTCGTATAGATATGTTCGTCAAGATTTGCGGCATTACAAACGAGCAAGACGCTTTGCTCGCCGTCGCTTTGGGGGCCGATGCTTTGGGTTTTGTGTTTGCACCAAGTCCGCGGCAGATATCTCCAGCGCTTGCACGCGAAATCGTCAAGCGCCTGCCACCCGAAACGTTAACGGTTGGAGTGTTTCGCAACGAAACGCCTTCGCGAGTAATTGAGATTGTGAATGAAGCGAGACTGCAAGGTGCTCAATTGCATGGTTATGAAACGCCTGCAATGACCGCAGAAGTTGCAACCGATGTTCGATTTGTAATCAAAGCGGTGGTTGCGGGCTCTCAAGATGCAGCAACTGCGAGCAACTTTGCGTCGGATGCAATATTGGTTGACGGATTGCATCCAGGGTCTGGCACTGCTTATGACTGGGAATTGCTACAGGACATTCCCACGGAAATTCGCCTCATGCTGTCTGGTGGTTTGACCCCGGAAAATGTTGCAGCTGGAATAGCGCAAGTTCGACCATGGGGAGTGGACGTCAGCAGTGGCGTGGAGAAATCTCCTGGTCTGAAGGACGCAGTAAAGATGCGTCACTTCATTACAAATGCTCGAGATGCGGTGCTCGGCTAGGCCGACCGTCCAACATCGCAAGTACATTAGAAGCATGTTGACAACGCCTGGTGCTGATGGTCGTTTTGGCGAGTTTGGTGGGCGCTTCGTGCCTGAAACCCTCGTTCCTGCCTGTCAAGAACTTGAAGCTGCGTTTCATGAAGCATGGAATGACACGGTGTTTCGTACCGAGCTCAACGACCTCTTGCGTGATTACGCAGGTCGGCCGTCAATTCTGACGGAGTGCCACAACCTTGGTCGCAAGCTTGGAATTCGTTTGATCTTGAAACGTGAAGATCTGAATCACACTGGTTCGCACAAGATCAACAGCGTGCTTGGTCAGGCTCTGTTGGCCAAACGCATGGGCAAGAAGCGCATTGTTGCTGAGACAGGTGCAGGTCAGCACGGTGTTGCGTCTGCGACTGCAGCAGCCCTGCTTGGTCTTGGTTGCAAGGTATACATGGGCGAAGTAGACGTTGAGCGTCAGGCCTTGAACGTTTTCAGAATGCGTCTGCTTGGTGCAGAAGTTGTTCCAGCTAAATCGGGTAGCCGCACGTTGAAAGATGCAGTGAACGAAGCGATGCGCGACTGGGTGGCAACTGTTGAGCACACCTATTACGCGATCGGTTCAGTGATGGGTCCGCATCCGTATCCGTTCATGGTTCGCCAGTTTCAAAGTGTGATCGGAACGGAGGCACGAGCACAGTGTCGCGAATTGCTAGGAACCGATCCCGATTTCGTAACTGCTTGCGTTGGCGGTGGTTCGAATGCAATTGGTATCTTTTCAGGTTTTGTAGATACTCATGCGCGTTTAATCGGTGTCGAACCTGCAGGTGGAGCAGCTGTCGGGCGCGGAGTGCCGGGAGTTGTGCACGGTATGCGCAGCTATCTGATGCAAGATGAGTACGGCCAGGTGCAAGAAGCACAATCAATTAGTGCTGGACTCGACTACCCAGGCGTTGGACCAGAGCACTCGTACCTCGCATCTATTGGCCGCGCAGAGTATCCAAGCGTCACCGATGCTGAAGTGATCGAAGGATTCCAACTACTTGCGAAAACAGAAGGAATCATTCCGGCACTTGAATGTGCACACGTTGTTGCATGGATTGCACGTGAAGCACCAAACATGCAAGGCAAAACAGTGTTGATGAATTTGTCTGGCAGAGGAGACAAAGACGTTGCTCAAATGATGGACATATTGGGCTAACCCATGGCTGTTCTGCATACGGGAAAATTGGAAAGCCATCTTCGTGCGCGGCGTGATGCAGGGCGAAAGCTGCTCATTCCGTACATCACAGGTGGATATTTAGGTTGGACAGATGCGGTTCGGGCTGCCGCTGCCAACGGCGCAGATGCGATTGAGATCGGTATTCCATTTTCAGATCCTGTGATGGATGGTCCGATGATTCAGCTTGCATCCGAGCAGGCACTTGAGCGTGGCGCAACTCCTTTGTCAATCCTTCAGGAATTGCGAAACATCGACATCGATGTGCCTCTGGCAGTGATGTGTTACTACAACACAGTGCATTCGGCTGGCAACGAGCGTTTTTCCCATTCATTGGCAGAGGCCGGCGTTTGCGCAGCCATCGTGCCAGATCTTCCGCTTGAAGAAGCAACCGATTGGTGCGTTGCAGCTGATGATGCGGGAATCGAAACGGTCATGCTTGCTGCACCGACTGCGCCAGAAGAACGCCTGCCAAGAATTTTGCAAAGGTGCAACGGATTTGTTTATGCAGTCGGATTGCTTGGCGTAACAGGTGAGCGTGACGAATTAGCAAGCACGGCAACGAAACTTGCTGCTCGACTTAAAGCGTTGACGGATGTTCCAGTGCTCATCGGTGTTGGAGTGTCAAATGCGGAACAGGCTGTTGAAGCTTCATCGGTGGCAGACGGGGTCGTCATGGGTGCATCGGTAATGCGTCGCTTGATCGAACACGATGCCGACGCGGTTGGCGAATACGTTGGGGAAGTTCGTAAGGCGCTCGATGCTGCAGTCGGTTTGAAGTAAGTTCTTTCCATGTTGAAAGAGGGATCTGTTGCGCCGGCTATCGAATTGCTTGATCAGAACGGCAAGAAGCTTTCGCTGAAGAAGTACGCAAAGCGCAAGGTTCTTGTGTACTTCTATCCCAAAGCGGACACTCCTGGTTGCACGCAGCAGTCGTGTGGACTTAGAGATATCGCTGATCAAATAGGCCGAACCGCAATCATCGGAATTAGCCCTGACTTGCCAGCAAAGCAATTGAAGTTTGATGAGAAGTATGAACTGGGGTTTCCGCTGTTGTCGGACGCCGATAACAAAGTTGCAAAGGCGTACAAAGTGTGGAAGAAGAAATCCATGTATGGGCGTGAATATATGGGTATTGAGCGTTCAGCTTTTCTCATTGGCGCAGACGGGACCATTGTGAAGGCGTGGTACAAGATCTCGCCGAAAGACACGCCAGCAAAACTGTTGGAAGCTTTAGGCAAGTAATGACATTTCCTAAACCAACTGAGTTGATTGCCCATCGCGATCCATTTATCTTTGTTGATGAAATCACAGAATTGACACCTGGTGTCTCAGCTTCAACAATTTGGAAGTTAAGTGGCGACGAGTGGTTTTTTGCAGGTCACTTCCCGGGACGACCCACGTTGCCTGGTGTGCTGATGTGCGAAGCCATTGCACAAACTGGAGCTCTTGCAATCGTGAGTGATCCAAAGTTTGCGGGCAAGTTGCCGCTATTCGGAGGTCTCGATGGAGCTCGGTTTAGACGGCAAGTACTTCCAGGAGACACGCTTGAGATTTCTGCGAGCATTGGGCGAATGTCAGCACGTGCTGGCAAGGGAACCGGAATTGCAAAAGTGAACGGCGAAATTGCCTGTGAGTGTGAATTGCTGTTCGTCGTAGTCGACGCGTGAGTTATTTGTAAGGCGAAATAATCACGGAGCCGTTATGGCCACCGAAACCAAAGTTGTTCGAGATGGTTGGACCAGGTTCCCATGGTCGAGCAGCGCCAATCACTACATCGATATTCATGTCTTCGCTAATTAGTTGAGTTCCTGCAGTCGGCGGAATCAGCTTCTTTTCCATGCTGAGCAGCACTGCTGCAGCCTCTAACGCTCCGGCGGCTCCTAGCGGGTGACCAGTAACGCCCTTAATCGACACAACGGGAACGGTATTTTTGCCAAACACCGTTTCGATTGCTTGCGATTCAGCAGCGTCATTCAGTGGAGTACTGGTTCCGTGAGCGTTGATCTGTTTAATGTCGCTTGGTTGCAGCCCGGCATCATCGAGTGCCAACTTCATGCAACGCGAAGCACCAACGCCACCAGGCGACGGTGCAGTGATGTGGTGAGCGTCGGCATTGCTTGCTGCTCCAACAATTTCGGCGATGATGGTGGCGCCACGCTCAAGTGCAAGATCCATGCGTTCAAGAACAAATACGGCTGCTCCTTCGCCCATGATGAAACCATCGCGAGTCGCGTCAAACGGCTTGCTCACCAGAGTGCTGGATAGTGCGGTCATGTTGCTAAACCCTGCAAGCGCGGTAATGGTTGCTGCACTTTCTGCACCGCCTGTAACAACCGCATCGCAGCGACCCCAAGCAACAAGTCGCGCAGCGTTGCCAATGGCGTGAGTCGCTGCAGCGCATGCTGTGCAGATTGTTTCAGCCGGCCCTTGAAAGCCGTAGCGCATGGAAATTGCAGCTCCCGAGGCATTTGACATCATCATGGGAACAAGAAACGGCGAAACTCGACGCTCACCTTTTTCGACACGCGTGATGACGTTTTCTTCAAGCGTGCGCAGACCGCCAATTCCTGTGCCAAAAATTGTGCCAATGCGTGCAGGGTCGTACGGTAAATCTCCCGACTGTGCAATGGCTTCACTGGCTGCCGCAAGTGCGAACTGCTCGCAGCGATCCGAACGACGTGCGTCTTTTGGGTTGTCGAAATACGGAAGTGGATCCCAGTTCTCAATTTCAATGGATCTGGACCCTGTGAAACCGGGCCCAAGAAGACCTGCCCAAAAAGATTCCTTGCCAATTCCACACGGAGCAAGCACTCCGTAACCAGTTATGGCAACGCGGTGACCAGCTCCTTGCATATTCAGCGAGGCTTCAGGGGCTTACTTGACTTTTGAGGTTACGAGCGCGAAGGCTTTGCCGACAGTGTCAACACCTTCAAGGTCGGACTCAGGTACTTCGATGCCGAATTCCTCTTCAAGTGCCATAACGAGTTCAACCAAGTCAAGGCTGTCTGCATCAAGGTCATCGCCGAAGCTTGCTTCTGGCGTGATCTTTGAGGCATCTACTGACAACACTTCTACTGCACACTTGGTGAAACGTTCAAACAATTCCTGGCTCATGATTTTCTCCTTGGTTTTCGTTGCGCACTTACAGTACTACGCGGCTTAAGAAAAAGGGATCAATGGCCCATTCCGAGCCCGCCGTCAACGGGAACAACGGCGCCCGTAATGTAGGCCGCTGCTGGGCTTGCAAGAAATGTCACAACGCCTGCAATTTCGTCCACGGTCCCAGTTCGACCCAGAGGAACAGCAGAAGCAAGTTCGTCAAGACGCTTCTCGCCGAGTGCTGCCGTCATGTCGGTGTCAATCGGGCCAGGGGCGACCACGTTGACGGTGATTGAACGAGAGCCCAATTCACGTGCCAACGAACGGGCGAGTCCAACAAGGCCAGCCTTGCTTGCGGCGTAATTGGCTTGGCCAGCCGAACCCAACAATGCAACAACACTCGACATCAAAATGATGCGTCCAGAGCGCGCACGGAGCATGCCTTGTGTTGCGCGTTTACACACTCGGTATGCAGCTGTGAGATTGGCATCTATGACCGATGCAAAGTCGTCTTCGCCCATGCGCAGAAGGAGTCCGTCACGTGTAATTCCGGCGTTCGAAACAAGAACTTGCACAGGTCCGAATTCCTCTTCGATTGCCTTGAATGCGTTGTCTACGTCTTCGTTGTTTGTTACGTCGCACTTCACAGCAAAAAACTCGCCTGGTGGTGGTGACGAGTTGTAGGTAACTGCAACGTGGTCGCCGAGTGCGGCGAAGTGACGTGCGCAGGCCAGTCCGATGCCGCGAGAGCCGCCAGTTACTAAGACCACTCGTGGTGATGGCGTTTCAGTTGTCATGCTCGGAGTCCCTTTCCATTCCAACGCAACACGGCACTTGCTGCGGTCATTCCAGCGCCGAATCCAACGACCAGAACCAAATCGCCTTCGCGCAATGTTCGGCCGCTCATTGCTCCGCCGTTGGCGGCATCGAAAAGTGCAAGAGGAATGGATGCTGATGACGTGTTGCCAGTTTCGTGCAACACCGTGCTAGTCCGTTCCATAGGAATGCCAAGTCGGTCGCAAGCTGCACTGATGATTCTGGTGTTTGCTTGGTGGGGGACGATGAGCGCAATGTCATCAGCGGTAACACCAGCGATGTGCATGGACTTTTGGGCAGAATCCACCATGATGCGTACTGCACGACGAAACACCTCTTTGCCGTCCATATGAATGTTTCCGCCAATTTCGGCGTACAGCAATTCCTCGGCGGAACCATCTGCGTCTAGATCCCAACCCAGTAATTCGGTTTGTCCAGTTGTCGCCTCAATAACTGCTGCACCCGAACCATCGGCAAACAAAATTGCAGTATTGCGATCGGTCCAGTCGGTTATCCGCGAAAGAGTGTCGGTGCCGATGAGGAGAACTTTCTTTGAGCCCATAGCAATAAGTCCATGAGCAACAACAAGTCCGTATACAAAACCGGAACAGGCAGCGTTGATGTCGAACGCCCCACACTTCAAGCCAAGCAAATTCTGCACTGTTGCTGATGTTGCAGGTACTTGACGGTCTGGTGTTGTGGTTGACAGCACTAATGCATCAATTTGGTCTGGTGAAACACCAGCCATCTCCATGGCAATTCGCCCGCTCTCTACGGAGAGTTCAGCGGTGCTTCCGCCGATATGTCGGCGATGGATACCGGTTCGCTCGCGGATCCATTCGTCAGAAGTATCCATGGTCTTCGACAAGTCATCATTTGTCACAATCTTTGATGGAAGAGCCGTACCCCAACCGGTGATGACGCCACCAATGGCGTGTGCGGGTATCGATGGCATGCGAATGAACCTTAGTGAGTTCGCAACCAAGCGATTGGTTGATGTGCGGTGACCCGTTCGCCGTCAACAGCAATGAAATTCTGCACGATGCCTGAAAACGGTGATCGCACCTCAGAGTCACCAACATGGCCAATAATCTGTCCTACTTCGATGCGTGTGTTGTTCGCGATTAATGTCATCTTCTGAAACAAACCTGCTGCCGGAGAAACAACCATGCGCTCAACTGCAAAAAGGTGTTCACCCTCATGAACCGATCCGGGCGGCAACGTTGCAGTTGGTTGAAGTGCGTCAATCCATTCGATCAATTTGTCAAGATCATCGGGTGTGGCAACGCTGATGGACTTTGATCCTTCAATCGTGCGCTTAGCCATTCCGGTAAGCACTCCGCCTGGGCCTAGTTCGATGAATCCAACTATTCCTGCCTCGGCCATGGTGAGTAGGCAATGCTTCCAGCGCACCGGTGACGAAAGCTGCGCAGACAACAGCGTTGACCATTCTTCGCCACTTTCATGTGCGCGCGCGTCAACGTTGCTCACAACAGGCACATCGATGTTGCGAGGTTTTGCCTGTGCAATTGCTTCACGCAGTCGCTCACGAGCACTGGTCATGTATGGCGTATGGAATGCGCCCGACACAGGGAGAGACATCACGCGTTTTGCTCCTAAAGCTTTTGCCTGTTCGGATGCTTTTGCAACTCCCTCAATCGATCCCGCAATAACAATTTGACCAGGTGCATTGAAGTTGGCAACCCAAACATCGCTATCGGCGAGTCGACATGCTGTTTCAACTTCGTCATCATCGAGTCCAAGAACTGCAGCCATTGTTCCAGGTGATTCTGTTCCTGCGTCGTGCATGGCGTCGGCTCTGGCAACGACCAGACGAATACCTTCATCGAAACCAAGAGCACCGGTTGCGACCAGTGCCGTGTATTCACCGAGGCTGTGTCCTGCACACAGGCTGGGTTCAATGCCAAGACGCTCGACGGCATCGAGCACCATCAAAGACGATACGAAAGTGGTCAACTGCGCGTTGCGAGTGTCCTTCAATTCCTCTGCGTCGGCATCCAGTAGGAGTTGACCCACATCTCTGCCCGAAATGTCGGAAGCTTCGGTGACGAGTTCCCAGCTGTCATGGCCAACCCAGGGTTGGCCCATCCCAGGGCGCTGTGAACCCTGACCTGGAAAGGTGAACGCAAGCATGTTGGGGATAAGCGTAGAACTTCCAAGGGGTCGGTACGCTGTTTCCCACTTCACTCAAGCCCGAGTGGCGGAATGGCAGACGCGACGGACTCAAAATCCGTTATTCGAAAGGGTGTGTGGGTTCAACTCCCACCTC
>JBIKHN010000008.1:0-22466 GCA_044362135.1 Ilumatobacteraceae bacterium | reverse complement strand
ACCTTCTCACCATTTTTAGCCGAGGCTACGACCAGTTCAAAAAAAGATCCGATAGTGCGTTCGGCATCTGCCTTAGACACTCCGGCTTTTTGAGCAACTGCATCAATGAGCTCTGCTTTTGTCATTTTCTTACCTAGCTTTCTCGGAATCGGATAACTGATTCGTTATCTAGTTGAGTAGGTCTGCGCAGAAATTGCAAGTATTGAAATTGTTGTCAAGCATTTCTGAACAGTTTTTGCACACGTTGCAACTCTTCGATGCAACGAATTTATTTTTAGATATTGATGAAAAAAAGTACGTAACTCGATACATCATGTGCTCGCGTTTCTGTTCGCGATACACCAAGCGTCATACTGCCGCCACCGACCTTTGTTTTTCATAAAACCCAATAAACATAAGGGTTTGCCAAACCCTGTAAATACGCGAAAATAGAATTTCGCTAGACCCAGTAAGGGTTTCCCGAGGGCAAAAACCGTCACTTTTGGCCCGAAATTCTGAACCCCTTATGGGTGTTGGAGGGCCCATTTTGACCCCCCGAAAATGCCCGAAAACAAGCCAAAAAATATTTTAAAAAATTTTGCGAAAAATCCCCAAAATTGCCCTTCGGAGCACTTTTCGACAAAAAGTTTTGCAAATTTGAGTATCCACCAAACACGGATCGTGAAAGTCCAAACTAAGCCACGTTGAATAATTTCCTCGACCACTCCGACTCGACACAATCAACTGACGAGACGCCGCTCGGAACTCGTGTCGACAGAATTGTGAATCACGCTCTTGCATTACACACAGAGATTGCAACTCGTGTTGTGCTTGACACTTCAGTTCTTGTTGCAGATCCTGCATGCATTTATAACTTCGCAGGTTGCGATGTTGTCATTCCATTAACGGTGATTGAAGAACTTGATGGTTTGAAAACACGCATGGATGATGTTGGTCGTTCTGCTCGAACTGCACTTCGCAGTATCGAAGAATTGCGCAAGAAAGCTGGTGGATCGCTTGCTTCTCCAACTCGCGTTCACGACGGCCCAGACAGTGGAACGGTGCAAATAGAAGTCAATGGCGTGCAGCGCAATTTGCTCGTTGAACACGGTCTAGATCCGGACGTTCCCGACAACCGAATCATTGGTGCAGCACTTGGCCAAGCCCGCATCTCACCCACCCGCATGATTTCCAACGATGCTGCATTGCGTATTAAGGCAGCACATATGGGGTTAATCGCCGAAGAACACCAGCCTGTTGGAGCAAGTGCAGATTCGCGCCCAATGGGTTGGACAACGTTTGACACCACGAATGCGCAAATTGATTCGCTGTACCGCAGCGGAGGAATTGAATCGAGCGAAGTTGACGGTGCCACACATTTGGTCGACAACAATTTTGCTGTGCTCCGAAGTGGTTCACAATCTGCACTCGCCCGCTGCAACGACAATGAATTGAAGTTGTTGGCTCAAACCGCTCCTGAAGCATGGGGTCTGCGTCCACGAAGCAAGGAACAGCGGTTTGCACTTGATTTGTTGATGGATCCAGAGATCACCGTGATCGCACTTGATGGTCGCGCAGGAACCGGCAAAACATTGCTAGCCATTGCATCGGGGCTCGAACAAGTTGTTGAGCAGCGACGGTACGAACGCCTCGCGGTGTATCGCCCACTCGTTCCCGTTGGTCGCGCCGACGTCGGCTTCTTGCCTGGAGACTTAGACGAAAAACTTGATCCATGGATGTCAGCAATTCACGATGCCATCGTTGCGCTTACCGATCAGCGTTCCAGCCGCGATGCACGTGGTCTTATTGATGAACTCACCGATCGCGGACAACTCACGCTTGAGTCGGTCACGTTCTTGCGTGGTCGTTCGTTACAGCAACAATTTGTTGTGGTCGACGAAGCACAAAACTTGGAACCCACCACGCTGAAGACCATCCTCACCCGCATTGGCGAGGGCACCAAGGTGGTGTTCACCGGCGACACCAGCCAGATCGACGCCCCGTACATGGGCGAGTCGAACAATGCCCTGGCTGTGCTGATCCATGCCTTTTCCGGGCAGCGCTGCTTCGGGCATATCACGCTTGCAGCCTGCGAGCGCAGCGCTGTGGCCAGCCTGGCCGCCGAGCTGCTGTAACCCCGCCTCAAGCGCCCATAGGGCCTTTTCGGCCTGTGACCAATGACTAACCCAAACGCCAACATCTGTGCCCTAGTTTGTGATTAGTATTTAGTACTAAATAGAACCCAATGTGAAAGGCACTCGTCATGTCACTTAAGGAATCTCCAGCAACTCAGTCATACCTCGCCGACATGGTCGATCCGATCGCGCCTGTTGGCTCACTCATTGACTGGACGCAATTTGCCAACTGCAAGGGCAAAACCAAACTGTTCTTCGCACCAAAAGCGGAACGCCCTCAGGCACGCGAGCGACGCGAAGCAAAAGCAAAATCGTTGTGTGCTGGCTGCACCGTGAAACAAACGTGCAAAGACTTCGCACGCAACAATCATGAATACGGTCTATGGGGCGGTGAGAATGAAGAAGAGCGCCACATTGCTGGTTACACCATGGCTGCACCAATCGGAGTTCGTAGTCGCGCGCTGAAGTCGGCATAACTCCCTATCGCTCATGCATCTGCATGAGCCTGCCAAACTGTTTGCATGGCAACTGCAACAGACAGCATTACTGATCCAGGCGAATACGTCACTCGGTTCATTGAAAACATTGAACAGAGTCACTTCACCGCCGCTATGGAAATGGTGTCTGAGGACTGTGAATACGACAATGTGCCCATCACCAAGGTGTTTGGACGCGAAGCAATGATCCAGATTCTCTCCGACTTCCTTGCTGCTGCAACAAAAGTTGAATGGCTGATTCACCACCAGGTATCCAACGGAGACATGGAGCATGGTGTGGTCATGAACGAACGCACTGATCGCTTTGAAATGGACGGGCGCTGGATCGAACTTGATATTGCTGGTCTATTCGTGGTGAGTAATGGGAAAATCGCCTTGTGGCGTGACTACTTCGACCGCGAGTCCTTCACCAAAGCACTTGCCTCAAAATAGAACACCCTTCGCTTACTGTGATGAACATGAGCGAGTCATTAGCGAACATGCGGTTCGCAGTTGTCGATACTGAAACCACAGGCTTGTCCCCTGCAACATGTTCAATGTTGCAACTCGGCATCGTTGTTGTGCGCGGAGACGGCACCATCGAAAGTCAATTCTCTACATATATCAACCGTCGCTTCTGGAAACCGGGCAGGCTTGGCGCACATCACATCCATGGCATTACGCGACGCAAGCTACGCAAGGGCGTCACAATTCATGAAGCACTTGACCGTCTGTCAACTGAACTGAAAACTGCAACCTTTGTTGCTCACAATGCCAAGTTCGACCTTGGCTTTCTTCGGGCTGAAGCACAGCAATGCGGACATCCACTTGTAATCCAAGAACCCATTTGCACACTCACACTGTCGCGATCACTCGACCCGAATAAAGCGCATCCACATAACTTGCGTCAACTCGCTATTCGATATGGAATAACCGACGTGCCAAATCACGACGCTCTTGCTGACGCAATTGTCACGGCACGACTGTTGCCTCTATTACTTGCCAAAGCCAACGTCACCAATGCCAGTCAATTAGCCGGCATTGCACTCAAATAATCAGCTGTAGCGCTTCAATACTGCTTGCGCAGTGTGTTTGCCCAAATCCACCCATTTCGCTGGCTCAAGCACATCAATCGCATCGCCGCCACGCAGCAACAAACGGCCCAGCCACTGCTGAGAGCCCACCGCTAATTCAATTTTTACACTGCCGTCACTTTGTGGTTCGCGTGAGATATACGGGTACGTCTCAACTAAACGCAATGCTGCAGGGCGCACGAACAACGTTGCCGTCTCCGTATCTGTTCCAAAGAAATCAACTTCGGCTTCAATTCCCTCAATGATCGGGTCTGAAGTTTTGCCAGTTGGAGTGAACTGTTTGATGCGGTCAATACGGAAGTTGCGAATTTCACCAGACTGATCGTCGTCTGCACGCACGTACCAATGACCCATTTGCTCAAATACTGCGCGCGGAAAAATGGTGCGCGAAGAATGAGTTCCAGAAATTGGCGAGAAGTAATCAATGGCAACAAATTGCCCAGAAGCCACCGCATGTTGTGCTTCGGGCAAGTACTTCACCGCCCTGACATCTACTTCAACCACAGCATCGCCCTTCGGCAGCAGCGGTTGCAGTTTTTTAAGCGCCGAGGCAAGTGGGCCCTTTTTGTCTGCACCAGGCATCGACAACGCAGCACTGCCCATTGCCTGCAATGCGAACAGTTCGGCGGAGTTCAGCTGCAATGGTCGCGAAAACATCAGTGGAACTTCGGCAACCACTTCGCCTTCATCCACGAACACATCAATCAATGCATCAGGCGTGTACGGAGGAACTCCACACATTGCAGCCATCATCAAATCGTTCATCAATTCTTTTTCGCTTAATTTGAACTGCTTGGCCATGTCAGAAAGCTTCACGCGCTTGCGGCTGATGAGCCATGGCAACATGACCAACAAGCCCTCTACGCGTTCAGCGGCACCTCGCGGCCCCCGGCGGGATTTACGCATTGCCATTAGCGACTGCCTGCCTGCTCGGTAAGCCATGCAATGACTTGCTTGCGAACACGCGGTGGACCAATAACGGTTGCGTTATCGACCATGGCAAACAACCACACCCGAAATGCGGTGAGGTTTGCACACGGAATAGCAAACTCCACGCTGCCATCTGCATTTTCTTTAACCACAGATTGTTTGCCGAATTGCGTGCGCACACCACCCGCCAAACTTGCACCCACCAACACCGTTGCAACTGCATCATCGCCATGGCCTTCTGCAAGCAATTCGGCCTCTGTTGGCACTGCCTTCTGCAAGTCAAAATCCTTTGGCCGGCTAAATGATCCGCGGTCACCTACGGAGATGTCGCCTTCAATTCGATCAATGCGAAACGTGCGGCGAGCGGCACGCAGTTGATCAAAGCCAACGAGATACCAAAATCCTGCGCGGGCCAACAAACCATATGGATCCACATTGCGCATTTCGCTGTTGTAAGAAAACTTCAGTGTGCGGTGCTCCACCACTCCATCGGCGAGCGTGGCCATTAACTGGTCATCTAACTGGATGTTCAAACTGGTTGATTGAGCATTCAGTGCACGCTCTCCACCAAGTTTCCACAATGCTTCGTCTCCGTGACTTGCACCTACACGAACAGTTGCCATTGCGAACTGCAACGCCGAACGTTCTTCGTCTGTGAGACCCAAATCGCCGAGTTCAAAACTCTTGCGATCTACTCGATATGCGCCTTCACCAGCCTGATCACCACCGAGTGTGATGAGTTCAATTGGAATACCAAGTGCGCGAAGATCACCCTTGTCGCGCTCGAATGCTGCTCGAGCAGCGGTATCTGATTCTGGGTATTGACCAGCAAGTTCTTGGCGAATTTGTTTGAGCGTGAGTGGCTTGGTGCGTTGCACGAGCAGTGCAAGCAGATTGATCATGCGTTCTGCTTGTGAATACTTCTCCGCCACAGGGCACAGACTAGGTGTTAGAGCGGTGGGTTTTGTACCACTGCACCAATTTCGCCGTAGATGCGTCGGCTCCGCCAGATTGGCTCGGTGCGGAAATCTGCGCGGAAACTTCGGTGGCCAATTTTTTGCCCAATTCAACGCCCCACTGATCAAAACTGTTAATACCAAATACGCAACCCTGCACAAACACTGAGTGTTCATACAGGGCAATGAGTGCCCCAAGTGTGCGAGGAGACAGCGACGACAGCATCAGCGTGGTGCTTGGACGGTTGCCAGGCAACGTGCGATGCGGATCCGTTGCGTTTCCAAACGC
Source organism: Ilumatobacteraceae bacterium (assembly GCA_044362135.1). Taxonomy (GTDB): domain Bacteria; phylum Actinomycetota; class Acidimicrobiia; order Acidimicrobiales; family Ilumatobacteraceae; genus UBA3006. The sequence continues at coordinate 16,607 of JBIKHN010000008.1, read as the reverse complement.
CAACGCTTGCGTTTGTGCGAACAAGTTGGCCACAAGTGCGTCGTGGGCTTCACCGTCGTGTGTTGGCGTTGCTGCTACACCAATAAAATCTGCAGGTACTACAGATGTGCCTTGGTGCAACAACTGCATGTACGCATGTTGGGCATTCGTTCCAACACCTCCCCACACAATGGGAGAAGTGGGCATGGAAACTGGAGCACCATCTGCGGTTACGCGCTTACCATTGCTTTCCATCTCCAGTTGCTGCACATATGCAGCAAACGACTTCAGCGCAGTGGAATACGCAATCATGGCCCGTGTTTCACGCCCGAGGATTGAACGATTCCACACGTTCAGCAAGCCCATCAGCACTGGTGCATTACGTTGCAGTGGCGCAGTCATGAAGTGTTCGTCCATCGAACGCATTCCCGCAAGCATGTTGTCGAAGGCGTTGGAACCAAATGCGATGACATTCACCAGATTCACAGCGGACGAAACTGAATACCGTCCGCCCACCCACGACCACATCGGAAATGCATAATCGGTAACCAAACCAGCACTCTCAGCCTTTTCTGGAAACACTGATACCACAGCAAAATGCTTTGACACGTTCTTTGCACCAACAGAATCTGAGATCCACTTCGCAATGATGCGACCGTTGCTCAAAGTTTCTGCAGTACTAAATGACTTGGAACACAGCACCACCAGCGTGGTCTCAGGATTGCATTCACGCAACACACCGCGCACTTCTGTCGGATCAATGTTGGAAACAAAATGAGCACGCACTGCAGGTGCACTTGACGAAGACAGTGCTTCATGCACAAGCGTTGGACCAAGGTCGCTTCCACCAATGCCAACATTGATGACACTCTGAAATTTCTTTCCCGTTGCACCGGTAATGCGACCAGCGCGAACCGACTCCGCAAATTCACTAACAAGCGCTCGGACCCGATGAATTTCCTCCATCACATCAACGCCATGTACGTTGACCGAGGTTTCCAGCGGAGCTCGCAAGGCTGTGTGCAAAGCAGGCTGTTGCTCGGTGCCATTTACAACGACACCCTCAAACATGTCATTTCGCTTTTGCTCTACACCTGCCTGTTCGGCTACCGCGATCAAACGCTGCACCGCATGTTCATCGACGTTTTGCTTTGAAAAATCAAGCAGCATTGCGTCTTCACCAACCAACACTTCCACGCTCAAGGTTTCAGCACGCGTTGAATCCTGGGCAAAGAGGTCTTTCAGCGTTGTCTGCGAAATTGTGTCTGCGCTCTTCAGCGCTGCGGACCATGCGGGAGTTGTGGTGATATCCACTCGTTACAGGCTACCTGCGGGACTAGCGTGAACGAATCATGACAAAGCCTGTTGCCAAGCCAGAAACTTCGCAGGCGGCTATTGCTCTCTCCCTTTCGGTGTATTTCATCTGGGGTGCACTCACGTTGTATTGGAAAGAATTGCACGGTTTTGATCCATTTGAACTCATTGGCTGGCGAGTTACTTCTTCAGTAGTGGTACTTACTGTGGTCATGCTCGCCACAGGACGTTTGTTGCCACTCTTACGCTCACTACGCAACCCACAACTGTTGCTCCGAATTGCTCTCGCAAGCGTGCTCCTAACTATCAATTGGGCAACGTATGTGTGGGCAGTGGTGAACGACCATGTCATCGAAACAGCCCTTGGTTATTTCATTGCCCCAATTCTCACCATCGTTGTTGGCGTGTTCGTCTTGCATGAAAAGCTGCGCGGAATTCAACGTATTGCCGTATCTTTTGCAGTTGGCGGAATAGTTGTGCTCACTGTTGCGTACGGACGTGTGCCATGGATTGCGCTCATCATTGCAACGTCGTGGACGTTCTATGCCTACCTGAAGAAGAAAGTTCGACTTGCTCCATTAGAGAGCCTCACCGCAGAAGTGATTGTGCTTGCTGCTCCTGCATTCATCTTTTTATGCACAACGTGGAACAACGTTGACAGCGTTCAGAACACTGCCACTTCCGTGGAATGGATCTTCGTTGCATTCACCGGTGTGATCACTGCAGTACCACTGTTGATGTTTGCCAGTGCTTCTCAGCGCACACCGCTCACCATTCTTGGACCCATGCAGTACATCGTGCCCACGATGAATTTTCTGATTGGCTGGCTGATGTTCAACGAAGCACTCACCTCGTCAAAGGTCGCAGGATTTTCTCTGATTTGGGTGTGCCTTGCGCTTGTGTTGACAGATTTGTTCAGGACACAGCGGCAGCAACAAATCGCTTCAAGCCGTCAATAACTGCGTCTTCACGCTCTCTGTCATTAATGACGTAAGCAAACCGCGCCAAACCTGAAATCATCACGTCAAACAGATCTTGCAGCGTTCGAGCGGACATTTCGGATCCAACTTCTCCGCGAGCAACAGCGTTTTCGCACAGTTCCTGGAAAAACACTGCCCACTCTCTACGAAGTGGACGAATCGCTACCGATAGTTCTGGATGGCGACGCGCTTCGGCAGATACTCCAACAACAAATCCAAGCAGCGATGGATCGTTTTTACTTACTTCTGTTAGCCCATCAATAATTGCCGAAAACTTGTCGACAAGTGTTTCACATGGTGCAGCTGCTGCAACCACGGCTTCGGTCACCATGTTTTGCACTTGTTCGAACGCAGCCACATACATGTCGAGTTTTGAAGGAAAGTAGTGGTAAATCGCACCTGTTGTTATTCCCGCGGCGGCGGCAACCGTGCGATTAGTCGTTGCGTCGTAACCAATGGTGGCGAACGATGCGCGTGCTTCGCGAATGAGGCGTTCGCGTGTTTCTCCAGCATCAGTTGAGCACGGACGACCCAGCTTTTTTGTTGGCACCAGAAGCTTCATAAAATCAGGTTAATTCGGGCTTCACTCACTTAGCGAAGCGGCGAAAAAGGTTTGCCAATTCCACGGGGCGGTCGCCCTGCACGCTGTGACCCGCTCCTTCAACCACAACCACCTCTGCCTGCGAACACCGTTTTTGCAACTCGGCAATGTCTTCGTCGTCGACTACGGGAGAAACTCCTCCACGAACCATGAGCAAAGGTTTGCTCCATGCAGAGATCATGTCCCACATTGGTGAACGCGGGGCTTCGTGGCCAGGAGCAGTTCCTGCAGTTTCGGTTTGGCCTCGACGGTCATAACGCCACCGCCAGGAACCATCTTCAATTTGCTTAGCGTTGTGCAATATTCCTCTGCGCAAGCTTGCTTCGCTACGCGTTGGATTGTGCTCCTTGGTTCGCGCAAAGAGCTCCTCAAAACTTGCAAAACTTTGCGGACCATTAATGAAATCAAGTACTGCTTTTGCCTTCTTGCTCGTTACTCCAGGTGTGATGTCTACGAGTACAAGATGTGGAACAAGTTCTGGATGAGCATTTGCAAGCGAAAGGCAAGTCAAACCACCGAGTGACATACCAACAATGGCGACTGCATGTTTGGCGTGTGTATTCATTACTTGCGTGATGTCCTCCGCCATTCCTTGCGGGCTGTACGTCGCATCCTCACGCCACGAAGAATGTCCATGACCCGGCAAATCAACAGCAATCAACGGAATATTCAACGCCAATGCAACGGTGTCCCAGGTGTGAGCATTTTGACCACTGCCGTGCACCAGCACTAAACGTGGTTCTTCAGTTCCCCACTTCAATGCACTCAGCACTCGACCATCGCTCAGCGTGGTATTTACGCGAGCAACCGCCGGCATTGGCGACACCGTCAATGAATATTCAGAGATGTTTTCAGAAAACAGCGAGAATTCGTCGTATTGAATGCGTTCCATCTGTTGAACCCTATTCCAATGAACGAGCCAACTAACTAGGGAACGACAGTGGTTGTAGCGCCAGGTTTTGGCGCGATGGTTGACGAAGTCGTCGTGGTGTAGTTCGGATCTGGCTTATCAAACGGTGGAACTGGAGATCCGTACTCTTCGGGTTCTTTGATGCCATCAAACACGTAGACGCGATCGCCGTATTTAACAAGTGCCGGGAAGTAGCGAGCAACCGACATTGGAATTCGCACGCAACCATGCGAATCGGGTTTGAGTGGAACCAGAATCGCACCGTGAATCGCAATGCCGTAGTTGAAGTACACAGGGTTGTACATGCTTCCCAGTTTTGATTCACGCATTCCTGTGTGACGGTTATAGAAGTAGAAAATTCCTGGCGGAGTGACTGCGTCGCCACAAATTCCTTGCTTAATTTGTTTCGCCGTATTGTTTCCATCTTGACCAGGGTCAATCGTTACTTCTTCACACCACTTTTCGTTCGAACCAGATGAGATATGGGTGATCAGCTGCGGCTCGGCACCTTTAAACACAACCATCACCTGTTCAGGAAGGTAAACCTCCACATGGCTGGGTGAATCTGCCTGTCTACGAGGTGCCACGACGGGCGCAGTTTCCATGATTGCCCAAGTAGACGGTGTCACTTCATCTGTGGCGCGCTCGCGCGGGGTTTGCATGACCAATTTCTGGAATGCCCACACTGCCTGCACCGTGTTCTGGCCATACACACCATCTTGCGGGCCCGGATCAAAACGCATTGCAGAAAGACGCTGTTGCAATCGCAACACATCGTCGCCCTTCATGCCTGGCTTAATGGTGCGTGTGAGTGGAACCGTGACTACGGGAACCGTTGATTGCTCAATTGTGGAATCAGAGCTTCCATTTGCGCTTTCGTTTTGACTATCACTCGCAAGAACTCCAAACGCCACGACGGTGACGAGCACTGCAAATGCAACAAGTGCCGGCCTCCAGCGTTCGTACATGCTTTGCATCGGTTGCACATCTTCGCCCAAGAAGTCTTCGTCGTACTCGAAGTCTCCTTCGTCGTAGTTGTCAAACTTGTCGTTCATGACTTCTTCGGTGCGAGTGCATTGAGATGCGCGCGCAACGACCATGCTTCTTTCAAGATTTTTACGATGACCGATGGCGAACTCAGCGTTGATACACCGCGAGTGCGCGGGAAATAGTCAACACCGAATTGCACAACGCTCATGCCAAGCTTGCGTGCACTCACCATCAGTTCAGCATCAATAAACGAACCTTCGCTAGTCAGTTCAACAGTGTCAAGCACATTTCTGCGCACCAATTTGAAAGCAAAGTTCACATCGCGGAAGCGACAACCGAACAGTACGCGCACCAAGAAGTTGTATAGGAACGAATACACCACTCGCACATAGCCTTCGTCTGTGCGATCGAATCGATAAGCAGCAACAACGTCTGCCTCGTATTGATGCATGAGTCGTAACGCTTTGTGTACTTCACGGAAGTCGAACGGCAAATCGGCATCTGTGTAGAGCACAACATCGCCAGTTGCAGCGGCAAAACCAGACTTAATTGATCCACCTAACTTGCGATTCACGGGATGGTGGACCACTTTGATCCGTGGGTTTGATGCTGCTGCAGCATCTGCCAATTGCGGAGTTGCATCTGTCGATGCATCGTTCACGATGACCATCTCATAGTCCTGCACCGTGCCATTGGCAATCAGTTCTTCTCCGAGCTCAATAGCGGCATTCAGTGCACGCTGAAGATATTCCTCTTCGTTCCACATAGGAAAAAACACCGAAAAACGAGTGAAAGATGGTCGGGACATGCGCCATCAGGCTAACTGGAGCGCTTTAGGTTGTACTGTGCAGGGTGTGAAGTCCCCCTGGAAACTCGTTGGCATTTCATCTTGGTTGCTTGTTACCGCTGGAATTACCTGCGCTGCAATAGCGAGCAGGTCTGTTGGAAAATCCACCTGGTGGCTTGGGCCGGAATCAAACCCCACATTCCCCCTCTTGTGGGTGTTGCCCTTTTTGATGCCGATTGTCAGCATCATCGCCATCATCCGCCTTCCTCGCATTGCCGCCTATGTGGGAATTGGCTGTTCGCTCGTACTCGCTGGAGTTGCAATTGGTGACATCTCAGGCACTCCAGGAATCGCAATTATCGAAGGAATCGTCGCAGTATCTGCACTGTTCATCTCTATTGCAACATTTGCAGGACGTTCGCACAATTAAAGCAGTCGCCTTCAGCGCGCCAAATTCAGTACCGTGTTTACATGCCTGATTCAAACGCCGCTGCTTCGAATGCCAAAGTGTTGTCGTCATTGCCAGTTGGTGAGCGCGTTGGCATTGCATTTTCTGGTGGTCTTGACACCTCTGCGGCAGTGGCGTGGATGCGCGAAAAAGGGGCACTCCCATATGCATACACGGCCAACCTTGGGCAACCAGACGAACCCGACCTAGACGGTGTTCCCGTTCGCGCCAAACAATACGGAGCAGAGGGCGCCCGTCTTGTCGATTGTCGAACCGAATTGGTTCACGAAGGTCTCGTTGCTTTGCAGTGCGGTGCTTTTCACATCACCACTGCTGGAAAAACGTATTTCAACACCACACCGTTAGGCCGCGCAGTAACGGGCACCATGCTCGTGCGCGCCATGAAAGAAGATGGCGTTGATATTTGGGGCGATGGCAGCACCTACAAGGGCAATGACATTGAGCGCTTCTATCGCTACGGACTACTTGCTAATCCAAAACTTCGCATTTACAAGCCATGGCTTGACGCAGACTTCGTTCGCGAAATGGGCGGACGCGCAGAAATGAGCGCATTCCTCACTGCAAAGAAACTTCCGTACCGCGATTCTGCTGAAAAGGCGTACTCAACAGATGCCAACATTTGGGGAGCAACGCACGAAGCAAAACAACTTGAAGAGTTGAACACCAGCATGCACATTGTGAAACCAATCATGGGTGTTGCTCATTACGACCCATCGGTTGCAATTTCAACGGAAGATGTTGTTGTGTCGTTCAAAGAAGGCTGGCCGGTTGCACTGAACGGCAAATCATTTGGTTCGCAAACCGAATTGGTGAACGAAGCCAACGTGATTGGTGGTCGACACGGACTTGGAATGAGCGACCAAATTGAAAATCGCATCATCGAAGCCAAGAGTCGTGGAATTTACGAATCACCAGGACTTGCCCTGTTCCACATTGCTTACGAGCGATTGCTCACCGCAATTCACAACGAGAACACGCTGGAGAATTATCGCCAGATGGGTCGCAGACTCGGTCGATTGTTGTACGAGGGTCGTTGGTTTGACCCGCAGTCACTCATGCTCCGCGAGCCGCTCATGCGCTGGGTTGGTTCACTTGTTACGGGCGACGTCACCATTCAACTTCGTCGCGGTGATGACTACAGCATTTTGAACACCACTGGCCCACACCTGACATATGCGCCAGAACGACTGAGCATGGAACGCGTAGAAGATGCAGCATTTGGGCCGCTAGACCGCATTGGTCAACTCACCATGCGCAACTTAGACATTCAAGACACGCGAGCAAAAATTGATGAATATCGCAGTGCAGGTACGTTGGGCGCTGGCGGATTACTCGAACTTGAATAGTTGGCGTTAGCCGTTAACTAATTCGCGCGCAATTGCGGCAACGAGTGCAGCGCGCTCACCCATTTTTGACACCTTGATGTATTCGGTGTCGGCATGCGCGCCACCACCGCACGCACCAAGGCCATCGAGTGTTGGAACACCAATTGCTGCGGTGAAGTTTCCGTCAGATCCACCGCCAACAGCAATGCCCTGCAAATCATGAATGCCCACTTCAGGCGCAACACGCTTTGCAATTTCATAGAGAGCTATTGCTGCGGACTCGTGCATCGGTGGTCGATTGATAGTTCCACTTACTGTCAATGTTGCACCATAGACCGTTGGCGTTAACGCGGCGAATGCTTGCTCCACACGTTGTTTTTCGGCAGGAAGATTTACACGGGTGTCAACCGTGATTTGCGCATTTGCTGGCACCACGTTTTCTGTTGTGCCTGCAGTTGCAACCGTTGGTGTCACGGTTGTGCCAACTTCTGGTTTTGCAATGGCAGCAATGGCCTGCACCTGAGCCGCAAGCTCCATGAGCGCATTGATTCCTTTTTCTGGCTCTAAGCCGGCATGGCTTGCACGACCAACGATGTCAACAGTGAACGTGCCTACACCTTTGCGCGCGATCTTCAACGCGTCGTTGTTGCCGCTTGGCTCGAGCACCAAAACATTTCCTGTTGCCAGTGCACGCGCTTCAATAAGTTCACGTGACGTGTATGAGCCAATTTCTTCATCGGATGAAATCAAGATTTCAACCTGCTCACATTCGCGAATTTCACTTAACCCGTAAATGGCCTGAATGATTCCGGCTTTCATATCAAAAATTCCAGGCCCGCGAGCAACGTCGCCTTCAACGCTAAAACCGCGATTCGCAACTGTGCCCTTCGGGAATACCGTGTCGTGATGGCCAACGAACAACACTTTGGCATTGTCGCTGCCCTTCCAATGCACGTGTGGGCCTTTTGCACCGGGAATGATTTCCGGTGCTTTGCCCAACACCTGCGTCATGACGCCAGCAAGAAACTCTGCGCTTCGTTGCAAATCGTCCAGTTCATTTGACGGAGACTCAAGATCGACGAATTGCTGAACATGTGCAAGCATTTGTGCGGTACGAGCGTCGAGCGCATTGCGCAGTTGGGTGTTCGTCGGAGTCCCTGTTGGCAATGGCATGGCTCTAGTCTGCCCGACACTCAGCCCTTATGAGATGTTGATTATCACTTCTTGTGCCCGGGATGAGACTCGAACTCATACGGCTATTTCTAGCCAGGGGGGTTTAAGCCCCCCGCGTCTACCATTCCGCCACCTGGGCTTGGGTGTGTAGGTTAGGCGCGTTTCATCGCACTTACGCTTTATTGCTGAGCAAGAATTTGGTTGACCAAGTTCATCAAACTTGGCTCGAGCAGTTGTACTCCCACCATGGACAAGTGGTTGTTATCGAGATACAAGACTTTTCCGTCTCTCTCAAGAGGACATTCCGTTGCATTGCACAACACCGTGAACGGATCATAGAAAAACGTTCCTTCACCGGCATCATCCTTCCAATCCTGGGTAATTGGGTTTGCAACTGCATCTTGATCAGCACGAGAAAGTGGTTCTAATTCAGGCTTACGAATTCGTCGCGGTGAAACATGGCCGGCATTGAACGGATTATCAAGAACGATCAAATGACTTGCACCTCGAAGTTCAGCGAAAAGCGTAAATGTTTCCGCGATATCTTTTCGATATGACCGTTCAGTTAATCCATTATTCGTTTTATAAGAATTCACAACTAAATCAAAATTTCCATCTGGGAAACTGTTGTCTTTGATTCGCGAATAGTTCTCATCACGACAAACCATGACGCAGGTCGTCAATTGAAAACCATACTTCTTTGCAAAATCCACAAACACGGGGATGATCTGATACGTATGCGAATCGCCAAAGAGCAAAATCTTTTCAGATGAGGAATCTGGTCCAACTACGCACAATTCATTCCAAAAATCACAGTCTTGTAATACCGTGCTCGGAAACACATTCCCGTAATCTTCACGCGTTTTCAAGGTTGAAATCTCGAGACCCCAAAGGACTGTAACTGGAAATATGACAAGAGATGCCGCGAGAAGCGCTTTCTTTTTGAACTGAAGCTTTCTTGCGCTCCGAAAAGGTATCTCTACAAATCGATATGAAAAAACGGCTGGCACGATTGAAAGAAGCACTAGCAACGTCATTACATTTGCATTAGCAGGATGGAATACATCCTCAGCAACTGCGACGGCAATCCAATGCCACAGATAAATCGAATACGAACTATTTCCGATTGCTTGAAATACTCGATTCCCAAATACTGACTGACGATTTAGCGCCGACTGCGGTAACGAATAGATCAAGGCAGTAGTTGCAAATGCCGTGATGGAACTCACCACAAATTGCGACCACCCAAAAGCAGGGTAAGCAAGGAGAACAAGAGCGAGGGTCCCAATTGACAACGACGCAACAATGGAGAATCTTCGGTGTGGATGGATGTGCCCACGCAATTCGCGCTGCGAAACTGCAATAGCTACAAGAAGTCCTAGCAAGAATTCCCACGCCCTTGTCAACGTTGAGTAGAAAACGAAAACTGATCTGAATTCTGAAGAAAACCAACCGAGATAACCGTTATAGATTGCAATCGCAGACGCAAATGAGGCAACGCCGAGTACGACAAACCCTGTCCTCCAAACTTGAACTCGGTCTCCGAAAACCTTCTTTCTCCCCAGCACTGCTAACAGCGCAATCAAAAGTGGGAGCGTCAGATAAAACTGTTCTTCCAGACCAAGTGACCAAGTGTGCAAGAAAAATGTCGCGTTTGCATCTTGCAAGAAATAGTCCATCTTGTTGAACATGAAAAAGAAATTGCCGTAGCTAAATAATGCGGCTCGAGCTTGTTCAATAAAAAAATCCTGTGAGCGGTCGAATGCGAGGACTACATATGCATATACGGATGCTCCTACAACCATGAATGCGAGCGGAGGATATATACGAAAGAATCTGCGCTCAAAGAATCTGCGAAGAGAAACCTTTCCCGTGGAGAGCTGCTCATTCACCATGGTCAGGCCAATAACGAAACCCGACACCACGAAGAACATGTCTACGCCAACAAAACCGCCACTGAACGCCCCAATACCCAAGTGGCTCAGCACCACCAAAATGACAGCAACTGCGCGTAGGAACTGAATTTCCTTACGTATGCGATGCTCTGAAGTCACCGCTCCAGCGTAGTTGGGCGATTAGTTACGCAACGCGCGGCTGAATAGCCGGTACATCAACTTCCTGCGTTGCAACATATCCGTGAATGGAAAGTATGGACCACAACGCCGTGCGCACATGATCTGAATCTGGTGCTGTGAGCTGATTGACCACCACAACGCCTTCGATCATGTCACCAAGAATGGCAACGAATGGACGATCGCGAAGCGCAACTGCCACGACACCACCGCCCTCACGACGACGGACGGTGCGATTCACACCAATGACCCGCGGCGGGCTACGAAAACTTGGAGCAAGTAACCCGAAACGTTGGGTCTCGCCTGCAATTAAGCGCGCAACAGCCGCAAATTGCATGGTGGTCGAGGTGCTCATGGCCACAGCATGACACACCCATGTGACAGAGTGACCGTGATGTCTGAAACCGAACTCAATGCCATGCAACAGGCAGTTCTTGAAGCATTGGGCAAAGAACCCGACTGGGTGCCTATCCCGCGTGAAGTCATTGACAGTATCCGCACACAACTGCACGACGGTCTTGCCGACATTGCCCCACGACTCACCCCTGAAAACGCGCTGTGGGTTAGCAAGCACAAACTCACCACGGTGCACGGCTGCGAAGCCAATCATCTCGCCGGACTAACGGGTTTCGAATGGACACTTGGCAACGTAAAAGGAACGGTGCTGCACAAAGCTGTTGAACTTGGTCTGAATTGGCGTGGTGTCATTGTTCCCGCCGATGTAGTGGATGAGGCACTTGCTCAACTTGCCGACGACGAACGCCAAAGCGCCGGACCGTTCATTGACAACTTGCCCGCAGGAGACCGCGCGCAACTGCGTAGTTCCGCAATCGATTTGTACACCAAGTTTGACGAGTGCTTTCCTCCGCTTAAGGCAGCATGGCGTCCTGTGCTTGAAAGCTCGGCGCGTTATGAAATGTTTGATCAACGCATCAACCTCAGCACTCGTGCAGACCTTACGCTTGGCGCTGTTGGTTCCAAAGTCATCATTGACCTAAAGTCCGGACGCGTTCAGCCCAATCACCGAGAAGAACTGCGCTTTTATGCATTGGTTGAAGCCATGCGCACTGGCGCTGCACCGCGGCGTTTGGCCAGTTACTCGCTTGTTACTGCTCGTGCCGACGTTGAAGACGTAACCGAAGGTGTGTTGCAAGCAGCAGTTCGCAAAACCGTTGATGGTGTGCGCAAAATGGTCGAATTGCAACGCGATGGACGTGAACCAGTAATTCGTAGCGGGTTTTTCTGTTCCTGGTGCCCACTGCTTGACTCGTGCGCTGAAGGAACAAAATTCATTGCGCGCCGCGACGACCCCGACGCATCTGACGACTTTTAGATATCGCTCATCAGCGCTACGGGAACACCAAGCCCGACTGCGCCACGGAAAGTTGCGATCAATCTATTTTTTTGCACCGCGGGTTTTGGTGGGCTTAAAACATCGGGGCCAAGGTAAGCAGCAACTGCATTCACGTCTGCAACATTTATGACAAAACCCCACAACGATGCATCGCCTGCTGGCATTGACGGTGCAGACACAATTTCAACGATCACTTCGCCCAGTCTGTGAAAGCCCTGGCGCATGCCATTTCCTGCATCACGAATTCGTTTCAACTCTGCACCGGTTGCATTATGCAATGCGCCAGACGTGCGCTCTAAGTCAGGAGTATTCACTACTACGTGATCCATGCCAAGAGGCTTCAACACAAACTCATGTGTTTCATTTTCTGATTGTTGAGAATCGATCAAAACTTCAGTTGTGGGAATTCCATCAATTGATGAAATCGTGGAATCAATATTGGTTAACGCCCAGGAGTGCAGTCCTGCAGGCAAAGACTCATTAATACGGAGCACAATCTCGCCAATGGCAAATACACCATCCTGAGAAAAGTTGATTCCTACCTGCGCCCAGTTGGCGCGGGAACCACCGATAACCAATTCACCAATTCGTGCCGAATTCATTTCAGGCACGCCAGCGCTATTGCTTAGCCACGTCCCATGTTTGGACGCTTACCGTGGTTGGCCTTCGAGCGACGCATCTTGGCTTTTTTCTTCTTGGTCTTCTTCGACATAGTCCCGTCATGCTAACGGGCATTCTCGCCATTTCCGATGGCTAAGCCCTTCGCCACCGAGCCCTTCCTCCCGAATATGGCACACCGGAAGCGTCTGTTTTCGAGCACACATAGGTGGTGGGTGTTGTGCTTCCGGTCAACGTGTAATAGCCAAAAGCCCCTTCTGGAGAACAATACGAACCTGGGCTTATCTGTGTAACTGCACCCGTCGATGTGGTGTTCGGTGTCGGAGTCGAAATTGTATTTGATGCGGGCGGGTTTGCGACCACCGTCGTCCCACCTGAAATATTTGGCAGGTTAGGAATCGGTGCAATATTCAAAGAACTGCACGTTGATTGCAACAGATTCTTAATTCGTCCAAATTCACTCGAATCCATCGAGAGATTCCAGCGAACTTTTACTGCAATCCAATTGCCGAGATACGTACAGATATAGGACTGCAAAGGTGGCAGCCAGTTCGAAGGATCTCTATCGCTCTTTGACTGATTCACCGAATCTGTTACTGCCAGCAACGTTCGACTATCTGAGGTGTCGTTTGCAAAGGCCTTTCGTTGTGCGGCGCTCCATGCCCAAGCTCCGGAATCCCAGGCTTCCTTGAGCGCAACGACGTGATCAATATCAATATCTGTTGGATTACTCCATCTCGCTCCGTCGTAGGGCGAAACCCAGTCCCCAGCAATCACATTGCAATTCACCGGGTCTACTTGCGGTAACGAAACGCTGTCACGCTTTAATACTTGATCGCGAGAGTCGCACCCGTCGCCATCAATGTCGCGCCAATGTTCAAACAATGTGCGGACGTAACCAACTTGGTATTCGTTTTCAACACGAATCGTTTGCAGGAGCGCAAGTGCACTTCCAACCACAACCGGCTTTCCCGTCGTTGTCGTTGAGTTAGTGCCCCCGGTCGGGGAACCAGCTGCTGGTGTACTGCATTGGCGAACGAACGCGGACTTCACGGCATTGAACTCGCGCTGATCCATCGCGAGCCCCCATTTCGTTTTCACCGACACCCAATTGCTCAAGTAGTTGCAGGTGTTAACACTTGTGCTCGGCAACCATCCAGCAGGGTCTTTGTCGCCTCGTTGCCGCGAACTTGCTGCAATCACGAGAGCCAACACAGACACATCTGCTCGGTCGTTGATGAAACTTCTTCTCTTTGATGCGCTCCACGCCCACGCACCCGATTCCCAGGCTTCGCGAACGGTCACAACATTTGCCACACTCATTACAGGTACCGGTCTATTCGCTGCGCCAGTAAACAGTGACTGCCTGAAACCAGCAGTTCTTTCGGTTGCAACTTTCATCGTGGTCAATTGACCAAGCGTCGTTCCATCATTTGCGCGGGGCTGTGCAACAGCCACCGAGGAAACGCTCATTGCCACAACGACAATTGCGCCATGAACCGAAAGGCGCCACTTCATGAGTTCACCCTACCTACTGCGCAATCAGTGGTACATCCATCTCGATGAATATGCATTCACCTGGGCACACTTCCGCAGCTTTCACTACGTCAACTTGATTCTTTGCTTCAACAATTGCCAGGCTTCCAGAACTTCCTGGATCATTTAACGTCACGCCACCTTGCACTACGTAAGCAATTCCATCCTCTAATTGCACAAAAACATCAGGACAATGGTCAACGCACAAGCCGTCGCCCGTACACAAGTCTTGGTCTATCCAAACACGCACGGTTGCACGCTAACGAACGAGTGCGGCAACCAAGAGGACGAGCATCAACAAATTTCGCACAATATTGTTCCAACCAATTGGCTTTGTGGAGCGAAAGCTCAAACACGCACAAGGTGGCCTGTCCCCGGCTGCCAACCGAAGGGCTAACAACACAGTGAAACTTGATAGCGCCACTATCGAGGCGATGAGTACGGCGTTTGTAGCCAATCCGGCGATCAGCAACGAACCTAGAACTACTTCAACGTAGGGAACCGTTGGAATTGCAAACGATGGTGCTCCCAGTCGCTTTGCTTGTGCTGGCCATAACTCGCGTGCAATAAACTTCTGCACTCCAGCGAAAACAAAGATCACGCCAACAGTCGCCGACATCCACCAATTCAGAGAAAAAATCTGTTCATTCATTGCGCTGGTGTAACACCAGTTACTTTGCCGCGATAAAACACCATGGCTTCACCAACTGTTTCGTTCGCGGAAAGGTGTTGCACTCTTCCGAGCACGAAACTGTGATCTCCTGCAGGAGTTACGGATTCAATACTGCAGTCAATTGCCGCAAGAACACCTGGAAGTACCGGCATTCCGCTTGGAGACTTTGCCCAATCAAGGCCATCAAATCGGGCAGACATTCCACCCTCTGGTTCACGTGCAAACCGCCAACACAGTTCATCCTGCTCACTCGTCAACACGTTGGCGCAAAAGCCCTTCCCTTCGGCAATGTGCGACCAACTGCGCGAAGCATTGCCAGGAAAAAAGCCAACTAGTGGTGGGTCTAGCGACACCGAAACAAAACTACCGATGGTGATTCCCGATGGCGCACCTGATGCATCTACGCCAGTAACGACAACAACTCCCGTAGGTAAATAACCAAGCACCTGTCGAAACCTGGCACTGTCGAAGTTGGCTTCCATCGCTTCAATGTTACCCAACTATGGTTTGGGCATGACCGCTCAGCACAACATTGCAACGCATGAAGTTTCTGCAAACGACTTGTCGTTCTCCTACTTCGAATGTGGAACCGGACCACTTGCGTTATGCCTGCACGGCTTTCCCGACTCTGCACATACATGGCGACACTTACTTCCCGATCTTGCTGCTGCTGGTTATCGCGCAGTCGCGCCGTTCATGCGCGGATACGCACCTACTTCCATTCCCGCAAACGGTGCATACCAAACTGCTGCACTAGCAACTGATGCGAACGCGTTGCACGAAAAACTTGGTGGCAATTCGGATGCCGTCATCATTGGTCACGACTGGGGCGCACCTGCGGTTTATGGTGCAGCAATTCTTGAACCTGCTCGTTGGAAAACCGTTGTAGGAATGTCGGTTCCACCGTGGGGTGCAATGGGAAATGCATTTGTTTCAAACCTCAATCAAATTCAACGCAGTTGGTACATGTTCTTTTTTCAACACGGTCTTTCCGATTTTGTTGTTGGTGCCAACAATCTTGCATTCATTGACATGTTGTGGGACCAGTGGTCACCAGGTTTTTCAGCAGACGAAGACATTGCAAATGCGAAAGCGACCATTGCAACTCCCGAACATCTTGCGGCAACTCTTGGCTATTACCGTGCAACCCTTGGGGCTGGGTTTAGAGACCCCGCACTCAACGAAGCACAGTCACTGGTGCAAGGTGAGATGCCGACGCAACCACTTCTGTATCTACACGGAGAACTTGACGGCTGCATTGGTGCCGAAGTTGCGCACGACGCCGCAACACGTGCACCGTCAAATGCACGGGTTGAAATTATTGACGGCGCTGGTCACTTCATGCAATTGGAACAACCGAAAAAGGTGAATGAGTTGATCGTGAATTGGATTACGAGCAACGCTTCATAACGGCAACTGCAAAACGCCATTTGATTCAACAATCAATTGGTCAGCAAGGAGCGATTCAATAATCGTTTCTGCACGATCAGCTTGATTTGCCAAACCCATGGCTTGTTCGGCTTTGTTTCGCATCACCCCACCGGCAACGAGTGCTTTCATAAGCCGTCCCCGAGCCTGTCGATTTGAACCTTCGAAACGCGCCTGAGGCTTGCTCGTTCCCGCCGATGCTGGTGCCGGGTCGTCACCACCATGAAGCCGCCAAGCACATGAATCAACAATTGGGCATCGTTCGCATTGTGGAGAACGAGACGCACAACACGTTGCCCCGAAATCCATCAGCACTTGATTCCATTCCCACGACAAGCCAACGGGAACAATTGAGTCTGCAATTGTTTGGGTTTCGCGTTTGCCAAGGGGCTTATTCA
>JBIKHN010000168.1:0-2745 GCA_044362135.1 Ilumatobacteraceae bacterium | reverse complement strand
CTCATGATGCATTGCCTCCGTCTTCATTCGATTTCGTTAAACCTGTTGATTTCTTTGAGCCTGGCTTTGGTGCCGGACCCCAATTGAAAACTGTTTTCGCGCGGTCGATGATGGAAAACGGAATGTTGACTTCCGTCATTTCCTTGTCGGCCAAACGCACGGTGATTCCTTCTTCGGTCGTAGCAATGAGATCGCCTTGCACACGACGCTCGCCATTGAGTGGCGATTCCAACTTCACTGCAACAACCTTGCCTACTTCGCGATGAAAATGTCGTGGAGCACGCAATGTGCGCTCGAGGCCAGGGCTCGATACTTCAAGCGTGTAGCGACCAGGAATTGGATCGCTGTGATCGAACTCGCGCGAAACCAAGCGCGTGATGAGAGCGATGTTGTCGAGGCTGACACCTTCTGGGCCGCCTGGCTGCGTGTCGACAACGACGCGCAGAATTCCACCCGAATACTCAATGTCGTACAAATCAAGGCCGAGGTCGGACACGATGGGGTTAATGAGGGCTGTAACACGATCGATTACAGGGCTCGACTGAGCGCTTCCACGGGTAATCGACATGTTCAACCTCCTCTCCCTACTCTCAAGGGTTTTGCTCCCCCGATTTCCATCAAGGTTGGCAAAACCGCTGCCTAAACCGTCCCTAGAAAAAACAAATGGCGTGGGTCGAAACCCACGCCTTTTAGTCACTGACTTTCAAAGGACATCAAAAATTATAGCCCCGTAAACTAAGGTTCGCACGTGGTTCAACGCCTCTCAACCCTGTTCGTACGCACTCTGCGGGACAATCCGGCCGACGCAGAAGTACCGAGCCATCGCCTCTTGGTTCGGGCGGGATACATCCGTCGCGCCGCACCTGGTGGGTACACCTGGCTGCCACTTGGCTATCGGGTATTCCAAAACGTGGCTCGCGTGATTCGCGAAGAGATGGACGCTATTGGCGCCCAAGAAGTGAACTTCCCCGCCATGTTGCCAAAGGAACCATACGAAGTGACCGGCCGGTGGACCGACTATGGCGACAATCTGTTTCGCTTACAGGACCGACGGAACATTGATTTCCTGCTTGGACCAACTCACGAAGAAATGTTCACCTTGCTCGTAAAGGATTTGTACTCCAGTTACAAAGACTTACCGGTGTGGTTGTATCAAATTCAGAACAAGTTCCGCGATGAAGCTCGCCCACGTGGTGGTTTGTTGCGCGGTCGCGAATTCTCCATGAAGGACTCATACTCCTTTGACCTCGACCAAGAAGGCTTGCAGCGCAGCTACGACGCGCATCGCGATGCGTACATTCGAATTTTCGAACGTCTTGGTTTGCCATTTGCCATCGTGTCGGCAATGTCGGGCGCCATGGGTGGTTCGGCTTCTGAAGAGTTTTTGTTTCCGTGCGATATTGGCGAAGACACATTCGTGCAATGCACCGCATGCAACTATTCCGCAAACACTGAAGCAGTGCGTGTGGGAGTTGCCGATGCGGTCGATGCTTCGTCGGTGGCCACAGCGAAAGTAGTAGACACGCCAGACACGCCAACGATTCAAACGCTTGTCGATTTGTTCAACGCTCGTGATGACTTGCAACTCAGTGGTCGCCAATGGACAGCAGCCGACACCTTGAAAAATGTTGTGGTCAATTTGCGTTATCCCGATGGTCGACTTGAAGCATTAGCAATTGGCGTTCCTGGTGATCGCGAAGTCGACTTGAAGCGACTTGAAGCTCAAGTGTCCCCTGCCGAAGTTGAAGCATTCGACGAAACACACTTCGCAGCCAACACTGCGCTGGTGAAGGGCTACATCGGACCGGGAGTTCTTGGAACAAACAATGCTTCGGGAATTCGCTACATGCTTGATCCGCGCGTCGCCTCTGGAAGCGCATGGATAACGGGAGCAGACAGCCGCGGCAAACACGTCATGAACTTGGTAAACGGTCGCGATTTCACTGCTGATGGAACGCTGGATGTTGCCGAAATTCGCGACGACGACACGTGCCCATCATGTCGATCTGCGCTCACCATTAGGCGTGGAATTGAAATTGGCCACGTGTTTCAGCTTGGACCAAAGTATGCAGAAGCTCTCGGCTTACAAGTGCTCGATAAAAATGGCAAACAGCAAACTGTCACCATGGGTAGCTACGGCATTGGCGTTTCGCGTGCTGTTGCTGCAATTGCAGAAGCCATGCACGACGACAGCGGTTTGCGCTGGCCGCTTGAGGTTTCACCCTTCGATGTGCACATTGTGATTGCCGGCAAAGACGATGCAGCCATTACTTCCACCGCAGAATCGCTTGCAGCCGAACTTGAAGGCGCGGGCCTGAAGGTATTGCTTGATGACCGTCAGGGCATTTCTCCCGGCGTGAAGTTCAAAGACGCAGAACTCATCGGCGTTCCGAACATCGTGGTCGCAGGTCGCGGTGTTGCCAACGGCATGCTTGAAGTGCGTGACCGCTTTGCTGGAACCGCCGTTGAAACCCCAATTTCGCAAGTCGGCCCACAGTTGGTCGCGCAGGCTCGCGGGAAGTAAACACCATGCAACTCCTCCGTGGAGTAGTTCATCATTACGACTGGGGCGATCAGCAAACGATTCCCGAATTCCTCGGCGTAGAACCAGACGCAAAACCATGGGCAGAACTGTGGTTTGGCACACACCGCTCGGGTCCATCGCTGGTAAAAACCGCAACCGGCAACCAACCGCTTTCGCAATATGCGGGCGAACTGTCATTCCTCGTGAAGATCATTGCTGCT
>JBIKHN010000067.1:0-7884 GCA_044362135.1 Ilumatobacteraceae bacterium | reverse complement strand
CTGACCAATAACTTTGGTGCCTTCAATTTCAACTGCCGAAATGTAGAACGCGGTTGGCAAGTCAACAACAATTGCGTCGATCTGCTTCGCCTCAAGCGCAGCCTTTGCAGCTGCGTTGTCGTCGTAAACAAATGGCTCGTTCGTTGGGATAACCACGGTGTTCAAGAATTCCAAGCTGGTGGTTCCTGACTGCACGCCAAACTTCAAACCCTGCAACTCGGCAACGGTGGTTGCGCTTGCTGCTGCTGAGTCTGCATAACCAACGATTGCTTGGTTGGTGGTGTAGTACGGATCACTGAACGAAACGGTTTGCTTGCGCTCGTCGGTGATGGAGTACTGCTGCAAGTTGAAGTCAAAGTTCTTCGCGCCTGGCTGAATTGCTTCATCAAAGCTGGTTCGAACCCATGAAACGTTTTCAGTGGAGAATCCGAGTTGCGTTGCTACTGCGTATGCAACTGCAGCTTCAAAACCTTCTGCGCTTTCAGGAGCGTCGTTTTCAACCCATGGGCTAAATGCCGGGTTGCCGGTGCCAATGGTGAGCGTGCCTTCAGCAAGGGTCTTGCCAGTGGTGCACTCGTTGCCCGAGGTGCCTGCTGCTGCGGTGGTGTCAGAAGACTCGCTGCTTCCGCCACAAGCCGACAAGGTGAGGCCTGCTACGGCGAGCAGACCGATAAGGGATTTACGCATAAATATGCCTTTCTTACGGTTGGGACTGGCGGGCGGGTGCCCGGACCAGCGCCCCAACACTACTTGAGGCGAATTGGCGTTATACGCTGAGTCTCATGACCGTTACGCATAACAGCAACGAACAAATCATTGGCCGCGATCAGATCAACGACATTGAGGCAATCCTCAGTGTTCGTAATACTGATCCAAATGCAAAGAGTCACTCGGTTCAGGGTGGCGGTGAAACCATTTTCACCTGGGACTACTCATTGGCGCGTCCGCCACTACGCAAGCTGTATGAAAAAGCGAAGACCGGTCAGTGGAACGGCGAATTAGATCTTCCGTGGGAAACCGAAGTTGATATCGAGCGCACCATCGCTGCAGACCAAGCAGCAATCGGTGCAGGAATTGATCCAGCGTTCTACTCCGGCACTCCTCTTGCTAAGTGGGGCGACAAAGAGTGGTTGGAGTTTGGTATTGAAGGTCGTCGTTGGATGTTGTCGCAGTTCTTGCACGGCGAACAAGGTGCTCTTATCTGCACAGCAAAAATTGTGGAGACCGTTCCTTGGTACGACGCAAAGTTGTACGCATCAACTCAGGTAATGGACGAAGCACGTCACGTAGAAGTGTTCGCGAAGTACTTGAACGAAAAACTTGGCGGCATGTATCCAGTGAATGCTCACTTGGGCCTCTTGCTCGACGACATCATTCAAGACAGCCGTTGGGACATGACGTACCTCGGAATGCAGATCATGGTTGAAGGTCTTGCACTTGCCGCATTCGGTTATATGCACGAACTTACTGGTGAGCCGTTGTTGAAGAAACTGCTGCGCTACGTCATGAGCGACGAAGCACGTCACGTTGCTTTCGGTGTGCTCAGCCTTAAAGAGGTGTACGACGGAATGTCGGATGCAGAAATTAAGGATCGCCAAGAGTTCGCATTCGAAGCAAGCATTCGTATGCGTGACCGCTTCTTGCAACAAGAAGTGTGGGAACGCATGGGCGTGAATCCGCGCGACGTTGTTCCATTGGTCTTGCAAGACCCAACGCGTGCGTTCTTCCAGCAGTTGCTGTTCGCCAAAATTGTTCCGAACTGTAAGAAGCTCGGACTACTTGACCGCAACGACAAGTGGCTGCGCCATCGCTTTGAAGAAATGGGCGTTATTCAGTTCGAGGATCATGAAGACACTGGTGAAGAATTCACCAAGTTTGAGCTTGGGTCCGAACTGGTTGCTGGCAACTAGTCTTTCTTAAATGGCAAGGTTTGGGCGTGTAGTTACAGCGATGGTTACGCCGTTCCATAAGGACGGCACATTGAATTTGGATGGCGCTCGACGTTTGGCCAAATGGCTACAAGACAATGGCAATGACGGTCTCGTCGTTGCTGGCACCACGGGCGAAGCACCTGTGCTGACCGACGCTGAACGTCTCAGTTTGTTTGAAGCCGTCATTGGGGCAGTGACCATTCCTGTTATTGCCGGAACGGGCACGAACGACACATTGCACTCCATTCATATGACGAAGGAAGCCAGCAAGCTGGGTGCAGCCGGAATTTTGGCTGTCACTCCGTATTACAACCGCCCTTCACAGGCAGGCATCGAAGCGCACATGCGCGCGGTGTGCGAATCAACCGAGCTACCAGTGGTGTTGTACGACATTCCGGCACGCACGGGTCGAAAGATTTCAACTGCGTTATTGCTCAAGCTTGCACGCGAAGTGAAGAACGTGGTTGCGGTGAAAGATGCAGCCGGTAGCCCTTCGGAATCTGCTGTACTCATGAGTCAGGCTCCTGCAGGATTCGAGTTGTACAGCGGCGACGACAACCTCACGTTGCCATTCATGTCCATTGGTGCAACTGGTGTTATTGGTGTGGCAACGCACTGGTGCGCGCAAGACCATCAAGAGATGTTCAACCTGTGGGAAAAGGGCGACACCGCTGGCGCACGCCGCGTAAATGCACGCTTGCTGGAAAGTTTTGCCTATGAAACGGGGGACGAGAACCCGAACCCGTTGCCAAGCAAAGTCATGATGAACTTGCTTGGTCTAGAAGTTGGTGAAGCGCGATTGCCGATGGGCCCGCCACCTGCTGGCCTTGAAGATCGTGCGAAGAAGGTGCTCGAAAACCTTCGCGCGGCTCGCGCAGCAAGCAACTAATGGCAGCGCCAGTTCGCGTCATCTTCCTAGGCGGTCTCGGCGAGATCGGTCGAAACTGCATGGTGATCGAGCAAGACAATCGCTTGCTGCTTATTGACTGCGGACTCATGTTTCCAGACGCCGACATGCACGGCATCGACTTGGTATTGCCCGACTTCACGTGGTTGCGCGAAAACGCAGACCGCATAGAAGCATGCGTTGCAACACACGGACATGAAGATCACGTAGGTGGATTGCAGTTCTTATTGCGTGAAATGTCGTTCCCAATTTATGGATCGCAAGTAACACTTGGTCTTGCACGCAACCGTATTGAAGAAGCGGGGTTGCTTGGCAAAACCGAAATGATTGCGGTGAAAGACAACGAGCGCCGTCGCATTGGTCCGTTTGATGTTGAGTTCATTCCAGTAACGCACTCGGTTCCATACGCACACGCAATTGCGTTGCACACACCGCAGGGCGTCATTATTCACTCGGGCGACTTCAAGATCGACCTCACTCCGGTAGACGATCGTCGCACCGACTTGGCGCGCTTAGGTGCACTTGCTGCAGGCGACGGTGTTCGCTTGCTCATGCTGGACAGCACGAATGCGGAAGAGCGTGGTTCGGCGCCGTCGGAAAAGTCGGTCGGCGTTGTGCTTCGCCAGTTGTTTGCCGAACACAAAACACGCCGCATCATTACCGCAAGCTTTGCCAGTCATATTCACCGTGTGCAGCAAATTGCCGATGCGGCAATTGAAAGCGGGCGAGTAGTTGCCCCACTTGGTCGCTCCATGATTAACAACATTCGTATGGCGCGCGACTTGGGCATTATCAAACTGCCCGACAAGTCATACATCAACGTTGAAGATATTGACGACTATCCACCAGAGCGCGTATGTGTTATTTCCACCGGTTCACAAGGTGAGCCAATGGCGGCGCTCAGCCTGCTTGCGCGCGGCGATAACAAGTTTGTCACCATTGGTCACGACGACACAGTGATTTTTTCAAGCCACGCAATTCCTGGCAACGAAGGAAACGTAAACCGTGTTATTGACGGTCTGCTTCGACGCGGAGCAGACGTAGTGCACTCGGGAATTGCCGATGTGCACGCAACTGGTCACGCGCAAGCCGAAGACTTGAAGATGTATCTATCGATTACCGAACCTGAATGGTTTGTGCCAATTCACGGCGAATATCACCACATGGTTGCGAACGCACGCCACGGCCGCACCATGGGCATTCCCGAATCCAACATTGTGTTGTGCGAAGACGGCGACGTCATTGAAATTACAGACGATGGAATTGTGCGCAAAGAGCGCGTTCCTGCTGGCATGTTGTACGTAGACGGCATTGTTGGCGATGTTGGTCAAGGCGTGTTGCGCGACCGCAAAGTGTTGGCCGAAGAAGGCGTTGTTGTTGCAGTAGTGACAGTGGACGTTGAGGCAGGCAAGGTGCTCGTTGGCCCAGAAATCATTACCCGCGGTTGGGTGTACGCACCTGAAGCCGAAGATCTCATTGAAGAGGCGTGCGAAACAGTTGCACGTGCAGTGGAAAAAGCCCTGAAGGGCGGAACTCGCGATATTGATGCACTGGAAAAAGAAGTGCGTCGTGCGGCTGGCAAGTTTGTGTCGGAGCGCACGAAGCGACGTCCCATGATTGTGCCGATTGTGATGGAAATCTAGAAGTTCAAATCACGAACTTGCGTTATAAAAGAAGCAGAGTCCATACTTTTTATACCTTGGAATTGAGTCATCAATTCGTTGCTTAAAACAAAGTAGTGACTATTGAGCGGGCAAAATTCTCCCACCTCTTTGTCATTGTGGATGATACGAAATTTCTGGCCATTGCTGACCTCTTCAACATAAAAGTCGAGGTTTTCTTTGAGTTCGGCGGAGGTAACAGTCCGGGTCATGGAATTGACTGTAATTCCCCGTCAACGGGGTATGCCTCAATGGGGCAGTACCCCCTCACTACTGTTGACGCATGGCCGCACAGCCCCGGAAGGGGTCTTCCCGCACGCGCCCAGCCTCAAAATCGGGCTCCGGCGTGCGCCCAAAGATCGTGCGTAGCCACGCGCCCGTAGACGAAGACGAGATTGAATCGTTCCGCATGCCGCGCCACCGCGAGCGCCGCGAATCTTTCTTGAAGACCGTGCTTGCAGGTCGTGGACACGAATTTGGCGGCGTTGCGCTGATCTGTTTCGGCATTTTGTTGTCGATGTCTATTTATGTGGAGTTCGCAGGCCCGCTTGGTCGTTTGCTCGACACCACATTCTCGTCGCTGCTCGGCGTTGGCCGTTTCGTTTTGCCAGTCGTCATCATCGCCGCTGGCTTCGCGTCTATTAATAGGAAGTCCCTACAACATCGCATTCGTCTGGCATTTGGTTGGACGGTGTTGTGCGTAGGAATTTTGGCAGTCGTGCACATTATTTGGGGAACGTCGTTTGGCGAACTCGACAATGCATCGGTGTCACGCACGGGTGGTTGGTTTGGATGGATTGTTGGCGAACCGCTGCAAAGTTTGATGGGCAGTTTCGCAGCCGTCATCGTGTTGATCGCTGTGATGTTCTGCGCAGTGTTGTTGATTACCGGTAATTCACCAGCACAGTTGTATCGCCGCATTAAAGCGTGGGCAAATGGAGTTTCACTTGAAAACCTTCGCACGTCCGATGAAGATGGCGAAGAAGCAGAAGAGTTCGACGAATACGGCGAACCAATTTTCTACGACATCGACCTTGACGAAGCGCCAAAGCGTCGCAAGCGTAAGGCCGTAGTAGAAGAAGTTGAAGAGGACGACGAGGAAGAGGAAGAAAAACCACGTCGCGCACGTAAGCCGCTGTTGAAAGACAAGCCAGTGGTTACAACGGCTGCAAACCCATCTGCAGCAAAAATTGAAAAGGCTGCACCGCAACAGATGCCTCTTGGCCCAGGCGCGAAGCCAAGTGTATGGACATTGCCGAACCTAGATTTGCTCACCATTACGCGTCACGAAAAAGCTGACGTAAAGGCAACGGAAGAGCGCGGCGAGATTTTGGTGAATGCGTTGAAGGAACACAACGTAGAAACCGAATTGGTTGACTACACACGCGGCCCAACCGTTACGCGTTACGAATTGTCACTCGGTGGCGGTGTGAAGGTGGCGAAGGTGACTTCGTTGTCCAAAGACATCGCGTACACCATGGCTGCAACTGACGTGCGAATTCTTGCGCCAATTCCTGGCAAGTCGGCAATTGGTATTGAAGTACCAAACGCTCAGCGCGAATTGGTTTCACTCGGCGACCTCATGGTGTCAACAGAAGCTCGCGCTGCAATGCACCCGCTCGACGTTGGTGTCGGTAAAGACATTGCTGGTCGTTCGGTGTTCTTGAACATTTCCACCACGCCGCACATGCTTGTTGCAGGTACCACTGGTGCCGGTAAGTCCAGTGCCATTAACTGCATCATCACCTCGGTGCTCATGCGCTCGACACCAGAACAAGTTCGCATGATCTTGATCGACCCGAAGCAAGTGGAAATGGCGCAATATGCACGTCTTCCTCACCTGCTTACGCCACCCGTAACCAACCCGAAGAAAGCAGCGAATGCGCTGGGTTGGGCAGTGAAGGAAATGGAACGTCGCTACGACCTGTTGGTCGAAGCTGGCTTCCGTGACATCACCGGTTTCAACGCCGCGTACGACCGCGGCGAGTTGGAAAGCGAAGAAGGCGCCGAGAAGTCGTTCGAGCGCATGCCTTTTATTTTGATTGTGGTGGACGAGTTGAACGACCTGATGATGGTTGCTGCTCGCGATGTTGAAGACTGCATTACGCGTATTGCGCAGAAGGCTCGTGCAGTTGGTATTCACCTCATCGTTGCCACGCAGCGTCCAAGCGTCAACGTCATCACCGGTGTTATTAAGGCAAACATTCCTGCACGTATGGCGTTCGCGGTTTCAAGCCTTACTGACAGCCGCGTCATTCTCGATCAACCAGGCGCAGAAAAACTGATTGGTAAGGGTGACATGTTGTTGTTGCCTGGAAATACTTCTGTTGCCCAGCGCGTGCAGTCGGCTTGGGTAGACGAAAGCGAAGTGCGCAAAGTAGTGGCTCACTGGCGCAGGCAGGCTCCTGAAGTGGTGTACGTGTCGGGCGTTGACGGCGAAGGCGCAAATGGCAACGCGAGCGACAGTCTGTTTGGTGGAACTACGGGAGACGCTGATGACGACGAATTGTTGCGTCAGGCCATGGACTTGGTGGTGCGCAGCGCGCAGGGCTCAACGTCAATGTTGCAGCGCAAGCTGAAAATCGGCTTCGCTCGTGCTGGGCGCATTATGGACTTGCTCGAATCTCGGGGCATTGTAGGCCCAAGCGAAGGCTCACGACCTCGCGAAGTGCTGATGACCGTTGAAGAACTTGAACAACTGCAGATGGGTGATTAGCCCCGTAAATTTGCCGTTCAAAAAAGGCGTAATGTTTGCCCATGGCTGAATTTACTGAAATTGCATCTGGTCTCCGTTTCCCTGAAGGTCCAATTGCGATGCCCGATGGCAGTGTGATCTTGACTGAAATGTTTGGCAAAAAAATTACGCGAGTAAAGCCAGACGGCACGAAAGAAACCATTGTTGAAGTTCTCGGTGGTCCAAACGGAATCGCATTCGGACCGGATTGCGGTTTGTACATTTGCAACAACGGTGGTTCATTCGGTGAAGTGGATTTCCTTGGACTCACGTTTCCAGGACCAATGGTTGAAGCCGACTACATCGGCGGACGCATTCAGCGATACGACATGGAAACCGGCGAACTGAAAGACCTGTACACCGAATGCAATGGCAACAAGTTGCGCGGGCCAAACGACATTGTGTTTGATGCACACGGCGGCATGTGGTTTACCGATCACGGCATTCGACATGGTCGTCATGCCGACTTGAGCGGCATCTATTACGCAAAAACTGACGGCTCCATGATTAAGGAAGTGGTGTTTCCAACAGACTCACCAAACGGCATCGGTCTTTCGCCAGACGGCAACACGTTGTACTGGGCAGAAACTCACACGGGTCGAGTGTTCCAATTAGCGATCACTGCGCCGGGCGAGACAGCGCCTTTCAGCC
>JBIKHN010000167.1:0-2770 GCA_044362135.1 Ilumatobacteraceae bacterium | reverse complement strand
GCTTCGGACATCGTCAAAAGTATTCGGTGATTGAAATCACCAGCATTGCGAAAGGCTGAATCATGTCAAAGACCAAGGGTGGCGGTTCTACACGAAACGGTCGCGATTCAAACGCGCAACGACTTGGAGTAAAAGTATTTGACGGCACCAAGATCACCGCTGGAACAATTCTCATTCGTCAGCGCGGCACCAAAGTGCACCCTGGCAAAAACGTTGGCATTGGCAAAGACGACACCTTGTTCGCTCTTGCACACGGCAGCGTGAAGTTTGGCGAACGTCGTGGCCGCAAGGTCGTTGACGTTCTTCCAGCTGTCTAACGCTTCTCGCGTTTTAGTGCGTATCGATTCCCTGAGGGAGTCTGCTCTGTTCCCAACCCAGTAATGCTGCGCCTTGTCGGCATGCAAACCTGTCGGTCATTCCGCCAACGTAAGCAACTGCGTCGCGCAATGCTTGTTCGCTTTGTGACGGAGAAATTTCTTGATGTGGCTGTGTGGCCATGAGATGCGGATGAGCAACGTAGTGCTCCACGAGTGCGCGTAAGAGATCGATTACTGACTTCGCCTGATTGAGCGATGCCTCACGCATATAGATGTTGTCGTAATTGAATTTGCGAAACGCTGCAAGCGCATCGGCTTCGTTCGACTTCATGCCAACTCGGCCATTGTGCAAACTTGCAGCAATCATGGAAGAGATGAATGCGCGCAGTTGGCTGGAGCGGGTTTCCCCGCAATAGGTGCGCACAATGTCTGGTAACTGGATTGGTGAAACAATTCCTGTTGCGACAGCATCTTCAAAGTCGTGACAGACATATGCAATGCGGTCTGCCCATGACACCACTTCGCCTTCTGGCGTTTGCGGTGCAGGTCGTGACCACGAGTGATTGCGAATGCCGTCGAGTGTTTCGGTGCACAAGTTAAGAGAAACCAGCGTGACGTCGGCACCCCACACTGCATGGTCGAAGCCTTCAGGAATGAAAGGGCTGAGGGCATCTTCGCTGGCGTGACCGCCTGGGCCGTGACCACAGTCGTGACCGAGTGCGATGGCTTCGGTGAGTGCAACGTTAAGTCCGAGTGCACGCGATACTGCGGTTGCAACTTGGGCAACTTCTAGAGCGTGCGTAAGGCGAGTGCGTTGGTGGTCTTGAGGGAACACGAACACTTGGGTTTTGCCAGCGAGTCGGCGAAATGCTGACGCGTGAAGAATGCGATCACGATCGCGTTCGAAACATGTGCGAAACGGGTCTTCTTCTTCGACCATTGAGCGATTGCCGGCACCAAATGAACGTGTTGCTAGTGGAGCGAGCAGGTCGTGTTCGCGCGCTTCACGCTCCTTACGGTCGACAATGTGCGTGCTGCCTGCACCTGCCCATGAATCGGCGTGGGCGAAACGAATGCCGTCATTGTCGAAACCATGCATGGTCTTGGCCCAGGCAATAGCTCTGCTGTGAGATTCGCTTGGATCTTGGCCGTTGTTTGGTGTATTCACGGTGTTCACGATATGTCACTCACGATATATACGGGGTGTTGCACTAGTAGCCTAGAAACCCCCTATGAGTGCATTTGTCGACGAAGCCCAACTCAACGTTCGCGGTGGCGACGGTGGCTTTGGTTGCGTCAGTTTCCGTCGCGAAGGGCCGGTTGCATTCGGTGGTCCAAACGGTGGTGACGGCGGTGACGGCGGGTCAGTGTGGCTTGTGGCCGATCACAACGTTGCCTCGTTGTTGGCATTTCGCGATCACCCTCACCGCAGGGCAGGTGACGGTGTTAATGGCATGGGCAAAGACTTGCACGGTCGCCGTGGAGCTGACCTGATTGTGAATGTTCCCGAGGGAACACAAGTTAAAGATTTGTACACGGGCGAAGTACTGGCCGACTTGCCGGTGCATGGATCGAAGTGGTGTGCATCGCGAGGTGGGCAGGGTGGTCGCGGTAATGCACGATTTTTGTCGAACCGCCGGCGCGCCCCAAAGTTTGCGGAACAAGGTGAGCATGGTCTTGACCGCTGGTTGAAACTTGAATTGAAACTGATGGCCGACGTTGCGTTAGTTGGTTTCCCAAATGCAGGAAAGAGCACGTTCATCAGTTCGGTGTCGGCAGCAAAGCCAAAGATTGCGAACTATCCGTTCACCACACTTGAGCCACACCTTGGTGTTGTTCGCCTCGATGCAGAAACTGAATTCATCATCGCTGACATTCCAGGAATTATTGAAGGCGCAAGCCAGGGCAAAGGTCTTGGTCATCAATTCCTTCGCCATATTGAGCGTGCTCGTGTGTTGTGCGTGCTTGTTGACCTTGCACCAATGGATGGAATGTCTGCGCAGGAACAAGAACGAATCTTGTTGCACGAGTTGGGCGAATATCGACCAGATCTGTTGGAGCGCCCGCGGTTGGTTGTTGCCACGAAAACCGACGCTGCAGAGGCTTCCACTATTGATGCGTGGAAGGGATCAAAAATGTCTGCGGTAACTCGCGACGGTGTGCGCAAGGTGTTGGGCGACCTTGCCGACTTGGTGAAGCACGCGCGCACACTTGAGCCACCAAAGCAGGGCGCTGTCGTGATTAAGCCAAAGGCTGAAGGTTCTCGTGTTGAAAAACTTGGCGACCTGGAATTCCGCTTGCATGGCCGCGAAGTAGAACGCGCAGTTGCGTTAAACGACGTCACTACTCCAGATGCCATGAATTACATTGATGAGCGATTGAAGGCACTTGGCGTACATCGGCTGCTTGCACGTGCTGGTGCTAGTGAAGGAACCGTTGTGCACATTGGTACG
>JBIKHN010000183.1:0-8003 GCA_044362135.1 Ilumatobacteraceae bacterium | reverse complement strand
GTCACACCCTGAGCACCAGTAACACCCTGAGCACCAGTCACACCAGTAGCACCCTGCGCACCCGTCGCGCCTTGAGCACCAGTCACACCCTGAGCACCAGTAACACCCTGAGCACCAGTAACACCCTGAGCACCAGTCACACCCGTCGCACCTTGAGCACCAGTCACACCCTGAGCACCAGTCACACCCTGAGCACCAGTAACACCCTGAGCACCAGTAACACCCTGAGCACCAGTAACACCCTGAGCACCAGTAACACCCTGAGCACCAGTCACACCCTGAGCACCAGTCACACCAGTCGCACCCTGCGCACCAGTCACACCCTGCGCACCAGTAACACCCTGAGCACCAGTCACACCCTGAGCACCAGTCGCGCCCTGAGCACCCGTCACACCCTGAGCACCAGTCACACCAGCACTACCCGTCGAACCTGTAGCTCCGGTTGCACCTGTTGCACCATCTACACCGTTAGCACCTTGTGGACCTGTTGCACCATCTACACCGTTAGTACCAGCAGCACCCGTCGAACCGGTAGCGCCTGTTGCACCATCTACACCGTTAGTACCAGCAACACCCGTCGAACCAGTAGCGCCAGTTGCACCATCTACACCGTTAGTACCAGCAGCACCCGTCGAACCAGTAGCGCCAGTTGCACCCGCTACACCGTTAGCACCTTGTGGACCTGTTGCACCACGCTGACCTGTTGCACCATCTACACCGTTAGTACCAGCAGCACCCGTCGAACCAGTAGCTCCTGTTGCACCCGCTACACCGTTAGCACCTTGTGGACCTGTTGCACCATCTACACCGTTAGTACCAGCAGCACCCGTCGAACCAGTAGCTCCTGTTGCACCCGCTACACCGTTAGCACCTTGTGGACCAGTTGCACCACGCTGACCTGTTGCACCATCTACACCGTTAGAACCAGCAGCACCCGTCGAACCAGTAGCTCCTGTAGCACCAGTAGCTCCTGTTGCACCCGCTACACCGTTAGCACCTTGTGGACCAGTTGCACCACGCTGACCTGTTGCACCATCTACACCGTTAGAACCAGCAGCACCCGTCGAACCAGTAGCTCCTGTAGCTCCTGTAGCACCTGCTACACCAGCGGCACCTTGAGCACCCGTCGCGCCTGTAACACCATTCGTACCGGCAGAACCCGTTGCACCTGTGGCACCAGCTACACCAGCGGCACCCTGTGCACCATTTGCACCATTTGCACCATCTGCACCTGCTGGTCCTGCTGGTCCCGACGTTACTGCAGGGATTTCAATGTCTTCGAAATAACCAAGAAGACGCACTTCGACATTTGCTCTGACGTTGCTTCGTAGAGAAATTCTTGAATTGTCTATCGACGCAATTCCTGCTGAAGACCGAGTCGACTCAGATGAAGTTCGGTGCGTGATGCTTGAAGTGCCAGGAGTCCCTGGACCGACAATAAGTTGTCCACTCTTGGAAGTTGGCGGAGTCACTACCGTGAGCAGAGCAGAAACGGCTCCTCGCGAAACTACAAGTGGAGTCGAAAGAAAAATCTGACCATTAGATTCCACACGACCACTAAAGATGGTGGTCGGATTAACTGAAACAAAAACACGGAGTAGCCGAGAACTTGATTTGGTAACGACCTGATTTCCAAAGGCATCTTCAACCTTTGGCACGACTGTTGCAGAAAGAGGTGTGACCGGAACGACTAGTGGTGAAACAAAACTAATGCTCGCTAATGCAATGAGTGTTCGACGGCCACTGGGCGCCAACATTGATCCTTGCATATCAATCACATTAAATTTTTTCACCCCAATACCGTACATGGTACGGACCCTGAAAACAAACAATTCTGAAGCAGAGGACTGGCCCAGTACCGTTTGTGGTGCTCTTAGGGAAGGGCGCTCCTGAGACCAGCCATGGTTCCACGCTCCTGGGTGGTTATTTCATGTTTCTGACGGGTTGTTATCTAGTTTTACTCGATGCGCAGGCCGGAGATTGCTCGGGAAATCACCAGTTGCTGAATCTCTGAGGTGCCCTCGAAGATGGTGTGAATCTTGGCGTCACGGTGCCAGCGCTCGACTGGGTATTCGCGTGTGTAGCCATAGCCACCCAAAATCTGGATCGCATCTTCAGTAACTCGCACCGACATTTCCGACGCGTAGTACTTGCTCTGTGAACCTTCAGCGTTTTTGTAGCCGCCGTTCTTTGCAAGCCACGATGCACGCCAGATGAGTAAACGTGCTGCATCAATTTGGGTGATCATGTTGGCGAGTTTGAACGCAATGGCTTGGTTCATGATGATTGGCTTGCCGAATGCGTGACGCTCTTTTGCGTAATCAAGTGCGTACTCGTACGCAGCGCGTGCAACACCAAGTGCTTGTGCACCAACAGCAGGACGAGTTGCTTCAAACGTTGCCATTGCTGGCTGCTTGCCGCTTGACGTTCCTTCGCGGTAACGCGCAAGTTTGGCATCAAGTTTTTCTTTTCCGCCTAACAAACAACGACCAGGTATGCGCACATTGTCGAGTACCACTTCTGCTGTGTGGCTTGCACGAATTCCGTGCTTCAAATACTTCTGACCCTGTGACAAGCCCTTTGTTCCTGGAGGAATGATGAAGCTCGCCTGACCGCGGCCTTTCAATTCAGGATCAACGGCAGCAACAACAACGTGCACGTTGGCAATGCCACCGTTAGTAATCCATGCCTTCGTTCCGTTCAATACCCACTCGTCATTTGCTTCGTCGTATACCGCGCGCGTGCGCAAGTTTGAAACGTCGCTACCTGCATCTGGTTCGCTTACGCAGAAAGCGCCAAGCTTCACATCATCTGGAGTTCCGTAACACTGTGGAACCCACTCCATCATTTGTTCTGGTGTTCCATTTCCTGCAATACCTGCTGCAGCAAGACCAGAACCCATGATTGCCATGCCGATACCAGCATCGCCCCAGAACATTTCTTCAATTGCCACCACCATGGTGAGACCACTTGGGTCTGCCATTGCGTTCATAATAAAGTCGAGGCCGTACAAACCAATTTTCGCTGCCTCTTGCACCACTGGCCATGGGAACTCTTCGCGCTCATCCCACTCATGAGCCGCAGGGCGAATGGTGTCTACCGCGAACTGATGAATCCAGTCCTTCAGTTGCAATTGGTCATCGTTAAGAGCAAGGGAAAATTCAGCCATGCGCACAAGTTACCGTACGGTAAGCGCTGGTGCTACTTCGTACGGGTAACAGGAATCTGCAGTAATGCCGGCGCAATCGACTCCAAAATGAGCTTTGCACCTGGTTTGTATACGTGTACCCCGTCCCAGCGGTAACTCAGGCTGTTGGCAACCTTGGGGTCTGAGCACCATTCCTTGGGTCCGTTCACGAAATACACCCCATCGTTTTCGGGGGCGGCCACCTCGCGCATTAACGCGTTCAGGTGACTCGTTCGGGTGTCATCACCGCGCTGAGGCAACGGTGGAACTGGTCCGCCTTTTGATTCAACTGGTCGCATACACGCAACTTCAAGGAGTGCAACGGCAACATTTTGTTTGCGCAACGCATCGATGCCACGTTGTAATTGCGTTTTAAACAAGGTGTCTGCAGGAACAGTATTCACCTTGAACAAAAAACTGTTGATCTGTAAATCCATTACTTCCCATGCACCAACCACTACGAGCGCAACATCGGCTTTCGCTTGCGCTGCCGACTTTGCCCACTTAGTTTCAAATCCTTTGCAGTTAGCAAAGTTGCGACGAAACTTTCCGCTTGTTCCACCAATACCAACACCTCGGTCGTACACGCCGCAACCATCGATTGAACCGTTTGTAATCACGAATGTTTTTTCAATGCCACTTGGTTTGTTTACTGCCAGTGAATGGGCTTGTGAGTCACCAACAATCACCACACGCCTTGGCAATTTTGCAAGCGTCGTGCTGGTGACCGGTGTGTTTACAGTCGTGGTTGCCGTTGTGGGCATTGTTGTCGGCACAACAAACACCACTTCTGTATTTCCAGTATCAAGCGAAACATCTCGTGCCTGAATTCCGGACAATTGCACGCTCGTTACGCCGACGAGTATGGCAAGAACCGCAGTAAGTGCAATTGGAAGTCTGCGACGCATGGCTGACAATTGTCGCCGTTGGCGAAGCCAATTACCAATCGCACCTTTTCGTGCTGGGGTTTCAATAAATTGATAGACAACCTCGTTGATAACGACCGTTGCCGTTAATGCGTATGCAAGACGAATTGATGACAGTCGCGCACCCGTGACTACAAAAATTGGCCAGTGCCACAAGTACAGACCGTATGAACGCCGGCCAATCTCGACGAGCAGCGGAAATGACAGCACTCGCTTCACCGGTGATTGTCCAGAACGCACCACGACCGCAATAATGACCGCTGATGCAATTGTTGCAGCAGCAAGACCGCCGATGTACAGCTGCTCGTCGGCAACGTGCATGAAAGCGGAGATATAACCAAGTGTTGCCAATGCACCAAGCGCCAACACATCGGCGAAAACCGATCGCATCTTGGCAAAACGTACAACTGCCTTTTTCCATGGATGCCACACACATGCCAGCGCCGCACCGAGCAACAACCCGCTCGACCTAGTGATGGTGCTGAGATACAAAAAGTTGATACGGGTTTCGTTATCGGCAATAAATGCCAGCGCGGTTCCCACCATGACTGCTGCTGCCAAAAGTCCAATAACTACTGCCGAAATCCACCTCGGAATTCGTTTGTTGCCCAGCACAAAAACAAATGCGATGGGCCACAGCACATACCACTGCTCCTCTACCGCCAACGACCACAAATGTCGAAGCATCGGCAACGAGTTCGCAGCAAAATACGGAGTGTCTACGAAATAGATCTGCCACCAATTCGAGAAGTAACCAAGTGCAGGTAAGACATCCTGACGAAAATCCGGCGCAGAGTCCTTCGCGAAAAACGTCACCGCGACGAGAGAAGCAATCAGCATGGTGAACAATGCTGGAAGCAATCGCCGCGCACGTCGAATCCAAAACTGCTTCAAGCTCACTTTGCCCGAAACATGTTGCTCGTCGATCATTAGAGACGTAATGAGAAAACCACTGACAACGAAAAACACTTCGACGCCGATGAATCCACCTGGAATCCAATCAATTCCCGCGTGATACAAAATGACAGCAATCACACTGAGTGCGCGTAAGCCATCAAGCGCAGGCTGATAGCCCATGCGAGTTTCTTCGCTCATTTTGTATGACGAAGAGATCGACGCGAAGCAACAACAATGGCAATCAAGTACACACCTGCCCCAAGCGTGAAGGGTGCGCCGACGCCAACGTGATCGAAGGCTAAACCCGCTAGCGGAGGGCCAATGACACGAGCAAGAGCATTTGACGATTGCTGAAAGCCAAGCACTTCCCCGCGTTTGTCTTCTGGGGCAGAGTTTGCAACAAGTGTTGTAAGTGAAGGGCTTGCAATTCCGGCGCCGATGACCATGAACACAAGCGCAATGATCAGCACAGGCCAAATAACTGCTGCGCCAAGGAACAACATTCCCACTGCAACGAATACTTGACCAACGCGCAACAACTTCAACGAACCAAACCTCTGCGTAAGCGGACCGATAAGACCACCCTGAACCGCAGACATCAGCAACCCAACTGCAAGAAATACTGCGGCCGTTGATGCTTCAGTCAAGTTGAAGCGTGATCCACCGAACAACGAAAACGTTGCTTCAAATCCGGCAAATGGAAGCACTGAGAAGAATCCGATCAACACAAATGATGTGATGTTGCGCTGTTTTGGCTCATGCGTTTCAACTGGAATGTGTTCGCGAACCGTTTTCGTTTCTGGCAAGCGAATGATCGCTGCAACCGCGTTGATTGAAGCAAGCACACCAGCAACATAAAAAGGAACGTGTGGTCCGCCAAGTGCAGCTAGACCACCTAGTGCTGGCCCAACAACAAACCCGACCCCGAAGGCCATGCCCAACAACCCAAGCATTCGTGCTCGTTGCTTTGGAGCACCAAGATCGGCAATGGCGCTTTGTGCAACCGACACGCTTGCTCCCGATGCGCCATCAATGAGTCGGCCCAAAAACAGCACCCACAATGCGCCGGCCGCACCGGTAATAAAGCTGCCGATGGCAGTACCAATGAGCGAAATGACAATGACAGGTTTTCTGCCAACACGATCTGACCAGCGGCCCAGGATCGGTGAAAACACCATTTGCGCCAATGAAAACGAAGCAAACAACAGACCTACTTGGAAACCATTTGCACCATACCGGTCGGCGTAACGACCAAGGATTGGTGCAACAATTCCAAAGCCCACCATGTCGAGTGCAACGGTTGACCAAATGACCCAGAAGCCACGTGGCAACGGTTCGCGAACTGGTTTTTCGGTGTTCATGTTGAGTGGAACTGAATCTAACTGCGACGCACTCGCGTGCCGTCTTTTGTGGTTTCCACCACATAGCCGGCCGCTTGAAGTTCGTTTCGAATTGCGTCTGCTTGAGCAAAATCTTTTGCTTTTCGTGCGGCGTCTAATGCATTCGCACGCTCCATAATTGCCGCATCAATGTCGTCACCAGCGCGCAGTTTCAGACCAAGCGCATGCGTCATTTCAGTAACTGCGCTTGCCAATGCTGCAGTGGTTGCAGTGTCACCAGTTTCTGTAGCGATGTTTGCACGACGTACCGCATCAAAAATCAGCGCCATGGCTGACGATGTGTCCAAATCGTTGTCCATGAAGGTGCGGAACTGAGCGATCACGGTTGCATCTGGTTCTGCATTTGGCAACGATGCGTTGGCCATGCGATTAGCAAAACCATCGAGACCAGCCAGTGAATTCACCGCGGCATCAATGTTGTCTAGACCAACTTTCACAGGTGAGCGGTAGTGCGTTTGCAACAGCAACATGCGATATGCGCGTGGGTCGTAGTGCTGCACCAGATCCACAAGGTTGGTGACGTTGCCAAGGCTCTTTGACATTTTTTCGCCTTCGGTGTCAACAACAAAGCCGTTATGCATCCAGTGTTGCGCGAATGTTTTTCCAAGCGCCACGGCTTGCGCGCGCTCGTTTTCGTGATGTGGGAAACGCAAGTCTGCTCCACCGCAATGCAAGTCAAAGCCTTCGCCTAACAATTCCAAACTCATCACCACACACTCACTGTGCCAACCAGGCCGGCCCGCGCCCCATGGTGATTCCCAACTTGGTTCACCGGGTTTTGAAAACTTCCACAATGCAAAGTCGGCTGACTGACGCTTTTGTGCTGCACCAAGCACTTCACGATCGCCACCACCACTCAACATGTCATCCAAACTTTGATGAGCAAGCAAGCCATAGTCAGGCACTGCAGAAATGTCGAGATACACGCCATCGTCGGTGGTGTAAGCAGCATTGCGCGACACGAGGTCGCCAATCATTGACACCATCTGTTCTACGTATTCAGTGGCGTGAGGAATATCGGTTGGACGCAACACGTCAAGCTCGCCCATTGCCTTAAACCACACGTCTTCGCATTTGTGTGTGATCTCGCTCCAGTCGCGATTTTCGCGATTCGCGCGGTCAATAATTTTGTCGTCAATGTCGGTGATATTTGACACCAAACGAACCTGCACTCCAGACCACTCCAGATATCGGCGCAGAATGTCGTACACCAAAGTGGCCCGACCGTGACCCAAATGCGGTGGCCCATACACAGTTGGCCCGCACAAATAGATGCCCAACTTGCCTGGCTCTCGCATTTTCAGTTCGCGCACATCGCGCGTAACGGTGTCGTACAAATGCAGCACGGAGTAAGCCTAGAGGCGCAACAAGATGCCAAGCCGAGTTGCGCTCCAATACAGTTGAACCGCGATGAACGTCCCTGAAAAACCCTCCCTCGACAACCTGGAATCCGCTCTCATCGAAAAATGGGAGGCATCGGGCGTCTATGCCTTCGATCGCACTGCATCGCGCGACCACGTTTTCGCCATTGACACCCCACCTCCAACCGTCAGCGGATCGCTGCATATGGGTCACGTCTTTAGTTACACGCAT
>JBIKHN010000065.1:0-8050 GCA_044362135.1 Ilumatobacteraceae bacterium | reverse complement strand
CCCAATTTGAGGAAGCGATCGACAACGGCTCGATTGTGCACAATTTCGTGATAGCAGTACACGGGAGCAGGAAATGTTCGCACCATCCAAGCAAGTGCCTTGATCGCCATTTCTACACCAGCGCAAAAGCCGCGTGGGGCAGCGAGCAGGACGCGATCAACGCTGAGTCCAGTTTCAGGCAAATTTTGCATCAAGAAACACAATACTGCAGTGATTTTCATGCTTTGGAGTTCAGACCATTGTTTCAATGACAACAGTAGAATGAACGGGTGACAACCGAATTGGAAAACGAAACCCCTTCGGCTCTTCCGACGGTAGTCATTGTTGGAAGGCCCAACGTTGGCAAAAGCACACTGTTCAACCGATTCATGGGTTCACAGGTGGCAATTGTTGAGGATCAACCAGGAATTACACGCGATCGCTTTGAGCGCGAAGTTGAGTGGACTGGCAAGACGTTCAACCTGGTTGATACCGGTGGATGGATGCCAGGCGGCTCCGAATTGGACGCCAAAGTAAGTCGTCAAGTAGAAGAAGCCGCAAAGACCGCGAGTTTGGTGCTCTTCGTTGTTGATACTGCTATCGGTGTCACCGACGATGATGAGCAAATTGGTTTGTGGCTACGTCGCCTGAATTGCCCTGTCATTGTGGTCAGCAACAAGATCGATTCGGATAAGCGCGAAGCAGATCGCTGGGACTTTCTCAAACTTGGTTTCGGTGATCCGGTGCCTGTGTCTGCGCTTCATGGACGCAAGTCGGGTGACTTGCTCGACATGATTTTGGAGATTGTTGATGCTCCAGATACCGAAGAAGAAGTCGTACTTCCACGCGGTGTTTCCGGGATTCCACGAGTATCAATTGTGGGTCGCCCAAACGTTGGCAAGAGCACACTGTTCAACCGCTTGGTGGGCGAAGACCGCTCCATTACGCATGACATGGCGGGAACCACGCGCGACGCAATCGACACTCAGGTAGACACACCGGACGGTCCAATAGTTTTTGTTGACACTGCAGGTATGCGCCGTAAGAGTCAGGTGGATGAATCTGCCGAGTATTACTCATTTGTTCGCGCACTTCGCGCAGTCGATGAGTCAGACGTCGCATTGCTGGTAATCGATGCACAAGAGGGAATCACAAACCAGGATCAACGCCTGGCAGAACGTATCGATGCTGCCGGCTGTCCGGTCATCGTGGTGCTGAACAAGTGGGAGACCCTTGATGCTGATGGTCGCGAGCATATCGATACCGAAATGACACGGAAGTTGTACTTCATTGGAGATGCGCCGGTGCTCAAGCTTTCAGCACTGACGGGTAAAGGTGTTCACCGCCTCCTCCCAATTTTGCAAGAGTGCATTGTCGATTACCACAAGCGTGTTCCGACAAAAGATGTAAACCGTGTCATTGCTGAGGCTCAGCAGAAGCAACCTGCCGGCGCTGGAGCGCGAGTGCTGTATGCGTTGCAAGGTGCAAACGATCCTCCAACCTTCACACTGTTCGTGAACAGAGAATTGCCACAGCACTATCTCCGTTACCTCGAGCGATCAATCCGTGAAAAGTTTGAATTCGGATCAACGCCTATCAAGTTACGTGTTCGCAAGCGATCGGACTGAAGTACAGCATCATGCCGTGGTGTGAACCATGCTCGAAGTATCTAGCGCCAAGTGCGGTTTCGCAAGATGGTCGCTGCCCGAACTGCTCAACTGAGATTGAAGTTGCCAATGCACACGGCACCATTACTGCCAAGAATCTTGATCTGAAAAAGCTCGCAGGCGTTGATGGCGAGGAAGACGTCCCGCTGCCGTGG
Source organism: Ilumatobacteraceae bacterium (assembly GCA_044362135.1). Lineage (GTDB taxonomy): Bacteria > Actinomycetota > Acidimicrobiia > Acidimicrobiales > Ilumatobacteraceae > UBA3006. The sequence goes on along the minus strand of JBIKHN010000065.1, from coordinate 6,249 downwards.
CATTTCAAACTGTTGGTGGGTGGTCTTGTGCTGTATCTGTCTTGGCGTGTAATCGAACTGTTCCGTTAGGCTCGGCAAGATACGGGCTGTAGCGCAGCTTGGTTAGCGCGCTTGTCTGGGGGACAAGAGGTCGTGGGTTCAAATCCCGCCAGCCCGACTCTGCACATTCGTTCTGGTTGATTAGATGCTGACGAGCACCAAAGCCGCAGCTGCCATCACGATTCCCACAGCTTGTGAACGATGGAGTCGCTCGTGGTCAAACTTCATAGCAAGTGCGACTGTGGAAACAGGATACAGAGCCACGATTACAGAGACGAGCGACATCATTCCTATGCTGGTTGCCGCTAGATACAGACCGTTGGCGGAAGTGTCAAGAACACCAGCAAGAATGGCGAAGCCGATTGCCTTCTTGGGAACATGAATTCGTTTCGTTTGGAGTAACGCGATAAGCGCAACAGTGGGGACGCTGACCAGGCGTTGACCAAACAACGGCCACAGACCGTGTTCATGGCTGGCATTACCCATGCACACAAAAATCATTCCGAAACCGAATCCGGCGGCGACAGCCATCCAGATAGCACTCATTGACGTTGGCAGATCGTGGCGATCAAGAACATCTCCAACGAGAGCAACAGCAACAACTGCAATTGCTATACCAAGCCAGGCAAGCGATGATGGTCGTTCGCCTTGCAGTACTCCGGCGAGTACAGGAACAGATAAACCAATGACTGCTGTTATTGGTGCGATAACCGTCATCGAGCCCTTTGACATCGCTTGATAGAACGCAACCAGAGCAATGGCGCCACCAAATCCACCACCGGTTGTCCACATCCAGCTTTCGGCAGGCATCACTGGCGTTTGGGCAAACAATAGAAAGAAACCGATGAACACAAAAGCCACTGCCTGACCGAGAAAGGTAATTGAAGCGGCGTGCGCAAGACGGGCCCCGCGACTGCCTGAGTAATCAGCCACACCGTAAAACGCTGCGGCGCAGAGCGCCAAGATCACTGTCATATAGCGTGGACGTGTGGTTGGCCTCGGAACATTAATCAATACTGCCACAGTGCTTATTGGCGGCACGGTTGGCATCGCGATGGGGGACAAGATTCCAGAACGAGTGCGCATCATCGTCGTTCAAGTTATTGGAATGATCACTCTTGGTTTAGGGCTGAGCGACTTGCTGAAAACGCACAACATGGTGTTCCCGCTGCTTGGAATGGTGTTTGGTGCTGTCATCGGTGAAGTACTTCGCATCGAAGATCGGCTCGAAGGCATTGGAGAAGTAATTCGGAAACGTTTTGCGAAACGACAAGATCCGGGCCCATTCGTCTCTGGTTTTGTCACCGCAACACTGTTGTTTTGTATCGGTCCACTGACCATTCTTGGAGCGATTCAAGATGCATCTGGTGCAACGCCGCAGTTGTACATCATCAAGGGAACGCTCGACGGTTTCATGAGTGTCATTTTTGGGGCGATTCACGGTGTTGGAGTGTTGTTCAGCGCTGTCAGTGTGTTCGTAGTGCAGGGAACATTGACATTGTTTGGCACACAACTCGATTCTCTACTCAATGACCGAATGCGAATCGAACTGTTTGCAACAGGTGGCATAGCAGTCATGGCAATCGGGTTGAATCTGTTGGACATCAAGAAGATTCGATTGGGTTCGCTGCTTCCAGGTTTGATCGTGACTCCGCTGTTGGTCCAACTCTTCGCCGACAATACGGGACTGTTGAGATAGCAAAACATGTGCGGAAGATATGTGCGCAAAACTGGCGCGCAGGAAGTGGCTCAAGCCTTTTCTGCAGTTGCTAGTAGCCCTGATCTTTCACTGAACTACAACATTTCTCCCACTAGTGACGTGTACGTCCTGCGAAGCGTTGAGGGGCAGGTGCGACTTGATGTGATGTCGTGGGGCTTGGTGCCGGTGTGGGCAAAAGATGTTTCACGGGCTGCAAGTTTGATCAACGCCAGATCAGAATCGGTTGCCGAGAAGCCTTCGTTTCGTAATCTCATTAGTCGTCATCGCTGTGTGATGCCGATGAACGCATATTACGAATGGAAGCCGATGAAGACGTCGGGAAAACCGATAAAGCAACCTTTTGTTTTCTTTCCAGGGAAAGATACTGGTTATGACCACGAATCCCATTTTGCGGTTGCGTCGTTGTGGTCAACGTGGCGAGATGTTGATGGGCGAGACCTCAACACCTGTGTGGCGTTGACGACTGAAGCCAATGATCGGGTGTCTCAGGTGCACAACAGAATGCCCGTATTACTCACACAGGAGGGCATTACGCAGTGGCTTTCAGCAGATGTGGCCGCTCCACTACATCTTGCGCAAGGCATTCCCGATGAAGCTGTTTCGTATCACCCAGTATCAACCGAAGTGAATAATGCACGCAATCATGGTTCGCATTTGCTCGATGCAATCACGCTCGATGCCGAGTCTGCGTCTGACGAGCAACCCGAAACGCTGTTTTAGGTAAGGGCTGCTGAAATAGTTGCAGCCACCGCAGCAAGGTCGTCAAAGTCGACACTTGCAGCAGCATTATCGAAAGAAACGTCAGCGATCGTTGTGGCGGGAATGATGTGCAGGTGGCAATGAGGAACCTCGAAGCCAGCGATGATTAGGGCGACTCGCTCGCATCGCAGCACTTCTTTTTGCGCCTGAGCAATTCGCTTGGCCACACCAAAACAGTGCTGAGAAATGTCATCGGGAAGGTCGGTCCATTGGTCCACCTCAGCGCGCGGAACTACAAGCAGGTGTCCACGTGCAATCGGATTAATGGTCATGAACGCGACACAGACCTCGTCGGAGTACACAAATGTTCCTGGCAACTCTCCTGCAATGATTCGTGTAAATACTGAAGCCATCGCATCAACAGTACAACGAATGCTTGTATTGTCGCTGTGTGCAAGACAATCAGCCATCAATGTGGTCGGGGATAGTGAGTTTCCCAAATTTCATCACTCTGGCTCGTCTGTGTGTGCTGCCTCTTTTCCTGTATTTGCTATTCGCCAAAGACGAGCGCGCGGCCGCTGCGCTCTTGCTGGGTGTGCTGGGAATGACCGACTGGGTGGATGGTTGGTTTGCGCGAAAGTTCGATCAGGTTTCGGCCTTTGGATCCGTCTTCGACCCAGCTGTCGATCGCGTGCTATTTGTGGTCAGTGCAATCAGCGTGATGGTTGATGGTGCTGTGCCCATGTGGTTGTGTATCGCCATCCTGGTACGTGAGGTTCTGGTTGGGGCCATGATGGTGGGCGCAACGATGATGGGAATGGAGCGTTTTCCAGTCAGCAATAACGGCAAGTGGTACACCTTTTTGTTAATGATGGCAGTCCCGTTTTTGTTGCTCGCGGGAAGCACGCATGTCACGGCCGACCTTGCGTTTGTGATCGGTTGGCTGTGCGCAATTCCTGGGTTGGCGCTGTCGTATTACACGGCTGTGTCGTATGTGCCGATCGTGCGGGCCAATCTTCAGAAGGGGAGAGCCGCCAAAGGGCTACGGTAGGGGTATGTCGTACGTGTTTTGCAACAGTTGCGGTCATCGCAACCCGCCGCAATCGGGATTCTGCTCGGCCTGCGGCTCAGTTCTTGATCAGCCAGATGAGCGAACAATCGTCCTCGCAAAAGTAGATCCACTTCAGGATGCTCCGGGCGTTGCAGACAATGTCTCACTGTCTAGTGCAGAGTTGCATTCAGGTAAGGGCTTACTCGTCATTCGTTCTGGATCTCAAAGCGGCAATCGTTATGTTGTCGAAGCTCTCACATCAATTGGGCGTCATCCGGAGAGCGCAATCTGTTTAGACGACGTGACCGTCTCCCGTCGCCACGCTGAAGTTGTGCTTGAAAACGGTCGTTACGTCGTTCGTGATCTCGGATCCCTTAACGGCACGTATGTGAATCAGATGCGAATCGATGAATTGGCACTCGAGCAAGGCGACGAACTGCAGATCGGTAAGTATCGCATGGTGTTCTTCAATGGATGAGAAGAACTACAAATCCATCGGCGAAGTTCTCGGGTTGTTGTTAGACGAGTTTCCTGACGTCACCATCTCGAAAATCCGTTTTCTGGAAAGTCAAGGTTTGATCGAACCAGAGCGAACTCCTTCGGGATATCGCAAGTTCAGTAACTCCGAAGTCGACCGCCTTCGATTCATTTTGCGAGAGCAACGGGAAAACTATTTGCCGTTGAAGGTGATTCGCACCCGACTAGACAATGACACAAGCGATGGGATGATACGTCCGTATGACGACACCGATCCAACTGGTGTGCGCGGAGTCGTTCATCAAGGTTCGCATCCTGCGGCAGCAAAAAAATTGTCGTCGGCTCCAGTAGCGCCTCATAAGACGCGCGCCATGCGTGATGACACATTATCTATTGACCGCGGCGAGCTATTGCTTGCAATTGACATGGACGAGAAGTTGTTGAAAGAAATCATTGCAGCAGGTTTGGTGTCGCCTCGCAAGATGGGTGATTTGGAAATGTATTCACCGCTGGATCGAGAAATTCTGGAGATCATCCGAAAGTTTTCTGATCTTGGAATTGATGTTCGTAACTTGAAAACATTAAAACGACAAGCCGAATCAGAAGTGTCAATTTACGAGACCAAAATTCAACCAATTCTCATGCGCAAGAATCCAACTTCAAAAGCGCAGGCCGAAGACATGCTCGACGAGTTGATTGAGTTGGGTGAGCAACTGAGGTCCACGCTGGTTGAGGTTGCTGCACGGTCATTCCGTGGCAATCGTCAGTCGTAGGCAATAGGGTGATTGCGTCATGACGAAAAGACTTGCTGCCGAACTAGAGGGCATTCGTGTTGAGGTTCCATCCAACATTCCTGTCATGCTGATTCGTGAGATCGATGATTCACGAAGGGTGATCCCGATATACATCGGTGAAGCAGAGGCGTCATCTATCTCTGTGGCGTTAAGCGGTGTGGTTCCAGACCGCCCACTTACGCACGACCTGATGCTCAATACCATCTCGGAAATGGGTGGGGAAGTGGTGATGGTGGTGGTTACTGACGTGAAGGAACATACCTATTTCGCCAATATCCACATAGCGGTAGACGGTGCAGAGCGAGTCATTTCTGCGCGACCTTCAGATGCCATTGCTCTTGCGGTGCGTGCAGAGGTTCCTGTTTTTGTTGAATCCGACCTCATGGACAAGGTCGGAAAGTCTTCTGTGACCGCCGAGGAATCCGATGAAGAAGAGATCCTTGACGATTTTCGCGAGTTCATTAACTCAATAAACCCTGAGGATTTCCAGGGTTAGTCAAATTCCAAAAGCGCCCGTAGCCTGACCTGATGCATCAGGGATTTAGCGGCACACAAGCGGCTGAAGTTGTTGGAATTTCATATCGTCAACTGGATTATTGGGCACGAACAAACTTGGTTCGGCCATCTGGTTGTGACGCAACCGGCAGCGGTTCGCGTCGCGTGTATAGCTATCGCGACCTCCTCGAGCTTCGAGTGATCAAGAGTCTGCTCGATGCGGGCATCAAGCTTGAGTCAGTGCGCGAAGTATTCAACTACTTGCGCAGCCACGTTGACACCGAAATCGCAGCAGCACACATTGTGATTAGTGGTCAGTCGGTTGTGTTGTGTCAGGGAGATCAACTCGTTGACGTGTTGCGCAACGGTCAAGGCGTACTAAACGTATTGCCACTGTCTGGAGTGAAAGATCAAGTTGATTCTCAGATCGTGCGCATGGAAAAGGCAAGCACGCTTGCAGCGCGCGTAGTCGCACCTCTTGACATCGCGCTCTAAGCGCGGTCGTTAACTCGCTTCAGGGGTTGGTGGGTTAGAGGACTCTTTTGGCTTAGACGTTTGTGGCATGAATGCCATCAGTGGTCCGAGTCTTTTGCTGAGTTCTGTCAGTGCGCCAGACATTTCCGCGAGCTTGTTGACAGCTCCTAATGCGCCATTCACGTGCGGCATTACTTGGCGCATCGGACCTTCAATGTCATCGAGCAAACGATTGACGCGTGAAGCAACTTGATTCATGTTGTCCATGGATTGAACAAACAGTTCCATCGCAGAAATAAGAGATTCAACAGTCCGCTTAGCTTGGTCTACAGCTTTTGCGCCAGATGTAACTGGATTGAAGTCGGCGAGCAAAGCAAAAAGATCGTTTACTTGTTGTTGACCAAACGCGCCGGTGCTTTGGTTGTTCGACTCGTTACTGCTCATGACATCACTCTAGGTTGCCGTAAGCGCCTACATCGCCTGACAGGCGAGTGCTCAAC
>JBIKHN010000007.1:0-23659 GCA_044362135.1 Ilumatobacteraceae bacterium | reverse complement strand
AGCACCGTCCATTTCAGGTCGTAATGCTGCGATCTCTTCTTCTTTAGCAAGTTCGGCAATACGCGCTTCAAGTTCGTCCATGCGTTTGGCAAGCATGAGTGCTTTCTTTTCATTGCGGGTCGTGCAGTCACAACGTGTTAACACATTCAATTCGGTGAGGTATTTGCCTGCATCGCGAACATACCGACGAACAGCAGAGTCGGTCCAACCCATTTGGTAAGTGTGAAAACGCAAGTGCAATGCAACAAGTTCGGTAATGGCTACAACATCTTCAGATGAATAGCGCAATGCCTTCAGTCGATCTCGCGACATTCTTGCGCCAACCACTTCATGGTGATGAAAGGTCACACCTTTGCCGTCTTTAAACGAACGTGTTTTTGGTTTACCGATGTCGTGAAACAAAGCCGCAAGGCGTGTAATGCGGAAATCAAAATTGGGTGCGGCGTTTGGCTGCACATTTTCCACAACGGCAAACGTATGTGTAAGCACATCTTTGTGGCGATGAATTGGGTCCTGCTCGAGTTTCATTGCAGGCAGTTCTGGAAAGAAGTGTTCTGCAAGCCCTGTGTCTACCAAGAACCACAAACCCAAACTAGGAAACTCGGTAACGAGCAATCGATCCAGTTCATTGCGGATGCGTTCAGCAGAAACAATCTTCAGCCTCTCATGCATGTCTTTCACAGCGTTGACCAACTCTTCGACTGGTTGGAGTTTCAACGTGGAAATAAACCGCGCAGCACGCATCATTCGCAACGGGTCGTCGCTGAAACTTTCAGTTGGTGACAACGGTGTGCGCAGCACTCGGGATACAAGATCGGCTGCGCCACCAAATGGGTCTACAAGCTCGGGGTTGTCGGTAGTGAGTTCAAGCGCCATGGCGTTGATGGTGAAATCTCGCCGAGACAAGTCCATGGTGATATCGGTCGAAAAGACAACGTCGGGTTTACGCGAATCGGGTGAATACGCCTCAGCTCGGTGAGTGGTGATCTCATAGGTTCGACCATTTTTCTGACATGAAATCGTTCCAAATCGTTCGCCTGCAGTCCACACCGCATCTGCCCATCCCGATAACAATTTCTTGATGTCTGGCGGAGTCGCATCTGTGGTGAGATCAAAGTCCAGTTGATCGGTTGCACGATCGAGCAACAGGTCGCGAACAGTGCCGCCAACTACATATAGACGAAAGGATGCTTCGCGAAACATGTTGCCAAGAGGCCGAAGTTCGGCCAGTACGGGCTCAAATCGCGGAGGAATCACACTTCGTAGGTTAGAGGTTGCTCCACCGCCAACAAGGTTGCCGACTACCGTCACATAGTGATGTCTTGCACTACCAGTCGCCGTATTTCACGGTGGGCAAGCCTGCTCTTCGTGATCTCGACGATCGTGTTCTCTGCTCCCGTTCATGCAGAGTTGGCCCCACCGCGATTGCTTCCATCAGCAATTGAAGCTCGGCTGATTGGTCAAAACTTCAATGTCACGATTGGAAAACAATTTCGCTTTGTGGTGTCTATTCCCAATAAAGCAACACTGAGCGAATTACGAACTACTCGAAATGCGGTCCTGCGCGTTGAGGTGCATACTGCTGTCGCAACTCGTGAAGCCGTTCGTGAAGCCGCAAGCGGCATCACCACACCAAATGTGATTGAGACTCACGATCTTCCATTTGCCGACCTGGGAACAAACGAGACGGGTGACGTCATTGCTCTTCTCAGTAGCAACGCAGGCGGATCATCGGTGCGCTTGCGTAAGAGTGGTGTTTACCCTGTTTCGCTTTCTATACGAGTTGGTGAACGAGAAGCCAGTCGCTTGCTGACCTTTGTCAACTTCATCACCGTCCAAACCAGTAGAAATTCGCTTTCTGTTTCCCTTGTTGCAGAAGTAAATCCCCCGCTTAGCCAAACACCAGCAGGTGAAACATCGCTTGCTGAAGTCGCTCGCACCACACTGAACAACGTTGTTTCTTCACTAAATGGAAATAGTGGTGTGATGTCCTTGCGTATGTCGCCTGAAACGCTAAACAGCCTTGCGGTTTCCTCAAACCCACAGGATGCGGAACTACTCGGACAACTTCAGACGGTGCTTGCTAAGCATCAAGTTCTCGCATCTACTTTCGTTCCTTTTGATCCGTCAAGCGCCGAAAAAGCAAAGCTTGGTGTCGAATTTGATCAGCAGCTCACACGGGGGGTCGAAATTCTGAATTCACGCAACGGCGACGCCACAATCAACCCCCGAACGTGGTTCTCCACGCGGTCACTGAATTCAGATGGAATTGCGCTGCTTGCTCGCACCGGCTTTACCAACGTGGTGTTCTCTCCGCAAGCCGCTCAATCGCTTGGTGCCCTCGATTCCTATACCAAGCAATATCGCGCAATGTATGCCGATGATGCAACGAAGAAGGTGTCAATTGCCGTTGCAGACCCTCGGTTGGCAGCCTCCCTTTCTGGCAACACCACTAACCCGGTGCAATCCAGCATGGCTGTGGCGGCGGAAATCATTACTCAACAAGGCGAATTAGCAGTTGGTCAGCGTCAACCACTTGACCACCATCTGATCGTGTCTACAACCGATGGGTCGCTCCCCAACCCCGTGCTTTTGAACTCACTCCTTGTTGCTTTGTCCAATGCACCCCAGATAACGCTGCGACCGCTTGGTTCAATTCGACGCGCTACCGAAGCCTCAACACCACTCACCATGCCGAATGGTGCACCAATTGACCTTCAGTCTCGACGACCACAACTTCAATCTGTTGTCTCTGAAATTGTGTCAACAACTTCCATGTTGACAACAGACGCACCGTCACGCATGTGGTGGGAGGACTCGCTTCTTCTCATTCAAAGCGATGCGCTCAACAATGATCGCTTTGACCAGTACCTCAAAGGATTCAGGGCCCAACTTCGAGCTTTCCGTGCATCTGTGAGTGTGCCTGAATCGCTGACCTTTACGTTGAGCGGAAAAACAAGTGACCTTCGGTTGCAGTTACGCAATAGCGCCAGCATGCCGTTGTCGGTACTGGTCACGTTGTCGAGCGCGAAGCTCACATTCCCCGAAAAACCCCAAGTGGTAACGGTTGATGCAAACTCTGCTGTTGACCTGATCGTTCCGGTAATTGCGCGCGCAAATGGAACGTTCCCGCTTGAAGTAGTGCTGTACACGCCAGACGGGACAGCACAAGTAGGAAAACGAATTCGCCTTTCAGCCCGAGTAAGCGCGCTTGCTGGTTTGGGGCAACTGGCCACTGGGGTTGCGCTTTTACTGCTCGCGTCCTGGTGGGTTGCACACTGGCGCAAGCAGAACCGTGTGAAAGCAGTCGAAAACCATCCTGCAGTACGCTAATTACATGACCATTCGAATTGTCACCGACAGTGCTTGCGACCTACCTCAGTACCTCATCGATCAGCACAAGATTTCTATCGTTCCGCTTTCTGTGCGATTTGGCGAACATGAATTTATTGACCGACAAGATTTAACCACCGAGCAATTTTGGTCTAGGTGCGATTCGTCGCCGGTCTTGCCAGAGACTGCGGCACCATCTCCTGGACAATTTGAAGCAGAGTTTCGAAAACTTGCTTCCGATGGGGCGACTGGCATTGTGATGATTGCTTTGTCTGGTGTTCTATCCGCCACTATGCAAAGTGCCGAGCTCGCCGCCAAAGCAGTTGCTGGGCATATTTCAGTTCGTGTCGTTGATAGTCGTTCCGGAAGCATGGGCCAAGGAATCACGGTCATTGCATGCGCAAAGCTTGCAGCAACAGGAGCATCTTTGGAAGAAGTTGTGGCCACAGCTGAAAGCCTTGCCCAGCGCTCCAAGGTGTGGGGAGCGCTTGACACCCTCGAGAATTTGAAAAAAGGTGGCCGAATTGGAGGGGCAAAAGCGATGCTCGCCTCTGCACTGTCAATCAAGCCAATCATCGAAATCATCGATGGCAAAGTTGAAGAGGGCGGCAAACAGCGCACTCGCAGCAAAGCCCTTGCCTTTTTAGTTGAAAAAGTGCGTGACGCGGGCCCAATTGAAAACCTTGCGGTGTTGCAGGCAAACTGCAGTGATTTTGAAGCATTCGTAGAGAGCCTCCGTGAGATTTACTCGGGAGACATTATTGTTGGCGACATTGGACCAATTATTGGCACGCACACTGGTGCCGGAACCATCGGCGTTGCGTTCCACACCAAACCGTAACGACGAGGTTTTGGTTTTCGGCGGAGATATCCCCGATTCATAAGGGGTTTCAGCACTAGCGTCGCTTCACAGCGATGGATGAAAAACGTGTGCTCCCTGGTCTCATTGGAGGCCGCTATCTCCTAGAGAGCAAAATTGCTCACGGTGGAATGGCTGTGGTGTGGCTTGCCAAAGACACGTTCCTCGATCGCAAAGTTGCAGTGAAATTATTGCGTCCGCATCTGGTGAATGATGCAACGTTGGCAGAACGTTTTCGGCGTGAAGCAATTGCCTGTGCGGGAATTACCCATCAAAACATTGTTGCTGTCTATGACTGCATAGAACACAACGGTCAGCAAGCAGTCATCATGCAATACGTTAAGGGAAAAAGTTTGCGTGAGTTGCTCGACAAACGACAACGATTGGGGCCAAAACTCACGATCCACATTGGCATATCAATTGCGGCGGCACTAGAAGAGGCACACAACAAAAACTTCATCCATCGCGATGTAAAGCCGGGAAACATTTTGCTCACTCCAGAGGGCCGAGTGTTGCTCACCGACTTTGGAATTGCAAAAGCAATGACATCGACTGAAGCCGATCTCACTCATGACAACATCATGATGGGAACCGCAAAATACTTAGCCCCTGAACAGGTTCGTGGAAAACCTTTGGATGGTCGATCCGACCTGTATTCATTGGGCCTCGTGCTCTACGAATGCTTGGCCGGCAAGGTTCCATTTCTGGGCGAATCGGACGCTGACACCGCTCTTGCTCGTTTACAACGTGAACCAACAGACCTCGCTCGACTTCGGCCTTCACTATCACCACAACTTGTGAAAATCATTCATAAGTTGTTGTCGCGAAACCCTGAGCATCGTTTCGCAACTGGGTATGAAACAAAAGTTGCCTTGCATTCTGCGCTCACTGGCGCACACGATAAAACCACTGAGCTCACACCACCCACGGGAATTGCTCGTGAGGAGGAGATGTTCACTCCTCGCGAACCAATTCGTCCTGTTACGCCACCGCGTGGCGAGCAACGACATCCGCAGTCCGCACCGCCGTTTGCACTCCGCAGAATGTTTGTCGGCCTGATTGCACTCAGCCTCATTGCGAGTGTGGCATTGTGGCGAGTTTCTGGAAATGAAACGACAGAAGTTGCAGCGGTTCCCGAATCGGCAGCCGTTATTGAACCAGCAACCATTGCATCAATTTCAACATTTGATCCACTGGGTGACGATGGAGTGGAAAATGATGAGTTACTCCCGAACTTGCTCGATGGGAACGCGACAACCATGTGGTCCACATCGTGTTACGACAATCAATACTTCGGCAGCAAAGAATTTGTTGGATTAGTGGTCCAACTCAACCGAGCAGCCACAGGAACCCTGCGAGTGGGAATGCAGAATGCACCCTGGGCTATTGATGTTTTTGCATCTGCCGAGTCTGCACCTGCCGACATCAATCAATGGGGTGCCAGCATTGATGGCGGTTATAACACCAAACGCGAACGAGCAAGTTTTGTGGTCTCTACACCTGCTCAATTCATCCTGATAAAAATACGTGAAGCGGGAAAGAGTGCCAACTGCAGTGCATCGAACCCATATCAGGGTGTTCTCGCTGGTGTGGCCTTCACCGAGGGTTAGCCTGATCTCAATGGTTTCTAATCCATTCTCCGACCCAAACTGGTCTACTTCCGTCGTCAATTTCATCGACCGGTGGCTTGGTTTTGTGCGTGATCACACCACGCGACCACTCATTGCCATTATCCGTGGACTGGTTTTTGGAACGATGGCCATTGTTGGGGTCATGTTCTGCGTCGTGCTCTTGCTCATTGGAATCATGCGTGCCCTCGTTTCGCTTGGAGATGTGTGGTTAAGCCACGACACCGCGGTGTGGGTTGCCTATTTCGTGCTCGGTGCTATTTTTTTGGCCCTTGGTGCATTGGGCATGCGCAAACGTCGCCCGCGCGACTAAGTTTTCGTCACCTCTCACGACAAAGGCGCTGTTTTTCTTATGGCTATTCATCACAAGGTTTTGATTATTGGTTCGGGCCCAGCCGGTCTTACTGCTGCCATCTATACGGCACGGGCCGGGTTGCTTCCTTTGGTGATCGAGGGTGAGCCAAGCTCAACGTCAGATCAACCTGGCGGCCAACTCATGCTCACCACCGAAGTAGAAAACTTTCCAGGTTTTCCTGAGGGCATCATGGGTCCAGAACTCATGACTCGTTGCCGCGAGCAGGCAGCGCGATTTGGTGCCGAATTCATTACCGAAAAAGTCACCCGTGTTGACTTCTCTAGCCGTCCATTCCGTGCATGGGTTCGCGACACGGAATACAGCGCCGACAGTGTCATTGTGAGCACTGGTGCACAGTCGCTGATGTTGGGTCTTCCTGAAGAACCACGATTGATCGGTCATGGTCTGTCCACCTGTGCAACATGCGACGGATTCTTCTTCCGCGGACAAGAAATTGCAGTTGTCGGTGGTGGAGACTCCGCACTTGAAGAAGCGCAGTTTCTTACTAGGTTCGCATCAAAGGTGCATTTGATTGTTCGTCGTGATGCTTTACGCGCATCGAAAATCATGCAAGACCGTGCACTTGCAAACGAAAAGATTTCGGTTATCTGGAATTCAACCGTGTCAAAAATTCACGGCGACGACAAAGTAACTGGAATAGAACTCACCAATACACAAACTGGTGCAACAAACGAACTAGGTGTCACGGGAATTTTCATTGCAATCGGACACCGACCAAACACCGACTTGTTTAAGGGAGTGCTCAACATGGAGGATTCTGGTTACCTGATTACGAAACCAGGTTCTACCTATACCAACATTGAGGGCGTCTTCGCTTGTGGAGACGTGCAAGACCACACTTACCGACAAGCAATTACCGCTGCAGGTTCTGGGTGTATGGCCGCTCTTGATAGTGAGCGTTGGCTGGAACACCAGCACTAATCGGTCACACCTGAGGCAATTTCACGCGTTCGGGTGTCGCAATCAGTACTATTTCAGTACACAACTTCGAAGGACTCGTTATGGCTCAATCAATTACCACGCTTACATCTGCAAATTTTGACGAAACAATTGGCAGTTCAGATACACCTATTTTGGTTGACTTTTGGGCCGAATGGTGCGGACCATGCAAGGCCATTGCTCCTGTTCTTGCTGAAATTGCTACCGAGCAGGCAGGCAACATCGCCATTGCAAAACTCAATGTTGATGACTATGGCGACATCGCCATGCGATTTAATGTCATGAGCATTCCAACACTCATTGTGTTTAACAAGGGTGAAGCAGCAAAGCGTTTGGTTGGAGCTGTTGGTAAAGGCAAGTTGCTACAGGAGCTCGCAGAATTTCTTCCGACTTCCCGCTAAAGCAAGGTAGTCACGGCACAGCCGTAGACGATCTTCAGCGTCGGCTCGTTGCTACAAGCGTGCTTGCTCATGACATGTTTGAGCCTGGTGTGTATTGCGTTCACACTGAACAGGTGGTTGCAGAGTTTCAACAACTTCGTGGCTTACCTGTAACCGGATCGTGTGACCATCTCACATGGACAACACTTGTGGAATCCATGTGGGTGTTGGGTACACGACTGTTGTATTTAACTTCTCCACACATGCGCGGTGATGACGTCCAAGCATTGCAAACAGTGCTTGCCAAATTAGGTTTTGATTGTGGTCGCGCAGACGGAATTTTTGGGCCGCACACATTGCGCGCACTAACCGAGTTTCAACAAAACTATGGCATCACTGCCGATGGAATTTGTGGAGTCAATTCACTTCGCGCACTAGAACGAACGAGTGGTCAAAGCGGCGAAGGTCCAGGCATTGTGACAGTGCGCGAGTATGAAACTTTGCTCACTGCGCAACACAGCACTGAACGTCCGCGCATTGTGATTGGCTGCTTTGACAACAACACACGTCTCACTCGCCCGCTAGTGCGTGAATTACGCAACCGTGGTGACGATGTGATGACCATTGAAAACGCAGATCCGCACGCTCATGCGCGAACCGCAAACTCCTTTGCTGCACATTTGTACATTGGAGTGTCGAGTGCACCAACGAATGGAATGCACTTTGCATTTTATGAAACCGACTCGTTTGTTTCGGCAGGCGGCAAAGCTGCAGCGGAGTTGTGTGCCGAAAGTGTCCGGTCGACAGAAAGTGCTCTACCAATTGCGGTGAGTGGCATGCAGCTTCCGGTTCTCCGTGAAACACGGATGCCGGCGGTGATCTTCACTATTGGAGACGAAGGCGAGAGCGTCCACGCTCCGCATGTTGTTCCGGCTTTGGCTCAAGCCATTACACAATGGAGCAATCAGCCACTGTAAAAGTTATCCACAGACTTATACACACTCTGTGCACAACCTCAAGTTTGTCTTCACCGTGAACCTCTACCCAAGGCTCATATGGTTTTACTCGTCGAGGTCAGGGCCTTCGGTCATCAATCGGTAAATTCGCTCAAGATCCTCAAGGTCGGCAAACTCCACCACCATTTTTCCGTGCTTACCCGACAACGTCACCGTGACGGGTGTGGCGAGGTGTTCAGACAACAACTCTTCAAGTTCATGCAGTCCGGGTTCTTTAACAACCGTTGTTTTGCCCGACGTTCCAATCTTTGACTTTGTTCCCGTTACGCCAGGCTTTGGAATAACGGTGGTAAGACCCACACTTGGATTCATTGCGTTACGCACTGCCTCTTCGAGACCACGAACAGTCAGGCCCTGTTCCACTGCTATGCGCGCAAGTGATTCCTGCAGCGCACGATCTGGTGTGCTGAGTATGGCTTTGGCGTGGCCGGCTGAGAGTCGACCTTCTGCAAGGTATTGCTGAATCGTAGGCGGCAGCGTCAACAACCGGAGCGAGTTGGTGATAGCCGACCGACTCTTGCCAACCTTAGACGCCACTTGTTCGTGAGTCATGGAGAAATCTTCAAGCAGTTGCTGATAGGCAGCTGCTTCTTCCAGTGGCGTGAGGTCTTGACGGTGAAGGTTTTCGACAAGCGCTTGCTCGACCGATGAAACATCATCAGTAACACGCACAATGGCGGGAATCGTGGAAAGGCCTGCCCGCTTTGAGGCTCGCCAACGGCGCTCTCCCGCAATGAGTTCAAATCGGTCTGGTGTAGTTGACGGACGAACCAATACTGGCTGTAACAAACCAATTGCTTTAATTGACGCGGAGAGTTCTGCGAGTGAGTCTTCGTCAAAGTGGTTTCGTGGTTGGTTTGGGTTTGGGTCAATTGAGGAAACCGAAATTTCCTGCAACCCTGTGCCTGATCCACCACCATCGCGCGGCGCCAACACTGTCGACCCCGTAGGAATCAACGCATCTAAACCTCTACCGAGTCCCGATTTGCGCGCCACCACTCACCTCCAATGCCACTGCTCGATACGCCTTTGCACCCGTTGAGTTTGGATCAAACGTAGTGATCGGCTTGCCATGCGACGGTGCTTCTGCAAGACGAACGTTGTGTGGGATCACTGTTTGACACACCTTGTCACCAAAGTGCTCGCGAACTTCGTTCACTACATCTCCGGAAAGCTTGGTTCTCGTATCAAACATGGTGCAAATGATTCGGCTCACGCCCAGACCCGGATTCAGGTTTTTGCTGACCAGGTCGACGTTACGAAGCAATTGACCGAGTCCTTCCAGTGCGTAGTACTGGCACTGAATTGGCACGATGACCTCTTTGGCGGCTGTCAGCCCATTAACGGTAAGGAGTCCAAGCGAAGGCGGGCAGTCAATAAGCACGTAATCGAACTGGTCGACTATTGCCTCGATGGCCTTTTTGAGGCGGGTTTCTCGGCCCATCGCCGGAACGAGTTCAATTTCGGCACCAGCCAAATCCAGATTTGAGGGCGCAACAAACAGATTCTTTACCGCAGTTGGTGCCAGGCAGTCCTCAAGAGGTGTCTCGTGCAGCAGAACATCGTAGATACTGGTTTCCATGTCTCGGGTGTTGAGGCCCAGACCAGTTGAAGCATTGCCTTGTGGATCCAAGTCAATGAGGAGCACCCGATAACCCTGTTCAGCCAGGCAGGCTCCAAGGTTGATGGTAGTCGTGGTTTTGCCAACGCCACCTTTTTGGTTCGCCATAGCAATGATCCGAGGTATTGGATACGGACCAGATGGGGAGGTGCCTGGCTTGTTCATGATGAGCCAAGAATACCGCCGCAGGATGGTCTTTGCGGGGATGGCATTTTGAAAATGTTCCACGTGGAACATTTTCGACTTAGGCAGAAGGTTCTGATAATGAATGTTCCACGTGGAACATTGCAACGGGGCCAATTCGGGTGGGTTCAGAGACATCCAGACCCACAAGATCTATTCCTTGCCAGCGATCGGGGGAACCGGGTGGAGGTTCAGAGACCACAATGACTCCCCCTGTCTTCACCAGTTCAGCCGACCACTGCAGGGTGAACTCGGGTGGACCAAACCCCCGAGCGCACGCAGCATCAAACGAGTGCTTGGTGTTTGTGGTCCGCGCAAAACTTTCCACGTCGGCACACACCACCGAAACCTGCTCTTCAATGCCCAGAGCTTTAACGGCTCGTTGCAGGGCGTCGGTCCGCTTTAAGCGGCGATCCACCAAGGTAAGTCGAATTTCTGGACGAGCTATCGCAATGACGAGTCCCGGAACACCGGCTCCACTTCCCAAATCTACGCAGGTTCGAACCGATGGCGGGAGAGCGTCGGCAAAAGCACATGCGTGGGAAATCATGTCTTTCACAGGTTGTGTGCCGAGCGCACCAATGCGTTGAGCCGCAGTGAAGATGCGAATCAGCCCATCATGATCGGCTGGACGGGGAACTGCCACAAGCGCAGTCTAGTTAGGCCTCTTCTGGCTGGTTGTCCGCAAGGGCAACCACAACACGACGGTGTGGGTCCTGTCCTTGCGAACGGGTGGCAATGCCTGCAAACTCCACAAGTGTGTCGTGGACAATCTTGCGGTCTGCAGAGTTCATTGGCTCGAGAACTCGTGGTTGTCCACTTGCAAGCACATCGTTTGCCACCTTGAGAGCAAAGCGGCTGAGGGCTTCGCGACGCTTCTCGCGATAGCTGGCAATGTCTACACGAAGGTGTGTGTCATGATCACCCAAACGGCGTTGGCTCACCACGCGGGTCAGGTCCTGAACGGCCATCAGCGTGGCGCCCTTTGTGCCCACAAATACCGAAACATCAGTGCCAATCACGTTGATGTCGATGTCTTCGCCTGACTGCTGAACCGAAACCGAACCGGTTAGGCCAGCAGCTACAAGCATTCCTTCAAGAAATGTAGTTGCAGCAGCACTTACAGTGGCTGGGTCTACAGGTGGCATATCCGGGCGTGGAGTCCGCGGGGTGGCCTCGCGCTTCGGACGAGGAGTTGAGGACCTCTCGCCGCGTCCACCTTTGGCTTCTCCGTCTTTGCGAGGTCCACGTTTTGCCGACTTGTCGCGACGATCGATCTTGTTGCGCACACTGTTCGGACGAACACGTGCGCGAACACGTGCTTCTCCGCGAGTGCGACCAAAGAGACCTTGTTTCGGTTCTTCAACAACTTCGAATTCAGCGTCGTCTTCTGCGACACCCAACTGATCGAGTGCCAAGTTCTTTGCCAACTCAATGGTTTCTGCTGTGGTTTCTACCCATTCCATAACGATGTCCTTACGTGTGATGACTTACGATTTTTTTGGTTTGCGCGGGATCGCGCTGCTTCGGTTTTTACCCGGAGGAGTTGACTGCTTTGCCGATGAGGATCCACCTTTTGGCGGAGTTACTCGCTTGCTCACAAACGGAGCTTTTGGGTCGGTTATTTCTTTCTTCGACTTCTTTGACTCTTTGTCGTCCTTTGACATTTCGCGTGCACGTTCACCCGCAGCTTGAGCTTGCCGTCCAAGCGACGAATCGTTGCCGTAAAAACGCTTCGTGATGTACTGCTGTTGAACAATGCGAATGACTGCTTGCACCATGTAGTACACAATCAAACCGGTTGGCAAGAACAACTGAAAAAAGGCGAAAAATACAGGCAAATACTGCATTATTTTCGCTTGAGTTGCCGACATGGTTGGGCTTACCGTGCGTGATGCCACCATCTTTTGTTGAGCAAAATACAAGGCTGCAAGTGCAGCAACAAGGAACACATAAATCAAACCTGTAGCAAAGTTGTCTCTCACTGCATCAACTGGTTTTAACGCCAGGTCGATACCAAATGACACCATTTCGGTTTGACCGACCAACGACTTATAGAGCTCCGAAGTTTTGTTCAAGTACTTCGGTGCAAACGTCACTCCGTCTGCTGCTTTTGAAATCAAACCGTTTAATGCCTGGAACATGATGATGAACACCGGCATTTGAGCCGCGATCGGCAAACATGATGCCATCGGGTTCACTTTGTGTTCCTGATACATCTTCATCATTGCTTCATTCATTTTTTGGCGATCGCCTTTGAACTCCGCTTGCAAGCGACGCATCTCTGGTTGCAGGCGTTGCATCTCCAACATGCCTTTAGTGCTCTTCAGTGTGAGTGGCGTAATCAGCAACATCACCACCACGGCCACAAGGCCAATGGCGAGGGCGTAGTCGTGGGTCCATGCAAAGAACATGGAGATCAGTCGCGCGGCGAGTTCAAACATGATGGGTCAGCAATCTTTCGTGTTATCGGTGCAACAGACGGTAGGCGATACCGAAGTTGATTCATCGGGGAGTGGAACGGGGTCGAACCCAGATGGGCCAAACGGGCGACAACGAAGCAGGCGACGAACGGTCAACAGCCCTCCCCGCCGGGCCCCAAACACGGCAATGGCTTCATGGCCATACTCTGAGCAAGACGGAAAAAATCGACACTTAGATGGGTACCCCGGGCGAAGCGACTGATACCAGCGAATAGCACGCAACATGGCTTGCTGGCTCCTTGTGGTTGGGTGATCACTCGTGGTGACGCTGGTGTGTGGGGTGGTCAACGTCATGAAACCACCACTTTTGCCACCAACTGATCAACGGCGGCACCCAATTCCGTCCAAGACATGGTTCCAACCCGTGGCTGGGCTCCGACCAAATACCAACCTGCCGGCAATTGATCGGACTTGGCTTCAAGAAGCGACCTCAATTGGCGTCGAATCCGATTGCGCAGCACGGCTCCGCCCACGTTTCGGCCAATGGCATAGCCCACATGGGCATTCTGCAGGGAAGAGTCCGTCAACATCAGACACCACAATCCATTTGAGCGAACATATGTTCCCTCTTTGGACAGTCGGGAGAAGACCTCCCGTTGGCGTATCCGGCCGATCAAGCCGAAAGCTTGTGTCGGCCTTTGGCGCGACGGGACTTCAAAATGGCGCGACCGGCACGGGTCTTCATACGATGGCGAAAGCCATGCTTCTTGGCACGACGGCGATTATTTGGTTGGAAAGTGCGTTTCACGCACGCCTCCTCGGTTCGGTGCCGAGATGATCTCGACAACTCTGGACGAACAACCTATTGGGCTGAACGATGGGACTACAACGGCAAGAACTCTACAGGCAAAACCTGGTTTTTTATGCCTGTGGAAAACCTGCTACCTTCGCTTCCCCTGCCTCGTGTCGGCAGGGGCGTCCACACCCTGTGGACAGTGCTGTGGACGGCATATGACACGGGTTCCGCTCGTCGGAAATGCTTAACACCATTGGGTTTCACGCCACATGAAGCACACATATCAGTACAGAGGAACTATGGAAAACGAGCTACACGTCGAATCTCGCAGCACTGAAAACCATGACGACGTGTGGCGTGCAACTGCTCAGGTTTTGCGTGCTCAAGTTTCTGAAGCGGTCTGGTTCTCTACTTTCAACGACGCCGTTGCCGTTGCCGACGACAAGATGAGTCTTCGTCTTCAAGTTCCCAACACCTATGTTCGCGAACGAATCCTGACTCGCTACATGTCGCTGGTGCGCGATGCTTTGGATGAAGTTGGGGCAAGTGAGCGCCAATTACTGATCGATGTTCAAACCAACACTGCTGCCGACGTCAACGAGCAGTTGTCCACCACCAACACCCCCGACCAGTTGCCGGCCGAACTGAACAACTCTCTGCGCCAGGCATCGGAAACCACCACTCTCAAAAGTCGCAGCGGCAAGGGCATGGCTGTGGGGCTTAATCCTCGCTACACCTTCGAAACCTTCGTGAAAGGCACGTCAAACCAGTTCGCCCTTGCGGCTGCTCAGCGTGTTGCCGAAACCCCGGGTCGTTCGTACAACCCGTTGTTCATTTATGGTTCAGCAGGACTCGGTAAAACTCACTTGCTTCACGCAATTGGGTATTACGTACACCAGAACTACGCCCATTACGAAGTTCGCTATGTTTCAACCGAAACATTCCTCAATGAATACGTTGATGGCATTCGCAGCAACACCATTGCTGCGTTCAAACGTCGTTACCGCGAAGTTGATGTCTTGCTCATCGACGACATCCAGTTCATGGAGGGCAAAGAGGGGTTGCAGGAAGAGTTCTTCCACACGTTTAACTCACTCCACGGCGCAAACAAACAGATCGTGATTTCTTCTGACCGCATGCCTGACGCCATTCCTACCTTGGAAGACCGGTTGCGCGGTCGGTTCCGTTGGGGTCTCATCACCGACATTCAGCCACCAGACATGGAAACCCGTCTGGCAATTCTTCGCAACAAGGCTGAACGTGAGCGCACCTCGGTATCGCACGAAGTGTTGGAGTTCATTGCCAGCAATGTCACCACCAACATTCGTGAGCTTGAGGGAGCCCTTATTCGGGTGGCCGCGTACGCCAGTTTGAACAAAACTCAGGTTGATGTGCCCCTGGCACAACACTTACTCACCGACTTGCTCACTCGTGCAACGATTAAACCTCGTTCTGACGAACAACTGTTGGTAGAAATTGCCGAACATCTTGGTTTTGAAGTCGATGCATTACGTGGCAAAAGTCGTCAACGACCACTGGTTCAAGCACGCCAAACCGCCATGTATGTATTCCGTGAACTTACCGACCTCAGCTATCCAGCAATTGCCCGTTTGTTTGGTGGTCGCGACCACACCACCGTGATTCACGCTGTAGATAAAACGCAACGAATGATGAGCGAACGCAAACAGGTTTACGATCAAGTTACCGAACTCGTTCAGAAATTTAAGACGTCGTAAATCATGTTGGGGACAACCATGTGGGCAACAGTGCTGCAACCGGTGGATAACCATGAGTTATGCACTGGTGCTCGAACTACACAACTGGAAGATGTGTTGAACAGCCCACAGGGTTGTGGGGATCATTTGTATATGTCATTTGGTGTTCATGGTGCTCATCCACAATCCACAGCCCTTATTACCGTTATTAAATCTTTAAATAAACACCCACAAATAACAATGAACAACATTGGCCAAGGAGCAAGGTGATGAAATTTCGAGTAGAGCGTGAGGTACTGGCTGAAGCATTAGGTGCAGCAGCTCGAGTTGCATCAACACGCAACAACGCTATGCCGGCACTGTCCGGCGTCAAGCTAGAAATTGCAGGTGATCAATTGACATTGTCGTGTACAGACAACGATTTGTCAGTGCAATTTGTTCTTGCGGTTGGCGGCCAGGCTGATGGAGTGGTGGTAGCAAGTGCAAAACTGCTCAGCGACATTGTTCGCGCAGGAGCAGATGGCAAGGTTACGTTTGAATCAGCTGGCGAAGAAGTGCATATTTCATCTGGCCGTGCTCAAACGACAGTTGCAACTTTTGCTGCCAGCGATTTTCCACACATTCCGTTGGCGAGCGCGCCACCGGTCACGCTGTCGGCAGCATTGCTCAGCGAAGCCCTTCGACAAGTTGTTCGCGCAGCAAGCTCTGACATGCAGCGATTGCCACTGACCGGAGTTTTAATGTCCGCCGAACCAGAAGGCCTTCGCTTGGTTGCCACCGATTCATACCGTTTGGCTGTCCGCGATTTGCCAGGAACCAATGTGTTGGGACATGGTCAAAAAGTGGTCATTCCTAGTCGAGCGCTTGGCGAGCTACAACGGTTGTTAAACCAAGGTGACGAAGTTGCGCTGTGTCTCGCAGAAGACCGAGCAACATTTTCAGTCGGAAACGCAACCCTGTCAACCAGTTTGTTGCAAGTTGAGTTTCCCAACTATCGACAACTTATTCAGCCGTCATACCCGAACACGCTTACGGTTGCTCGCGAAGCATTGCTTGAAGCAGTTCGCCGCTGCCGAATTTTCGCACGTGAAACCACACCGGTTCGCCTAGAAATGACCGCGACCTCGTTGAAGTTGTCAGTGATTACGCAAGACATCGGCAATTCGGAAGAAGAAATTGATTGCTCGCTTGAAGGAACCGAAATGACTGTCGGGTTCAATCCTGAATATCTTGCTGCGGGAATCGAAGCAGTGACCGGCGATGAAATCACCATTCAAACCACAGACCCGCAACGACCAGCGGTGCTGCGTGGAGTTGGAGCAGAGGACTATCTCTACTTAGTGATGCCACAACGTCTCACCGTATAAACACCACGTTCCGAGCGACAGCGTGATTATTCAACACCTTGAACTCACGAACTTTCGCAACTATGCGACAACAACGATTGAGTTAACTTCAGGTGTCACCGCCGTTGTTGGAAACAATGGTCAGGGTAAAACCAACCTGGTTGAAGCGCTTGGCTATCTCGCAACGCTAAAGAGTTTTCGTGGTGTGCCCACTGAAGCACTTATTCGCACAGGTTGTGAAAGTGCGGTATTGCGAGCAACGGTGATACACGCAGATGGAAGAGAAGTGCTCATCGAAACCGAACTCGTTCGCACTGGGCGTAATCGTTCATTAGTCAACAAACAACGTCTTGCTCGCTCACGAGATTTGCTAGGAGTGTTGCGCACTACGGTGTTTTCACCTGAGGACTTGGAATTAGTGAAGGCCACGCCAAGCGTCCGACGCGACTTTGTTGACGCTGCGCTGGTGGCGTTGCAGCCCAAACTCGATGCTCTGTGTAGTGAAATTGAAAAAGTGTTGCGTCAGCGAAATTCACTACTGAAACAAGCAGGCGGCAGGTTGTTACCCGATATCGCAAGCACGCTCGATGTATGGGACGCGAAGTTGTCAGAACTTGGCACCGAACTCGGTGATGAGCGCGCACGGCTCATCGCTCAAATTTCTCCCCGCGTGTCGAAGGCATATGAGGAGCTCGCGGAAAAAGCCACCCCGATTGGTTTGGTATACGAGCCGCAATGGCGACGAATTGGTTTGGCCAGCGAGCTGCAGAGCTGCCGTATGGACGACATTCGTCGTGGCACCAGCACGGTCGGGCCGCACCGCGACGACATTGACCTGCTGATTAACGGCCTGCCAGCCAGAACGCACGCCTCCCAAGGAGAACAACGAACCTTGGCACTTGCTATGCGGCTGGCGGTGCACCGCATGGTGACCGAAGAGTTTGGCTCCCCGCCGGTGCTCATTTTGGACGACGTGCTGTCCGAACTCGATCCCGGCCGGGCTGCAGCCTTATTGCGTCACTTTCCCGAGGGTCAGGTACTCATTACTACAGCGGGCTACCTTCCCGAGGCCGCTCACCCCGACCGTATTGTGCGTATTCAACAGGGCGCTGTCGTTCAAGACAGCACCACAGAGGACAATTTTCCCACATGACCAACTTCAACAATCCATCCGATCAAGCCCTCGACGAGGATCGACAAACTGACGCCAGCATGGGCAGTCTTGGACGTCTGTCCACCGAACTGAACGCGCTGTTGTCTCGCCTTGGCTCGGAACCGGCATCGGTGGTGAACAGTGTGTTCACCGATTGGGTCACACTCGTTGGCGAACATGTTGCGCAACATGTTGCTCCCATCAAACTTGAACACTCCCGATTACTCGTTGAAGTGACCGAAGCTGCATGGGCCACGCAAATGCGATTTCTTGAACCTCAACTTCTTGCAACATTGTCGGCAGCAACATCAAGCAACATTGTTGGTATTGATGTGCGCGTAAAACGCAATTCACGTAGCAAGTAATTGGTAGACTAAGCCGTGTTATTTATGTTGCTCAATCGTGTGTCTCGCCGCTTTTTCGGCGCTCTCCCAGAAGGTAAGTGATGGCAACCACCAAAGCTCAAAAATCGGCTACAGCCGGCTCCGCGTCGTATGGCGCAAAAGACATTCAAGTACTCGAAGGCCTCGACCCAGTTCGTAAGCGCCCAGGTATGTACATCGGGTCCACAGGACTCACCGGTCTACATCACCTCATTTGGGAAATTGTGGACAACTCTGTTGACGAAGCAATGGCCGGATACTGCAACAAAATCACGGTTACGTTGCTTGCCGACGGCGGCTGTGCAGTCAGCGACAACGGCCGCGGAATTCCTGTCGACCCATACACATCAGGCCAACACAAAGGCAAGAGCGCACTCGAAGTGGTGCTCACCGTGTTGCATGCCGGTGGAAAGTTTGGCGGCGAAGGGTACAAAGTTTCCGGTGGTCTGCACGGCGTAGGTGTGTCGGTAGTGAATGCACTATCAAAACGACTGGTTGCAGTCGTTGATCGTGGCGGCGAACGCTTCAGCCAGGAATTTGTTGATGGTGGAAAACCAAAAGCAAAACTGTCAAAGATTGGTGCATCACCAAACAAGTCGGTAACAGGAACCACGGTTTCGTTCTGGCCAGATCCAACCATCTTCGCTTCAGAAGGCGTGGAGTTTGTTGCACGCACCGTCACCGAGCGTTTGCAAACGATGGCATTTTTGAATAAGGACTTAGAAGTTGTCTTTAATGATGAACGAGCCGACAAAAAACAATCCATCACCTATCAATACAAAGGTGGAATTGTTGACTTCATCAAGCACCTAAACGCGTCGCGCGAAGCGTTGTTTACGAAGGTCGCGCACTACGAAGGCAGCGACGACGAACAAACCGTGGATATCGCGCTGCAATGGAATACGGGTTATTACGAGGGTATTTATGGTTATGCCAACGGCATTTCCACCGTTGAAGGTGGCATGCACGTAGAAGGTTTCAAGACGGCGCTCACTTCGGTGGTCAATAAATACGCACGTGCATCAAATGCGTTGAAAGAAAAAGACGACAACTTGCTGGGCGAAGACATTCGCGAAGGCATTACTGCAATTGTTGCGGTAAAACTTCGCGAGCCGCAATTTGAAGGTCAGACAAAAGCAAAGTTGGGTAACGTCTCCATCCGCTCGTTTGTGCAAAAAGAAACCAATGCACGACTCGAAGAATGGATGCAAGAAAACCCAACCGAAGCAAACCGCATAGTGAAAAAAGCAATCGCTGCCGCGCAAGCTCGGCTTGCTGCAAAGAACGCACGAAATGCAGTGCGCCGCAAAACCGCACTCGCGGGTGCCGGCATGCCCGACAAGTTGAAAGACTGCACCAGCACTGATGCAAGCGAAACCGAATTGTTCATCGTTGAAGGTGACTCAGCAGGTGGCACGGCAGTAGATGCACGCGATCCACGGACGCAAGCAATTTTGCCCATTCGTGGAAAGATCTTGAACGTAGAGCGTGCACGTCTTGACAAGATGTTGAAGAACACCGAAATTCAAACACTCATCACCGCAATTGGTGGCGGCATTGGTAACGACGAATTTGATGCGTCAAAGGCCCGCTATCACAAGGTGGTCATTTTGGCCGACGCCGACGTGGACGGCAGCCACATTCGCACGCTGTTACTCACGTTCTTTTATCGTCAGATGAAGCCGATGGTTGAAAACGGTTTTATCTACATTGCGCAACCGCCGTTGTTCTCCACCGAAATTGGAAAAGAAAAGACTTACCTCAAAGACGACGCAGCGAAAGAAAAGTTCCTTGCCGAACACCCAAACCACAAGAAGGAATTCCAACGCTTGAAGGGTCTTGGCGAAATGGACTGGCAAGAACTTCGCAGCACCACCATGTCGGCCGACTCACGCACGTTGTTGCAAGTCAATGTTGACGAAGCCGCACTCGCCGAAGACATCATGAGCGTGCTCATGGGTGACGATGTGGAAAGTCGTAAGAAATTTATTCAAACCAATGCGCGCGACGTGCGCAACCTCGACTTCTAGCGAGCACTAAGGCGTAAAGGACGTGTGTAATGGCCAGTAAAAAACCAGCAAAAAAAGCAGCAGCCAAAAAGCTTGCTCCACGCAGCGATAAGTCGGCGAGCAGTAAGTCTGCACCTGAAGCAGAAACCGTTTCAGGCACTCCGCCACGTAAGCCACCTGCAAGGCAAGACGATTTGTTCGTCAACCCAGATTCGGTTCAACCAGTGCAGTTACAAGACGAAATGGAACGCTCGTTCCTTGACTATGCAATGTCGGTCATCATGTCGCGCGCATTGCCCGACGTTCGCGATGGTTTGAAACCAGTTCACCGCCGAATCATTTGGGACATGGACCAACAGGGTTTCCGCCCCGACCGTCCGTTCGTCAAGTGCGCTCGCGTTACTGGTGACACCATGGCGCGTTATCACCCACACGGTGACGGCGCTATTTACGACGCGTTGGTTCGCATGGCCCAGCCGTTTTCGTTGCGCCACCCACTCATTGATTTCCACGGCAACTACGGTTCGCCAGACTTTGGTCCCGCAGCCAGTCGTTATACCGAATCTCGTTTGCACCCACTTGCCATGCAATTGCTTGCAGACATCGACGAAGACACGGTCGACCTCATTGCCACATATGACGGCACCGCAGAAGAACCAATCGTCTTGCCAGCGCGTTTCCCCAACCTGTTGGTGAACGGAAGCCAAGGCATTGCCGTAGGTATGGCCACCAGCATTCCACCGCACAACTTGGGCGAAGTAGTGGATGCAACGTTGCATCTCATCGACAACCCTGAAGCAACAACTGGCGACCTCATGAAGTTTGTGAAGGGCCCAGACTTTCCAACCGGCGGTCTCATCCTTGGTCGCGACGGAATTAAAGACGCGTATCAAACCGGCCGTGGCAGCATCAAGATTCGCGCAAAGGTCAGCATTGAAGAAGGCAAGCGCGGACAAATGATCATCGTGGTCACCGAACTGCCATATCAAGCAAGTTGTTCAGCAATTGCCTCGCGAATTCAGGAGCTTGTTGATGGCGGAGATCTCGACGGCATTGCCGACGTGAACGACAACTCATCGGGTGGTCAAACCAACCTCATCATCACACTGAAGCGCGATGCAAACTCCAATGTGGTCATGAACAACTTGTTCAAACTCACCCAATTGCAAACAAGTTTCCCTGTGAACATGGTTGCACTTGTGCACGGAGTTCCACGAACACTTAATTTGCGCGATGCACTTGTTGGTTATGTTGATCACCAAATAGAAG
Organism: Ilumatobacteraceae bacterium; assembly: GCA_044362135.1. GTDB lineage: Bacteria > Actinomycetota > Acidimicrobiia > Acidimicrobiales > Ilumatobacteraceae > UBA3006. Next base: position 2,230 of record JBIKHN010000007.1, on the reverse strand, counting down.
TCACCACACGACGCTCAAAATTCCGTCTGCAAAAAGCAAACGACCGCAACCACATTCTTGAAGGCCGCTTGAAGGCACTCAATGTCATTGACGAAATCATCAAATTAATTCGCGCGAGCGATGACGCTGCGTCTGCGAAAGCAGCACTGATGGGCAAGAAGTACGAATTCTCTGAGCGTCAAGCCATCGACATACTCGACATGCAGTTGCGTCAACTCACCAGGTTGTCGCGAATTGACCTGGAAACCGAACAAAAAGACGTGCTTGCTCGCATCAAGGAACTCGAATCAATCCTCAATTCCGACACGAAGTTGCGCGCGGTTATTTCCAAAGAACTCACCGCAGTTCGCGAAGCCTTTGCAACTCCACGCGTGTGCAAAATTGCTGCCGATGTAGGCGAAATGAGCGTTGAAGACTTGGTCGACAACAAAGAACTCGTCATCGTGATGACGCAGGCTCAGTACATTAAGGCCGTTTCAGCAGATTCATTCCGCACACAAGGTCGTGGTGGCAGGGGGGTTAGTGGTGCCAAAATGAAGTCGGACGACATCGTGAGCAATGTCATCTTCACCACTTCACACTCATACCTCTTATTCTTTTCGAACAGGGGGCGTGTTTATAGATTGCGCGCACTCGACATTCCAGAGCGCGATCGCACCGCAAAAGGTATTCCCATTGTCAACTTGTTGCCGTTGAACCAAGGCGAATCAATTCAGGCAATCATTGACACTCGCGAGTTCCCGGGCGAACGTTTCTTGTTCTTTGCAACCAAAGAAGGACAAGTCAAGAAGACGCCGTTCAATGAATACGACTCAAGCCGCCGCGACGGTCTCATTGCCTTGAAGTTGCGTCCGAAGGACGAACTCGTGCGTGTGATTGAAACTTCTGGCAGCGACGACGTGTTCATGGTGACGCGTGACGGTCAAACCATTCGCTTCTCTGAAAAAGGCGTTCGCCCAATGGGTCGATCGGCTGCGGGTGTTCGAGGAATGAAAATGCGCGCAAACGATGAAGTGGTGTCGTGTGACGTAGCCAAGGATGATTCAGCAATTCTCATCATCACTGAATCGGGTTACGGCAAGCGCACCCAAGTCAGCAACTTCACCCGCAAGGGCCGAGGCGGCATGGGGATGATCGGCATCAAACTCACCGGCAAAAAAGGTCACGTAGTGGCCGCATTTATGGCGGGAATCGACGACGACATCGTGGTAGTTGCTTCGGGTGGAACCACCATTCGCACCCCAGTGAAAGAAATCTCCAGCCAAGGTCGCGCGGCAACCGGCGTGCGCATCATGAGCATGGACGACGGACAAGTGGTTGCCTCGGCAGCACTCGTTCTCTCTCACGACGAAGCATAGATACACGTCCTCCAACCGAGCGGGGTAGTGCAACGCTTACCGTTGCGCTCTTACTTGCAGCAATGATGTTGCTGCTGGTCGCGTTATCCCAAGTAGGACGTCATCTGATTAACGCTGAACGAGCACGAATTATCAGCCAGGTCGGCGTGCTTGCAGCGGTATATGGCGGTGAATCCACTGCACGAGAAATTGTGCAGTTGAACAACGCAACACTGTGTGGCTACCGCATACCAACTACTCATCAGCAACATTTTGCGCTGTGTGTTGATGCTCAAGGTGTACAACGGTTCGCTCATGCTGTCGATACTTGGACAATTTCAGTGCCTACACTGGAACCGTGAGTAAAACATCTGCACGTGCGCCACGAGTGCGCCGAGTCACCAGAGTTATTCGCGAAATTGATCCTTGGTCGGCCTTCAGGGTTGGGCTCGCATTCCACCTGGTGGTGTACTTCACTGTGTTGATCGCATCGGTGTTGCTATGGAGTGTTGCCTCGGCAACGGGAACCATTGACAACATTGAACGTTTTATGATGTCGTTTGGGTGGGAAACGTTCGAGTTCAACGGTTGGCAATTGTTGTTCAACGAGATTTTGCTCGGGCTGCTGTTGGTGGCTCTGTTGACCATTGTGTGGGTGCTTGGGGCAACGATGTTCAACTTGATTACTGATCTTGTAGGCGGAATTCGGGTATCAGTACTGGAAGAAGAGGTTCTGGTTTCCACGGTTGAGGGTGACGGAAAGCGCCAGTAGGCTCATTTCCCCCGAAAGCAATTCGGGGCTATAGCTCAGTTGGTTAGAGCGCATCCCTGATAAGGATGAGGTCACAAGTTCGATTCTTGTTAGCCCCACGGAGGTAGTGCAGTGAATTTCA
>JBIKHN010000063.1:0-8140 GCA_044362135.1 Ilumatobacteraceae bacterium | reverse complement strand
TCTCCACCTGAAGAAGATGAAGAAGATGTTGTTGTTGACGATAAGACAGACGGAATGGAACGACTACAACCTCGTCGTCCTGATGAGAATCAGTGCACTCAGTGTTTCCTTCTTGTCCGCAATAGCGCTCCTGGTTGTCCTGTAGAGGACGATGCATGCCCTCTTTTCAAATAGCAGAACGCATCAAGCAGGATGTGCGTAACGCGCGAGTAATTGGCGAGTTCACCGTCAAAATCGGTGCGCAGAAGATTCCTGGGGTCATTTGGAATGCCATATCAAAGGTACGTGATTCGGTGTACCCAGATTCGGTTCCACGTGTACGACCGGAGGATGCTCCATTAGCGGTTGCAACACCGGAAGTTCACGTTGTGTCGGTGTCGCGCAGCATTGAGCCACGGGAAGGTTACGACTTACTTACGAGCACGCAGATTGTTGAACTCCTGCAATCAGTCAGCGAGACTGAAGCTCGCAACATTTTCGAATACGAATGCACTCACCGTAATCGGGCGGTGGTAATTGCAGCCGCACAGTCTGTGATCGCCCCACAGTGAACGACACGTTGTTCACTGTTCGACAAGCGGTAAATCAAGACGCGACGGCGCTTGCAGCATTAGAACAGTTGTGCGTTCGCGAGTCAGAGATTTTTCGTGGAAGCACTCATCTGCTGTCGACAGTTCCACCCATTGGTGAGGAACTCGACAGTTTTCAAGCCAATCCACACAACATGGTGTTTGTCATTGAATCCTCAGGTGAAATCTGCGGTTTCGCCCAGATGGAAATCTCGGAAACCGTTGCCATGATTCGACGCGTGTTCGTCAGCCCGAACGCTCGAGAATTAGGCGCAGGAGCCACGCTGATTGATGAACTACGTTCGCGCGCAAAGTTGCAAAGGTGTACGCGCATCGATGCGTACGCACTACCAGGGGACAGACTGACTAAGAATTTGTTTGAACGCGCGGGCATGAAGGCCCGGCTACTGATTGCCTCAAGCGACCTCTAGCGACCCTTCCACTGAGGTGGTCGCTTTTCAATAAATGCTGTCAGGCCTTCTTTTGTGTCTTCAGACTTCAACACTGCACCGAACTCGGCATTAGTCATTTCGATGAGTTTTGCATCGGACTCATAGGCCGACGCCAACACGATTTTGCGTGATGCCCACACGGCGAGCGGAGCAGAAAGTGCAATTTTGTTTGCTAGTTCAATTGCTGCTTCAACTGCCTTGCCCGGTTCCACCAATCGATTCACCAGGCCAAGCTCATTTGCGCGCTGAGCAGAAAGTGGATCGCCAGTGAGAATCACCTCCATGGCTACGTTTTGACCGATGGCGCGAGGAAGACGGAACAAACCGCCAGCACCTGCGATGAGATTGCGTTTTACTTCGGCAAGACCGAATGCAGAGCGAGTGGTGGCGATCACCATGTCTGCTGCAAGGACGATTTCACATCCGCCGGCAGTTGCTAATCCATCTACAGCAACAATGATTGGCTTTTTGCGATCTCGGTATACGAAACCAGCGAAACCTCCGCGCTCAGTGAACAAATTGTTCTCGCCAGAGTTCAGTGCTTTGAGGTCTGCTCCTGCACAAAACACTGGACGCTCTTGTCCTTCTGTATTTGCACGAAGGATTCCCACCCACACTTCAGGATCATTTTCCAATTGGTCAAGTGCTGTCTCAAATGCTTGCGCAACAGCGCCGTTCACAGCGTTGCGAGCTTCGGGACGGTTCAGAGTGATGAAACCGATTTGACCTTGCTTTTCAAAAGTTACGACGTCAGACATGTTCCAAGACTATGTCGGTAGATGTCCTATTCGGAAGTTGAAGGAGCGTCAGATGCTGCAGGAGCGTCAGATGCTGGCGTTGCCTCTGGCGTCGCCGGTACTTCTAGAGTTACCGCAGCCTTTGCAGGTGCCGCTGCCTGGGGACCCTTTGCAGGAACCGGTTTGCCCTTTGGACGCACTGGGCGTGTTGGGCGAAGTGGGCGAGGGCTGTTGGCGCCTGGAATAACGGTAATGCCGAACAACGAAGCGATCTGTGGAACGAGTGGAGCAACACGCTTCACTGTCGACAACATTGCTTCATTAGTGGTTGGTGGAGCTGCTGCGAGTTTCACCTGACCACGTACTGGAGAGAATGCGATTGCTTCAAGCAGTGCGCTGAAGCGATCTGGCGTGGTTTCCGAGGACAATGATGCCGAAGCAGCAGCTGCCAACTGCGCACCCAGTTCTGCTGGGAATGGCTGACCAGCCTTTGGTGGCTCACTGGAGATTTTCAATGCACGAATCACTCGCGGAGCTGCAATGGCCGCCTTGATGTCTTCGAGCCAACGTGTTTGTTCAAACTCTTGACGCGTCTTCAACGCTGCCTTTAACTCGGTTGCGAGCGAGCGTGTGGTCTCGTCACGAACGACCATTGGGTCATCGGCACCAACTACAACTTGGCGAAGATCGCGCAAGTCGAGCAATTCAATATCGGCTTTAGCGGCTTCTGCTTTGTCGAGCCATTCAGCAACGCGCAACTTAGGAAGTAACTCTTGCGCCATTGAAATTAAACCTTCAGCAGGCACAAGCGGCTTGCCTTCTTTCTTCAATTGTTCGTTCTGTTCTTTCACTGCATCGCGAACAGCCTTGATGCCACCAGTGAGTGCACGTTCTGCAACTCCGCGTTGCTCAACTGGGAGCGTGTCGAGTACAGCAGCGCGGTGAACGCGCTTGGGCTTCAATCGCTTTGCGGCTGGTCGCTTAGGCAACTCTGGTGGGGCAGTGAACGAAGGACGACGCGGACGACGGTCGCCTGACTTTTCACCTTCAGCGCCTTCGCGCGGTGGACGCTTATCGCCATCACGTCGTGGCTTGCGGTCACCATCTCGCTTGGGCTTACGGTCTTTGCTCTTGTCAGCAAGCTTTTGCGTTACTGGTTGAAAATCTTTTTCGGAACCAATTATTTGCAACAGGTTTCCGCGAATTGCTTTTTCTTTTGTCTTTACCAGCGAGAGAATTTCTACGCCATCAAGATCGAACTCGGCTTCAACTTTTAACGTGTCACCGGTTTTTGCGCCGGCATCAAGAATTGAACCGTTGAGCGTTCCTTTAGGGGTCTTGGCACCAGCTGCGCGCCACGTCCACGTTCCATCTCCACGGTTACTGGTCAATTCGATATCAATGCGCTTAGACATGGGGCTCTACGGTACCTGCGAAAAGTGAGTTTCCCCAATACGCACGCCATATTCGTGCGCACTACGGTGGGCGAATGGCGATTTATGCACTCGGAGACCAAGTTCCAAACATTCACGAAACTGCGTTCGTTCACCCTGATGCGGTGATTATCGGTTCGGTCGAAATTGGGCCTGAATCAACCATCTGGCCAGGTGCCGTACTGCGTGGCGATGATGGGTACATCAAGATCGGTGCGCGAACCAGCATCCAGGACAACACCGTCATCCACACCACGCCACAGGATCCAACCATTGTTGGCGATGATTGCGTGATCGGCCACATCGTTCATCTTGAGTGCTGCATTATTGAAAATGGTGCTCAAGTTTCGTCAGGTGCGGTTGTGTTGCATCGAGTCCGAGTTGGCACAGGTGCAATTGTTGCGGCGAACGCGGTGGTGCTGAACGATCAAATCGTTCCACCAGGAGCACTTGCAGTCGGTGCACCAGCAGTCATTAAGGAGGGTCGTGCACGCTCGTCAGATATTGAATTTGGTGCAAAGGTGTACGTCGAAAAAGGTAAGTGGTTTAAACAGTCAATGCGCAAGATTGCTGACTGACTTTTAGTCCAAAACCGTGAGCAATGGCGAAGCGTCAAAGTCGTCGAGCATTGGCAGATAGATACGAACCGCATCCTTACGAAATTTCACACTGATGTCTTCCCGAAAAAACTTTGCACCCTCGCGAATGACGTAATTGAGAATGAAGAATCGGTACGCCCACGGGAGAAACAAGATTTCCCGTTGTGTAAGCGGGAAAACTTCGTGATATTGACGCAAAAATTTTATGAAACGAGGTTCTAGCAACGTGCGTGGGGAATAGGTGAACGATGTTCGGTCACCAGTCTCGGACGACACTCGCGAGAAAAAATAGAAATCAAGCATTCGCGTATCGATTCGAAACCAGTCGTAGTCCCAGCGGCTAAACAATTCAAACTGTGAATCCTGATGCTTCACCGAAAAATTACCAAGATTCCAGTCAACGAGAACAGGAATTTTGTCCCATTCGTCAAATCTGATGTGTTCAAGGTGAAGCAGGAACTCATGAGTTGACCGCTTGGCGATCTCAATATCGTCATGACCTAATCCAAACTGTTCTGCGGCAAACTCATGAGACAGCTGATCAAGCAGATGGATTGCATCACCTTTAACTGAATTAGACGTTGCAGGCAAGCTGCCAGCTATCTGAGAACACTCACGGTGAAATGCTGCAATTTCACGTGCCAAATTTTCTATCTGATCATCAGTCAAGATTGACGGCAACTGCATGGCCCGTTCTACATCGGTATAAAACGCGACCCAGTAGGTTCCGTCGTACCACGTGTAAGCGTGACCATCGCGCGGCAACACTCCCGCAAGAAAACCTTCCCATCGCGTACCTCGCAACAGTTGAGCGCTGGTGAACAATCGATCGTGATCTTCTGCGAAGAGAAAATACGAACCGTATGACGAGATCTTCGCCACAATGTGCGATGAATCGTTAAACACCACCCGGAAGACTCGGTTTGTAGATACGTGTGCGCTGACTTCAACCACATGGTCAATGGTGCGAGTTGAGTCATACTCCGACCATGCAGTGGTCACGAGTTGCTCGGCTAGTTCACGCGAGGGAAACGCAGTCACACAGCACTCATTCGCGCGTGACTAGGCGGGAAAGATTTAGCGCTGAGCAACGGCGCGGACGCCGATTGGCGCAATGAGCCGATACCCGGCGGCATGCCGTTCTTCTTCAGACTCTCCACCCCAAAAACCATACTCATGATTCTCACGCGCATAGGTGCGACAGGTATCTAACACTGCACACTGCAGGCATACGGTTCTTGCCATTGCCTCACGACGTTCACGAGCTTGTGGACGCTCTGCGATTGGAGGGAAAAAAACTTCAGTAAGTCCACGACACTCAGCGATGTCCATCCACTCATCATCGGTTTGCACGCGCTTTGATGTGAACTCCAGTGATGCCATGATGCCCCCGCAACGTTGACCAACCCTGTGATGACTCTAGGGCATAACTAACCGATCAGTCAATTAGACCTGAATACGGACCATTAAGCCAGGAGAGTGCGCACTCCAGCCACAAAAGCATCAATTTCAGGCTCGGTTACGTCCCAGGCTGTCATCCATCGAACCTGATCAATTGCAGTATCCCAGTCATAGAAATGAGCCCATTCCTGCAGTTGTGCGCGCGGCGCTGAAGCGATGATGGGAAACATGCTGTTTGCTGCAGGCGCAGATGTGAGTTTCAGCGATGCGATGTCTTTGGACTTGTCGAACAACATGCGTGCAGCTTTGTTCGCTTGACCGCCCAATGTGATGAATAGATCGTCTCGCAACATCGCTTCGTATTGCGCAGAGATGAATCTCATTTTTGAATGTAACTGAGTCACTTGCTTGCGAACATACAGTGAACGCTTTGCAAATTCTGGATTGAAGAAAACCACAGCTTCACCAAATATTCCACCAGCCTTTGTACAGCCAAACGTCATTGCGTCGACACCGGCATCACGAGTGAATGAACGCAATGTCTCACGTGTCCCACCAAGCGCAGCCGTTGCATTAGCAATTCGCGCTCCGTCGAGATATACAAACATGCCCATACTGTGAGCCGCTTCACTCAGCGAGCGAATCTCATCAACCGAATAGAGCGCACCTAATTCAGTTACTTGCGTAATGGCAACAATTCCAGGTTGGGGAGCGTGTTGATTTCCAAACATTGACTTTGCCGAATCCAAATCTTGCGGACGAAGCTTTGCGTCAACAGTTGGCACGGTGATGAGTTTGGTTCCCAACGAGCGTTCAGGCGCACCAGTTTCATCGACATTGATATGCGACTGCGCTGCACACACAATTGCATCCGCTGGGCGCAACATGCTGGCAAGTGCAAAAACGTTTGCGCCCGTGCCGCCGTATGCGAACTGAGTAGTTACATCGTGATCGAACAATTCCTTGAATGCCTGTTCAGTGCGCACCGTGATTGGATCGGCGCCATAAGCAGGGACGTGACCGGCATTCGCAAGTGACATGGCCTCAAGCACCAGTGGGTGAGCACCAGCAACGTTGTCACTGGCAAAAGATGACTTTGGCGGCGTGGGCAGTTTTGTCACAGATCCAGTATGGGGTGCCATCCACACATTGAATTCAGTCTTGGCTTATCTTTTCGTCATGACTAAATCACAGTCTCCAGGGGTTGGTCGACCTGGCGAACTAGGGAGTACTCGCACTGAGCGACCAGTCGCAGATGTGGCCAAATGCGTCTGGTGCAGAACTCCGTTGCCGGTACAAACGGGATCTGGGCGTCCACGCAGGTTCTGTACTCAAGCCTGCAAGCAATGGGACTGGGTTGCCCGTCAACGAGCCTCTGAGTTGGCTCTCAGCGAAGATGAGTTGGTGGTGACACGAAGCGAACTCGATGCATTACGCGATCAAATCTTCATCTTGAAATGTGCAATTGACGACGTCGAACACGATCTAGATCCATCTATTGACCCAACAACACGAGACTTCAAAGCTGCATTGACATGGCTATTAGATGCAGCAAAACCCCTTGTGACAGACTCAATTACTGGGGTTTCCCAGCCTGGTTGAGTGTGGGGTTTAGCCCATAATCATAGTTATGTAAAGTTAGGACTGATCATGAAAACACTACCAATAGAGGGAATCCCTGCCCCGCAGGTTTTTGATGATCTCGAGTTGCTGCGCAAAAACGATGTTGATTGGCGCAATGGACGTGTGTTTAGTTTGGCGTACTACGCAGGCGCCGAAGCCATTGCTGTAGCCGAAGATGCGTACCGTCGATTCAGCGGCGAAAACGCCTTAAGCACCGATGCGTTCCCGAGTCTGCGAATCATGCAGTCCGACGTGTTGTCCATGGTTGGCCCATGGCTTGGTGCCGACAAGGACTCAGCCGGGTTTATGACCTCAGGAGGCACTGAAAGCATCCTCATGGTCGTCAAGGCTGCCCGTGACCAGTTTGCGGTCACTAACGGCGTGACCAATCCAAACATCGTTCTACCCACAACGGCTCATGCTGCTTTTGAGAAGGCTTGCCACTATTTCGGTGTTGAATCGCGACGGTCTGAGGTTGGTCCAGATTGGCGGGCCGAAATTGAATATATGGAGCGGTTAATCGATAGCAACACCATTTTGCTCGTTGCCTCTGCCCCGCAATATCCGCAAGGTGTCATCGATGACGTCACCAGCATTGCTGCACTAGCCATAAAGCATGGCGTGAACTGCCATGTCGATGCGTGCATGGGAGGCGTAACGCTCGCCTACCTCGAGAAACTTGGACATGCAATTCAGCCCTGGAATTTGCGCGTTCCTGGCGTAACTTCCATTTCTGTTGATCTGCATAAATATGGTTACACCTCAAAAGGCGCATCCGTTGTGTTGTACCGCAACAAGCAGTTGCGATCGCATCAGGGATTCTTTACCGACAACTGGCTTGGCGGAATGTACGCATCATCTGGAGTTTTGGGTACAAAATCTGGAGGTGCAATTGCAAGTGCTTGGGCGGTGTTGTGTCATCTGGGCGAAGATGGCTATACCAGGTTGACCGATCATGCGCGACAAGCAACCGTGAAAATTTCCGATCACATCCAAGATCACGAACATCTTGTCCTTCGCGCATATCCAGATTCCACCTTGATCAGTTTTGGTGCTGCCGATCCATCAATACTCAATGTGTTCGCTGTTGCAGACGAACTGCGACGACGTGGCTGGTATGTCGATCGGCAGACTCCGCCAGATTCACTTCACTGCACTGTAAGTGCAGTTCATCTCAACACCATGGGTGCATTCCTCGACGATCTTGACTCCAGTGTCAACACAGTGTTGAGCACTCGCCTGTCAGGCGATGTAGGCGCTTACGGCAACCTAGAGTGATGTCATGAGCAGTAACGAGTCGAACAACCAAAGCACCGGCGCGTTTGG
>JBIKHN010000062.1:0-8142 GCA_044362135.1 Ilumatobacteraceae bacterium | reverse complement strand
CAATCTGCGCGCTTCTTCAAAGCGACGATGACGACCCTTCTTCACGGTAGGGGCTCCGAACTGTGCTCGGACGACTACCGCTTCGGTAGCCGCCTATTGAATAAACATCGCAGATGACTCTAGCCGTCGAAAAGGCTCAAAATGGGCTTTATTGCAAGGTTGTTGGTAAAAGTCGCAGGCGTCCTCGCCCATCAAAACTTAGTCCTGCTTCGCCAGTGAGAATCTTTTCAATATCTCTGCCAACGATTTCTGCTCTCCAGCCTGTGGATAACCGTGAGTGTGCAGATTTACGTAACAGATCCATGATGTCTTGGCGAGTTCCGAGCAACGTTGCATCAACGTGATGTTCACGGGCGAGCTCGCCTATCCAGGCGGCAATGAGGCTCATTGCAGGACGAAACTCTTTATCCACGTCGTCGTGTTCTGAATGAGGAATCTTCGCTTCGACATCGCGACCTAGTGCAACTGCGTCAACTATCTCTTGCCCGACCTGTCCACCAACCTGGCGACTTTCTAGACCGCGAATCGTTGATAGATCTGCAACTGTTCGTGGCATTGCATGAGCAATTCCGAGTAGTGCGATATCGGAAAGGACGCGTCGTGGAGGCATGTCGTGCTGCATGGCCTTTCGCTCTCTCCACTCAGCAACAGACTGAGCAACGCCGCGCGATGCAGGTTTTAATGTGCGCACTTCTTTAATTCGCAACCAAGCATCGGATGGATCTTGAGGACCACTTGGACGAGTTCGCAATTCCTCACACGCCTCGGCGGCCCACGATGCTCGACCCAATTCATTCAAACGCGCCATGATGCTGTCGTGTAGTACAAACAGGTAGTCAACATCGCTGGCTGCGTATTTTTGCTGATCTGCGGTAAGTGGTCTGCGCAACCAATCTGTGAGCCGGTCGCCTTTAGGAAGCGAAATCTTCAATTCATTTTGCACCAATGAGGCCAAAGAGGGTGTCGACATTCCAATGAAGCCAGATGATAACTGCGTATCAAAAATGTTCTTCGGGACAGATCCAGATGCGTGCTGGAGAACCTCGAGATCTTGTTGTGCAGCATGAATAATGCACAACGATTCAGCGGCAAATAATCGACCGAGTAATTGTGCGTCAATTGCTAAAGGGTCAACTAATGCTGTTGCGTCCCCAACCCGAATCTGAAGTAATGCAAGCTTCGGGTAATACGTCTTCTCTCGATGAAATTCGGTATCGAGTGCATATCGATCCGCTGAAATCGCCCGATCGATGAGCGCATTCAACGCCGAATCATCATCAATCCAAATCATCTGAGGACTGGCCTATTCGCCAGTAACAACGGCATTGCCAGATGCAATCCAACCAGATGTGCCCCCTGCGATATTCACAAGATTGTCGATATCAAAATCTGCTAAATACTGGCATGCGCGCATGCTGCGTCCACCTACTTGACAAATGACGTACACAGTTCCATCGTGTCGGAACTCGTCGACGCGATCTTGAAGCGTAGATAACGGTATGGAAACGGCATGTGGAACATGACCATGTACATATTCATCAGTCTCTCGAACATCGATGATTAACGCACCAGAAGCGACATGTGGTTCAAACTCGGAAATAGAAATTTCAGGAATCATTGTTCATATCCTATTCTGCGTCAAACGGTGTATTGATGTTCGTTAGTTGTTGATTTGAAAAGTGCTGGTCGCCTACTTGCAAACCAACGACCGCCTTATGAATGGCCCGTTCGCCCAATTCGTATGCCCTGATGATGTGGTCTTTTGTATCTGCAACATTCCAACAACTCAACATCCAATGACGAAAGTTCGGGCTATGGATATCTGCAGATACAACAACGCTGTGAGTGTCAGAGGAGTCAACTAAGCAACGAAATTGCTTCGCCAAGAAATATGGCGTATCGCATGGAGCAATTACGACAAACTCGGTGCTTGCATTCTCCAACACATCGCAAATAGCGCCGAGTGGACCTTGGCCTTCCCGTTCGCCAACGATACGTGGGATTACTGCAAAGTCGGGATGGTCAATCTCTGGACCAACAAAGAACGTATCTGCGTGGATTGCCGACTTGAGGTTGTCGTACACCACCAAACCCATCGGTTTGCCGTCAACCAGATGAAATAATTTATTTGCGCCAAATCGCGAACTATGACCACCACTGAATACAAACCCAGAAACTGACTGTTTCATCAAACTGTTTATGGCTTGCCGTTCGGATCACATTGCAACAAAAACTGGGCACACCGTATTGCTTCATCGGATTCGCCAATCAATCCAGCAGTACGCGAAAGTCCGTCTAAACAATTAAGAAATCCGTGGTTCGATACAGCAGACCAGCGAACGTATCCGCTGCCTTTCCAACCGTTCTGTCGTAGAGCATCTAGTCCACGGTGATAGCCAACGCGGTATGCCATGTAACTTTCGACCGTATCCCTAGCCACATCTCCCAACGCTGCCCAGGCAGCGAGGTATCGAGGGTGGTTTGCCACCACACGGGCGACCGCATCTCGCCTGTCTCGATCGCTTGAGCTGAGTGCCGCATCCAACTCGGCTTGCAATCTGATTTCTACAGGTGGAAGAACCACATTTGGAGGGCCAGTACCTGAAACATTTACGGATGAACTCATGAACTCACCGTATACGAGATGTGGTTCCATAATGGGTTTTACTGGCAGAATGTATGCATGATTGCGCTTTCATTCGATGCAGACAGTGTGAAGAATTACTCGCTCATGGCCATGGGGGGCTCATTCGTCGGATTGCTTCTTGTGTTGAAGTTTGCAAAATCGATTGTGTCGAAATTACTTCTTCTCATCGTGTGCGTTGGTATTGGTGTACTGGCGTTTACACAGCGTGATGCGGTTAATGCGTGTATCGCGACAGCCAACGAGCAAGCGCAGGCTGGCACACCTTTTGAGACCACATGCACCTTTTTCGGTCAGAATGTTTCGTTATCGGGAATAAGTCAGCAACCGTGATCACTGCTCTCCTAGAACACATTGATGTTTGTCCAACCGCGCATCACGTTGTTGACAGAGCGTCTTCCCTATTGCAAGGCAGCGGATTCAAGAGGGTCGCACTGGATTCTGGATTCACTTCAGAACATCTTCAGCACGGTTTCGTCTCAGATGGCGGAACAATCATTGCCTGGAAAAATGTGCAATCGGTTTCTGCGCGAGGTATTCGCATCGTCGGTGCCCATACCGACTCGCCAGGCTTGCATCTCAAGCCGAATCCCGATACTCGCATCCTGAATTGGCAGCAGTTGCAGGTAGAGGTATACGGCGGACCGCTGCTTAACTCTTGGTTGGATCGGGATCTTGCCATAGCAGGCCACGTGGTGCTGCGCGACGGCACGACGTCGTTGTTTTCTTCGCATCGACCAGTCGCTCGTATCCCACAGCTTGCTATTCATCTTGATCGAGAAGTGAATGAAAAAGGACTCATTCTCAATCGTCATCAACATCTCTCACCTATTTGGGCAACTGCCACATCGACGGAAACGTTTGAAGCATGGCTTGCCCAGCAGGCCTCGGTTTCTACTTCACAAATTGCCTCATGGTCTGCGCAACTGATTGACACGCAGAAGGCTCAGATCTTCGGTAAAGATTCTGAATTCGTTGCTTCTTCGCGAATAGACAATCAGATTTCTTGTTGGGCAGCGATTTCAGCGCTACTTAGCGCCGATACGGATCAGCCGATGATGATTGCGCTTTTTGATCATGAGGAAGTTGGCTCGCAGAGCGCGCAAGGCGCTGGAGGGCCAATGCTTGAGCACGTGCTTGAGCGACTTTCCGTATCGGCAGGGGCCTCCCGCACCGACTACCTAGCGTCGTTGCAAAAGAGTCATTGTGTTTCGGTCGACAATGCACACGCTGTGCACCCAAATTATGTTGATCGACACGAACTAAACAACGCACCATCTATTAACGAAGGTGTGGTGATTAAAACCAATGTCAACCAGCGATATGCAACATCGCCGAAGTCGCTTGTACCCATTGTTCACGCAGCAGCCACAGCCGGTGTCAATCTGCAGGCATTTTCCTCACGCAACAACATCGCGTGTGGATCAACTATTGGGCCAATCACCGCAACTCGCATCGGAGTAGAAACCGTTGACATTGGTGTGCCACAACTATCGATGCACTCAATTCGAGAAATGTGTGGCACAAAAGATCCGGCAGATCTAGTTGCCCTATTAGGTGCATATCTCGCCCGCGCATAGCGCGTGTTAACGAATTAGCCGATTCGCTTCGTTCAATAAACTCTGCAGTTCGGTCTGCAGTTTCACTGTAAGTTCGGCAATTTGCTCGCGTGAAGCTCTGCCACCACCAGGAACCTCTGCCGTAATTGGCTTTCCAATAACCATTCGACATTTCTTCAAACGAATGGCTTTTGAGCCCGAACGCATCACATCTTCGGTTCCCGAGATGCCTGCAGGAACAATCGGCACCCCGGTCTTAAGCGCTACATAGGCTGCCCCATCAAACAACGGTTGAACTTCTGGTCCGTAGTGTCGCGTCCCTTCAGGAAACATAACAAGTGGCTCACCGTTGTGCAGTACGGCAATGCAACGCTTCAGAGCCTCAAGATCCGCAGATCCGCGAGTTACAGGAAATGCGCCAAGACCGGTCATCGCCTTGCCAATCAATTTGAACTTCCAAATGGAATCCTTACCCATGAAACGCATACGTCGACGCGTGGCAGCAGAGACAACTGGAATATCGATAGTTGAACGGTGAGTCGGTGCAAACACAAAAGCACCTGTCTTTGGCACGTTCTCTAAACCAACGACTCGCAAACGAAGCAAGGACCGGCAAAGGCCAACAACGAGTCCACGGACACATGCGTAGAAGATTTTCGTTGATCGTGATTGTCCAACGATACGAGAGTCAACAATGGCCATTACTTGGTCCTCTCAAGGAAAAGTTTCTCAATTTCATCAAGCACGTCATCAATTTCTCTATTACTAGTATCGACGACAACAGAATCGCTAGATGCGGCAAGCGGGCTGTCGGCGCGAGTGCTATCTGTTAAGTCTCTCTCGGCAATTGCAGCAGCAATCTCTGCAACATTTCCGCCACTTTGATCTACTCTGCGTTGCGCCCGAACTTCCGGCGATGCAGTGAGAAACACTTTCAGCACCGCATCCGGGAACACCACGGTTGCGATGTCCCGACCTTCAATCACACCTCCGCCGTGCGCTGTTGCCCACTCCTGCTGGCGGATTCTCATTTCAGTTCGAACATCCGAATTAGATGCAACCTTGCTGACATTGCCCGTGACCTGTGGCCCCCGAATTGCCTGGGTTGCATCGTGCCCATTGATGATCACGCGGTCTATTCCGACGTGCAGATCACATTCCTGTGCCATCAAGGTGATTTCATTTTGATCGTCTAGATCAAGTTTTCGCAGCATGGCTTCAAAGGTAACGGCACGGTACATCGCTCCAGTATCCAAATACTTCATGCTGAGCCGTGAAGCAAGAGCCTTGGCAATGGTTGACTTCCCTGCTCCTGCAGGTCCATCTATTGCGATGACGCGACGATGTGCGTCACTTACCAACTTGTGTCCCTAGGTCGACCCTCTTCATATCCTGAAGCACTTTGAATTCCAATGATTGCGTTCTCGCGGAATTCAACGATGTTATTCGCGCCCGCATACGTGCATGAAGATCGCACGCCTGCAACGATCTGATCCAGAATGTCTTCAACGCTTGGTCGTTCAGGGTCTAGGTACATGCGGGAAGTGGATATACCTTCTTCAAAGAGTTCTTTACGAGCACGTTCAACTGCCGCTTCATCGCGTGTACGGTTGCGCACTGCACGGTTCGAAGCCATACCGAAACTCTCCTTGTATAAACGACCATTTGTGTCGCGAAGAGTGTCTGCTGCGGATTCATATGTTCCTGCTAACCAAGATCCAAACATGATGTTTGCGGCACCAGCAGCAAGACCCAATGCGACGTCACGTGGATGTCGCACCCCGCCATCGGCCCAAACGTGTTTGCCGAGCTGCGCGGCTTGCTCCGAACATTCAAGCACTGCCGAAAACTGTGGTCGTCCAACACCCGTCATCATTCGCGTTGTGCACATTGCACCGGGACCTACACCTACTTTGATGATGTCCGCGCCTGCGTTGATGAGGTCACGAGTTCCGGAAGCCGTAACCACGTTTCCGGCAACAACAGGCAAATTTGCAACATTGGCTCGAACTTGTTCGATTGCTTTCAACATTCGTGTTTGATGTCCGTGCGCAGTGTCTACAACCAGCACGTCAACGCCCATTTTGGATAGTGCTAAAGCACGAGCACCCGGATCTGCGTTGATTCCAACCGCAACACCGATCATTAATTGGCCATTCTTGTCAAGAGCTGGTTTGTAAATGGTGCTACGCAACGCGCCCTTACGAGTGATGCATCCAACGAGTTTTCCGTCATGGTCAACAACGGGCGCAAAAGAAATGCGTCGCTCTGTCATTTCATCAAACATTGCTTCTGCACTCATAGACGAATTCAATGAAATAATTTCGCGACTCATTACATTCTGCAACTGGGCAAATCGGTCGAAACCAACTGAGTCATGTTCGGTAAAAATGCCCGACGGTCGACCTTCGCTATCTACAACAACTACTGCCCCGTGTGCTCGCTTGTAGATGAGACTGAGAGCTTCTCCAACCGTGCCATCGGCAGGCATAGTGATGGGAGTTTCATAAATGGTGTGACGTGATTTAACAAATCGAACAACATTTTCCACCACATCAAGTGGAATATCTTGTGGCAGAACCACCAAGCCGCCGCGCCGCGAGACAGTCTCAGCCATTCGGCGTCCCGCAATTGCGGTCATGTTTGAGACAACTACGGGAATAGTGGTTCCCAAACCGTCTGTAGTGCTGAGATCAACACCCTGACGTGATTGCACGTTTGACAGACTCGGCACCATGAATACGTCGTTATAGGTGAGGTCGTAGTTCGGCGTTCCATTCAAAAACTTCATGATGATTCCCCTTGTGCGCCTTTGGGCGAAATAACTAAACCCTGCTTTACGACCGTTTTAGGCTACTCCGTATTTGTAGCCTCGTATTCACATGAGTTCGGTCATCTCCAGCCAAAACCACAGTGCAGTCGACCAGGCGGTCAGCGTGTTGAACGCAGGCGGTCTTGTTGGATTACCCACCGAAACTGTTTATGGTCTTGCCGCTCGCGCAGACAACGACGATGCGGTGTCAAAAATCTTTCGCGTTAAGGGGAGGCCAACCGGACATCCACTGATCTTGCATATCTCCGATATTTCCGAACTCGATCGTTATGCCGTCAATGTGCCCACTTCCGCATTCACACTCGCCCAACATTGTTGGCCAGGACCGCTCACGTTATTGCTGCACAAAACGAAGTTCGTCTCGCATTTGGTCACCGGTGGACGAGACACGGTGGCGATTCGCGTTCCCGCTAATGATTGCGCCAGGCAGATCATAAATTTGTGTGGGCATGCGCTGGCAGCACCCTCAGCAAATCTGTTTGGCCATGTCAGTCCAACCACAGCACAGCACGTGCAAAACGATCTCGGTGACAGCGTAGATCTCATCGTCGATGATGGAAACTGCACCATTGGCGTTGAATCAACGATTGTTGATTTCACTGCAGGACCACCACAGTTACTTCGTCCAGGTGGCTTCCCCACTGAAGATTTGGAATCCATCATCGGGGAACAGATCGTCATGCCGTCCGGTGAGTCGCGCGCGTCCGGCATGCTCGCCTCTCACTATGCACCACAGTGCAGGGTAGTTCTCGTGGATACTTTTGCAGAAGCAACGTTGGCCCTTGATGTGGTTGAAAATGCCCGAATTCTTGACCATTGGGAGAATTCACCCCTGTATGCAGCCTCGCTGTACACCCAAATGCGTCAGGCTGATAGCGATGGAATATCAACAATTATCGCCGTACTGCCCAATAATTTTGGACTGGGCTTTGCAATCCGTGACCGCCTGAGCAAGGCCTCGTTCCTCTAGGCTAAGTATTCCAAACCCAGGGTGGCACCCGTCACCCGACTCCTAGGGGGAGAAAAAATACATGAAGAAAACAACAAAGCGCCGTTTCGGTGCTCTCGTTGTCGGTCTCAGCCTTGTGGCTGCGGCTTGCGGCGGA
>JBIKHN010000060.1:0-8191 GCA_044362135.1 Ilumatobacteraceae bacterium | reverse complement strand
AAGAACAAGAGAGTTCACAATTGCTTGACGCATTGAATCGTCGTGGAACACTGAAGCGTATTTATCGCCGAACCACCAACGAAATGAAAAGCCCTTCCACACCGTGCGGCTTCGCCCATCGTTGAACGAATAGATGACGGCGATGATCACAGGGACAAGGCTCCACGCGATGTAGCCCCAGATAAGGATGGGGAGTGCTTTAACGCGGCGCGTAGAAACTGATGTCACCGCACACGTTCCTTGCCGACACGCGATGTGCTACGCAAATACCACGACAACGCAACAAGCAACAATGTGGAAAGCATGATCACCAGAACTGCGCCGCGCTGAGGTTGACTGCTGTTGTTGATGTAATAGTCAATTTGGTTACCGAGCATTTCGGTACTTGGCGATCGCGAAAGCAAGTCGTTGGTGTAATAGTCACCAAACATGGGAAGTGCAATGAGGATGGCTGCCGCCGCCACTCCAGCTTTGGCCATTGGCACAGTTACCACTCGAAATGCTTGGCGTGATGTTGCGCCAAGGTCGCGTGCTGCTTCAACAAGTCGCCAGTCAAGACGCTCAAGTGTTGCGTACAACGGCAAGATCAAAAACGGTATGTAACCGTAAACAAGTCCAAGGATGACGGTGATAGGTGAGCCATCAAGCCAGTTGTATTGAACGCCAAACATTCCGACAAATCGACTGAACAAACCAGATGGGCTGAGCAAGTTGACCCATGCCAACATGCGCATCAAATAGTTCACCCAAAATGGGGCAATGATGAGCAAGAGCAGCAACATTCGTCGCTTGCCTGCGTGACGGGCCAAGTAATACGCAACGGGGAAACCGATTGCGAAGCTAATGATCATTGCGCTCAGGACATACACAATGGTGCGGATAAACACGCCGCGTAACGGGCCACTGGTCACGCTGCTGAATACAGCATTGAATTCACCGAAACTCCAGTTCAGTGGGTTCCACTGCGGAATTGCATCGCGAAAGATCGGGTCAATAGAACCGAATGCAACGCACGCGACAGCGTAAAAGGGAACTGCAAAAAAGAACAGCAGCCAGAATGCACCGGGGGCGGCAAGTGCTGCCCAAAGTCGGGCGGCTTTATTCACGCTCAGCCCGCGGTGAACGTCGTCCAGACGTCGTTCCAGAGTGCATCAGTTTCTGGCGTGAGGCTGACAAGACGCTTGCCGGCTTGATACTTCGCATCGTCAATTACTGCGTCAATGAGTGTTTCAGGAATCGCGCCCGAGTTGATCAATGATTCTGCGCTCACATTGGTGAGAGCAGGTTGGTAACCAACATAGGACTGGTTCTTCACAGCAACGTCGTTGTCGAGCAAGTAGTTGATGAATTGGTGTGCCGCAACTGGCTTTGCCGATGTCTTTGGAATACACAGGAAGTCATTGGCGGTAATGGTTTCTTCTGGGTACCAGAAGCCAAGAACATCTGCCGTTGTTCCTTCTGGCAAATAGAACGGAGCGAGCAAAATGTCGCCAGACCAGGTGTATGCGATGTCTCTGTTGCCAGCAGGTAGTTCCTGATAGCTCAACACATCAATTTTCGGATTTGTTTCGGTGCGAAGGCGGATCAAGTTTTCTTTTGCCGCCGCAAGAATGTCTGCGTCGCCTGTGTTC
The DNA here is from genome assembly GCA_044362135.1 of Ilumatobacteraceae bacterium. Classification (GTDB taxonomy): domain Bacteria; phylum Actinomycetota; class Acidimicrobiia; order Acidimicrobiales; family Ilumatobacteraceae; genus UBA3006. The sequence goes on along the minus strand of JBIKHN010000060.1, from coordinate 6,560 downwards.
ACATCGGTGACGCCGGCTTGGAACAGCGCGAGGCTGACAATGTCGCGGTATGAATCAGTAACGCCAAGTTTGCCGCTGTATGCGGAATTCCACATTGCGTCGTAGCCCTGTGCGGCAAGTTCGCTTGGATCAATGCGGTCTCTGCGGTAGCCAATTCCGTTTCCGTAAATGAACTGCGCCATGGTGTACTGAGCACCTAGGTCGTAATACGGGTTTTGTAAACCAGTGAGCAAGTTTGCTTTGTTTGGAATGTATGAGTGATTCAACGGCTGAATGAGTTCGGCTGCCATGAGTCGCGCAAGTGCAGTGTCAGTCATACCGATAATCAAGTCGGGCTTCAGTGTTCCGTTGCGCAACTTTGCGATTGCGGCATCTTCGTTGTCGTAGATGCTTTGCTTCACTGTTACGCCAAATGCCTTTTCAAAATCGGCGATCACTTCTGGGTTGGTGTAGTCGGCCCAGTTCAAAATTTCAATGGTGCCGCCCTCATTAGCAAGACCATCTGCAATCGGTTCTCCAACAAGTGGGAGAGTGACCGGTAGTTCGGGAGTTCCGATGATCAAACCAGTCGATGTAGTTGCTGTTGTGCCACCGCACGCTGCAAGTATCGAAGGTCCAATAATGATTCCCCCGGTAGTTGCAAAGAGCGTTTTGAGAAAATCGCGTCTTTCCATGAGGGTAACTTAGTGCGTTTGTGTGTCCTGGCGGTATTGCTTGACGAACTGCATTGCGTACTTTTCCATTTCGGTGTGGTACGCCTGTTTGAAGGCCGAAGAGGTAGCCCCACGTTGCACTCGCTCGGAAACAGCGATGTCCTGGTGGTTCACCAAATCGTTGAAATCGATGACGGGGTTTAAATCTAGGGACGGGTCAGAGGCAACGTCTGCATGGAACAGGTAATCAGTAATGACCGTGGTATGGGTGGGAGAGCGCGGAATATACGTGGTCACCGCTACCGAGTCTGGTGAAACATCGATCAACATATTTGGGTAGACGTAGGCCCCAAAGAGTGACTTGTCGTCCATGCCTGGAATGAGTGCTATCCCTTGGTTTTGCTTAAACGAAATGGAGTTCACTCCATCGGCCAGGTTTGCGCCCCAGTCGTCTCGGTCTTTATCAATCGTGCGACCGGTTGCAAAAACTGGAACGAGATCACAGAACTCGGGGTGTACTACTGAACAATGCAAGCACTCTGAATAGTTCTCAACAAGAACTTTCCAGTTGGCTTGAGCTTCATCCACAGTTGTGCGGACGCTCTTCAATCCAGCCATGCCAAACTTGTCCAGGTCGAGTGGCTTGCTGTACATGTTTTCTAGCCACTTGAGCAATGGCACTTCATCGTTATTCAGGCAAACAAACAGACCACCTTGCCATTCATCTACGCGAACCTGTTTTAGCGAAATACATTCGCGATCAAAGGATTCCTTTTCATGATGAATTGCACCAACAAGTTTGCCGTCCAGCGAATAACTCCAAGCGTGATACGGGCAGGTGATTGCAGCGCCGTAGCCAGATCCGCTTTCGTCGCACAATTGTGATCCGCGGTGTTGGCAGACATTGAAGTATGCGCGAAGTTGGCTTTCGCGATTGCGCACGACCAAGATGCTTTCGCTTCCCACGTTGCACACCATTCGGTCGCCAATGTGGGAGAGTTTGTCGGCACGGCCTACGTAGCACCAGCGTTTGCTAAAAATGGTTTCGAGTTCTGCGGCGAAAACTTCGGGAGAGGTGTATTCATCTCGCGTAAAGCTCTTTTGGAGCCCTCTAATTTCTGGTGCTGACATGATTTACTCCCATTTCATTCCGACAGGTATGTCTTCGTAATCGATTGTCCACAACCGTGCGGCTTTCACATCGCCTGTGTAACAGCGGTAGCCAAGTAGTTGTTGTTGCGTTGGGGGAAGTGTGCGTGCAATATCTTCGGGAAGTCCAACGCAGCCAGCTTCTTCAGGAGTTAACCAACCAACTACATAGGAGAGATGCAAGCCTTCTCGCCAGTAGTTGTCTGTTTGATTCGCACCACCCCCATGAATAACCGTTCCCGAATAAATCAATCCACTTCCTGCAGGCATGACTGCTTGAGTGACTTCTGAATCAGTTGCTTTGCGAGTGAAGTCATCCCACTGATGACTGCCAGGCACCACACGCGTTGCTCCACCCTCGGCGGTGAAGTCGGAAAGCGCGAACATGCACGACACCGTTACCGGTTTGGCGGTTGGTCCAAGAACGAGCGGCCAGTTGTCGGCGTCGCGATGTAACCATTGCGCTTTTTCGCCAGGACCGATGATCATGGCTTGACCGGTGTTCATCCAGTACGAAGCACAATGTGGGCCAAGCTCGTCGTCTGCGACTGCGCGAAGAATGGGGTGAACCAGCAGATGATCGCGGAACGTCTTCGACCGGTACGCCAGGCGAGTGAAGCGCTTGGTGTTTGAGCCCCAAAATTCTTGTACGCCACTGTCGCTTGACTTCGTGCCAGCGTCGGTGGATTGCATGGATTCGGCAAGTTCGGAGCGAAGGCTGTTGCGAACTTCGTCGCTCAGCATGTTGTGGACGATTACGCCGCCATCGCGGTGAAACACTTCAAGGATTTCGGCGAGCGGATGTACCTTCGCGTCAAGACTTGTTAACACCGCGGTATTCGCAGTTGCCATATAACAACTCTAGCAGTGGAAAAATGATCGCAAATGAGGCTCGTAATAACTCAACGTGTGTGATTCATATGTTGGATCAAACGATATTTGGTCATACTTTGCGCAGAAGTCTGCAGCTAATTGATAGTGAGGATTGTCTGTATATGAATCGCGCGCATGTTGATTCAATCCAATGTGTTGCCAAAAGTAATAACCCTGAAAAATTCCATGATGAGCAACCATCCAGTGATGTGCTTCTGAAACGAATGGTTTAATGATTGCTGCGGCAACCGCTTCGTGATTGTCGGGTGCAAGGCTGTCGCCAATGTCGTGCAATAACGCGCACATCACGTATTCCATGCTTTGGCCATCGCGCTCTGCTCGCGTTGCGGTTTGCAACGAATGTTCAAGGCGAGTGACCGGATAGCCGTCTAGTTCACCGTCAAGTTTTTGCAACTGTTGCAGCACCTGATTGGCGACATCGCCCTGAGTTCTTTTATACAACTCGGTGATGTTGTCCCAATCTTGTTTCGTGGACTCACTGAACTTGGTGAACGTAGGGACATGTTGCGATGACATGGGGTAACTGTAGTGAAACGTGTTGGGCTAAGTTTTACCTATGACTTCCTTGAGCTTTCGTTTAGACGGTTTGCGTGCTTTGGTAACGGGTGGAGGTTCGGGAATTGGCAAGGTAATTGCCGATGCATTGCGTGACGCCGGCGCAAACGTGGTGGTGTGCGACGTAAATGATTCGACAAAGCCCAATTACATCTGCGATGTGTCAAAGACCTCAGATGTACAAGCAATGTTTCAAGGCATCGAACGCGACTTGGGTGGGCTCGACATTTTGGTGAACAACGTTGGAGTGCCTGGGCCAACTGCACGTGTTGACGAAATGGACCCAGATGCGTATGACGAGTGTGTGCGTGTGAACTTGGGTGGAACATTTCGCGTGACGCACTTTGCGGTGCCCATGTTGATGAAGTCGAAGGGTTCGATGATCAACATTTCAACGAGCGCTGGAATTTTTGGTTACCCGTTGCGTTCGCCATATGTTGCTGCAAAGTGGGGAATTATTGGACTAACGAAGTCGTGGGCGATGGAACTTGGTGAATTTGGAGTGCGAGTAAATGCAATTTGCCCAGGGTCGGTAAGTGGCCCGCGCATGGACGGTGTGATTGAGCGCGAAGCGCAAGCCGTTGGCAAGACACCACAGGAAATTCGCACGGGTTACGAAAAACAAGTGTCGTTGCAAACCTTCGTTGAAGCCGACGACATTGCAGCATCGTGCGTGTTTCTTAGTTCGCAAGCCGCACGATTTATCTCTGGTCAAGTGCTGCCTGTAGACGGCAACATCGAAACGATGAGAAGCAACTAACTGTGATTATTGACCTGCAGGTCAATCAAGGGCAGTGCACATGGCCCGAGCTGTGGTCGGTGGCTCACGCTGCAGACCGCGCTGGCTACAACACGTTGTGGATTGCGGATCACTTGTCTGGTTCGGTCATGAATGCGCCGTCGATGCCCGAATGCTTTGCCACTCTTGGCGCGCTTGCCGCTGTAACTCGCAACATTGGGCTTGGTTCGCTTGTCGTGAACGCTGGCCTGCGCGACCCGGCGATTGTTGCCAATGCTGCTGCAACGGTGCAGGAAATTTCGGGTGGCAGGTTCATACTTGGACTTGGCGCAGGTGCATCTCCTTCAAGTTCGTTCGCGTCGGAACTACATGCAATAGGCGCAGACATTCCAGTAACTATGGAACAGCGTCATAAACGACTCGAGCATGTGCTTGATGTGCTCGATTCCATGTGGTCGAACAGCCGCGACGAGAAGTTTGCAACGTTTCCTCGTCCGCAAGATTCCATTCCCCGCATACTCGGAGTGAATTCAGTTGCGCTAGCCACGCTTGCAGGGAAGCGCTGCGATGGTGTGAATATTCGTGCCAGTCACGAGCGCCGCGGTGAAATTCTGCGCACGGCTCAAGATGCGGCAGGTAACCGCGAATTTATGGTGTCGGTATGGGACTGGTTCGACGAATCGCTACTGGATGAAACCAGCGATTCCCGTAAACAGTTGGCTAGCGAAGGCGTGAACCGTTTGATTTTGTTGATGCGAGGCACGCCAGATGCTGCTCGTTTAGAAGACCACCCAGTTTTGTAATTACTTACAAAACAACGTTGACTAGGCGTTTTGGAACAATGACCACCTTGGCTGGTTCCGCACCATTCAGCATCGCAATCACTTTTTCGTCTGCAAGTGCAAGTGCACGCAATTCGTCGTCCGTAACGGTTGGAAGAACAGACAACTTTGAACGTACTTTGCCGTTTACCTGAATAGGAATTTCTATGGTGTCACTTACCAGCATCGCTGGGTCGGCAACTGGGAATGGCATGAATGTGAGTTCAGTCGTTTGACCAAGCATTGACCACAGCTCTTCGGCCATGTGCGGGCATAACGGCGACAGCATTTGCACGAGTGGCACTGCAACTTCGCGCGGGGTAGAGCCGTTCTCGTTTACGTAAATGGTAAGAGCGTTGTTCAATTCAATGAGTTTTGAAATTGCGGTATTGAAACGCAGATTCTGCATGTCAATGCCAACACCGTTAATGGCTTTGTGTAAGTCACGCTTTAATTGCAGCGGAGCTTCGGCATCGCTTACGTGCAATTCGCCAGAGTCTTCGTCTACCAAGTTGCGCCATGAGCGTTGCAAGAAACGCTGCATGCCAACAACGTCGCGTGTGTTCCATGGGCGCGATGCATCAAGCGGACCAGTGCTCATTTCGTACAAGCGGAAAGTGTCTGCACCGAACTCGTCATACATTTCGTCTGGCGTAACGATGTTCTTCAGGCTTTTGCCCATTTTCCCGTATTCGCGAATAACTTTTTCGCCCTGCCAGGTATATGCGCCGTTTGCTTCTTCAACTTCGTTTGCAGGAACGGTTTGACCGCGTTCGTCGCGGTAGGCGTATGCCTGAATGTAACCCTGGTTAAACAAACGGTGGAATGGCTCTTCGCTGCTTACATGACCAAGGTCGTGCAGCACCTTGTGCCAAAAGCGCGCGTACAGCAAGTGCAACACGGCGTGCTCGACGCCGCCCACATACAAGTCCACACCGCCGGTGTGGCCGTCATGCTTTGGACCCATCCAATACTTCTCAACGTCTTTATCAATGAACGCTTCGGTGTTGGTTGGGTCGAGGTAGCGCAATTCGTACCAGCACGAACCAGCCCACTGCGGCATCACGTTTACTTCACGGCGATATTGCTTTGGACCATCGCCAAGATCCAACGTGACATTGACCCAATCTTGAATACGGGCAAGCGGTGGAATTGGGTTGGTGGTCTCGTCGTTCGGGTCGAGCGCTTGCGGCTTGAAGTCAGCAAGTTCTGGCAGCAACACGGGCAAAGCCCTTGCAGGAACCGAAATTGGTTGATCGTTTTCGTCGTACACAATGGGGAATGGCTCGCCCCAGTAGCGCTGACGCGAGAACAGCCAGTCGCGCAGTTTGTACGTGATTGCGCTGTTGCCATGCTCGTTCTTGTCAAGCCATGCGGTCATCAGTGAAATGGCTTCGGCCTTTGTGCGCTTACCGTTCAGCGACACTGAATCGTTTGACGAGTTGATGTATTCGCCGTCTTCGTTCACCACGTCAATAACCGGCAAGTTGTATGCGGTTGCAAACTCCATGTCGCGTTCGTCGCCGCTTGGTACGGCCATGATTGCGCCGGTTCCGTAACCCATTAATACGTAGTCGGCAATCCACACAGGAATCTGTGCGCTGTTTACTGGGTTGGTTGCGTATGCACCAATGAACACACCGGTCTTTTTGCGCGAGTCATCTGTGCGATCAGCGTCTTGCAGCGCTGCTGCAGTTTCGCGGTACTTCGCAACGGCAGATTGTTGCTCGCTGGTGGTGAGTGCATCAA
>JBIKHN010000166.1:0-2893 GCA_044362135.1 Ilumatobacteraceae bacterium | reverse complement strand
TTTATCGGTTCATGCACCAACAGTCGCATTGAAGACTTGCGTGCTGCAGCAGCCGTGGTGAAAGGGCGCACCGTTTCGGTGAAGCGCGTCATGGTGGTGCCAGGGAGTCACCAAGTGAAGAAGCAAGCCGAAGCCGAAGGCCTCGACAAAATCTTTATTGCTGCAGGAATCGACTGGCGTGAGCCTGGTTGCTCCATGTGTTTGGCCATGAACCCCGACAAACTTGCACCTGGTGAACGCGCAGCGAGCACCAGCAACCGCAACTTTGAAGGCCGCCAAGGACGTGGCGGTCGCACTCACCTCGTTTCGCCAGAAGTTGCCGCCGCAACCGCAGTTGCTGGCCACTTCGCTACTCCAGGAGACTTGGCATGAAAGCTGTCAGCATCATTACTGGTCGCGGCGTTCCGCTGAAGCGTTCCGATGTCGATACCGACCAAATCATTCCAGCCGAATGGTTGAAGCGTGTTGAACGCACAGGTTTCGAAAAAGGATTGTTCTCCACATGGCGCGATGATCGCAATTTCGTGTTGAACGACGAACGTTACGCAGGTGCTTCCGTCTTGGTTGCCGGCCCAAGCTTTGGTGTTGGTTCATCGCGCGAGCACGCAGTGTGGGCAATTCTGCAGGGCGGATTCAACGCGGTTATTGCACCAAGTTTTTCCGACATCTTCCGCAACAACTGCACCAAGAACGGACTCGTTCCTGTTGTGTTGTCGGAACCGATGGTTAACCGCATTTGGGATGTTCTCGAATCTGATCCAACTGCTGAAATCACGATTGATATTCAGCGCTTAACTGTTGAAATTCCAAGCGTGGGAATCACCGAGAAGTTCGACATGGATGCTTCAACGCAAGACCGCTTCATCCGCGGCCTTGATGACGTTGGCATCACCATGACGAAGGGCGACGCAATCTCGAGCTTCGAGACGTCCCGCCCTGCCTGGCTAAACCAGCGCTAAGTATCCAGAAATTTGGTCTGAATTGACGCGAATTTCTAAATATGACTAATATGATCATAATTATCCCTTTTAGCCATATAACCCATATAGGAGAATGAAATGTCAGTTTTGCCAGAAGTCCTCGCTGCAAATGATTCGTACGCCAAGTCGTTTGGAGACAAAGGGTCACTTGCCCTCCCGCCAGCCCGAGGTTTCGCCATTCTCACCTGCATGGATGCCCGCCTCGACCCAGCGAAATACGCAGGCCTTGCTGAAGGTGATGCCCATGTCATTCGAAACGCCGGTGCCCGCGCAACCGACGACGCCATCCGCTCCCTCGTCATTTCCTACAAGTTGCTAGGAACCCGCGAATGGTTTGTTATTCACCACACCAATTGCGGAATGGAATTCTTTACTAACGACGTCATGAGCGGACTTCTTGCATCAAGCCTTGAAACCGCTTCCCTTGGTGCTGGTGGATTCACCGACATTGGAAAAGGCCCAGGATCACCAGAAGGTAAGTACATCAACTGGCAAACAATCTCAGACAATGCGCAAAGCGTTGCAGAAGACGTAAGCCGAATTCGCAATCACCCACTTGTTCCAAAAAACATTCCGATTTATGGCTATATCTACGATGTCGCAACTGGTCGCTTGGTAGAAGTTCCAGAAGCTACGAAAGCCGGAAAGGCTTCATAGTTTCCCCTAGGCAGTAAGAAACGTAAACAAGTCGCGCAGACGCGCGTCGTTCGAAAACACTTCAATTGGGGCTTGCGGCTCAAGTCGCAAACCGCGTTGAATAATGCGGCATGTGGTGTGCTGGTTGTATTCAGCAAGCGTTACTGCCCAGCCGTCTCGACCAGCACGTGCTGTTCGACCCGAGCGATGCAAGTACGTCTTCACGTCTAGTGGTGGTACGTAGTGAATAACCACTGCAACATCATCAATGTCGATACCACGAGCCGCAACATCCGTCGCAACCAAAATCTTTAATTCATTTTTCTCAAACTTGCTTAAGGCTTTTTCGCGCGCATTCTGTGGCATATCACCATGCAGCGCCGATGCGTTTGCGCCAAGCTTTTGCAACGCTTCTGCAACCTTGTCGCACACGCGTTTCGTATCGCAGAACACCACGGTTTGACCGTGTGCGGCTGCCATGTTGGCAATGACTCGATCTTTGTCCATGTGGTGAACAGCCAAGAACAAGTGGCGCATCGTTCCAACCGTGTCAGTTGGCGAATCGATGGAAATTTCTTTCGGGTCTTTCATGTATCGCTTCACCAAGTTGCCAACTTGGCCGTCAAGCGTTGCCGAGAACAACATCGTTTGATGCTCTCCAGTGACGTGACGCATAATCCATTCCACTTGCGGCATGAAGCCTTCGTCTGCCATGCGATCCGCTTCGTCAATCGCCACAACTTGAATTGCACTCAGGTCGCACTCGTTTGACTTCATGAGGTCAATGAGTCGCAACGGAGTTGCAACAACAATTTCCACACCTTGTTCAATGTCGACCACTTGCTTGTGTCTGTCGGCGCCACCATAAACAGCAAGTACTCGAATGCCGCACTGCTTGCCAATTGGTCCCAGCACTTCAGAAACCTGCAACGCCAGCTCGCGAGTTGGCACCAGCACCAGGCCATGTGGCTTTCCAGAGGCAGCCGGTGAAGAAATTTTTGACATCATCGGAACACCAAACGCCAGCGTCTTGCCCGAGCCAGTACGAGCACGTCCACACACGTCGAAGCCAGCAAGTGCCACAGGAATCGCTTCGGTTTGAATAGCGAACGGACCAGCAAAGCCCGCTGCTGCAAGCCCTGCGTCGATATTGGCTGGCACACCTAGGTCGGCGAAACCAGTTGGTGTGGTCACCGTGGTTGCCGGCTTGGAGTCAGGTTGAGGCGTCGTCACGAGTGCTGTCACGCTACCAACCATCTCGAAGCGCCAAAGAGATA
>JBIKHN010000059.1:0-8231 GCA_044362135.1 Ilumatobacteraceae bacterium | reverse complement strand
TTGATTGCAATTTACAGGTCGGTGATTTTTCCGGTTGCTGTGTCCCAGCGACCGTACTCAGACGCAATGGTTACATCACGTGTTGCAAGGAATCCGGACATCAACAACAATCCAGGCGCCTTCGACATCATGAGTACAAGCGATGCCTTAATGTCGGCGAACGGGCGAATCATGATGACGTGATAACCAAAACTCGATTTCACTGGGCCGGTTGGAACACCAACTGCTGCAGTGAGTGCACCAGCGGTGAATGCCGAATCAAATTGTGATTGGTAGTCGGAAAGCGGAATGCAGTCGCCATCTTCTGAGCCCAGGATGCCGCCAGTTGTTGCCGCGTTTGGTTCGGTGCTGAACTCGCCGGCAAGTGTCTTGAAGTCGCCACCATCATTGAGTTTTTGAATGACTTCATTTGCTGTCGCTTCGTCTTCAACCAAGATGTGTTGAGCACACATTGCACCAACTGATGATGGCGCTTCGTTGTACATCTTTTCAAGGTCGGCTTCGGAAGGTGCCTTCACTCGGGTGAGTGCGAGGTCTCCGCTGTTCAACCCAATGATCAAGTCTTTCAACTCTTGGCCCAACGTGTCGTAACCATCATCTTTGGAAATTTGGTCAATGACCGCTTTGGTGTCCGCGTCGGAGACAGTCACGTCGTACTGCTCGAGCACGAGCTTGGTCGCTTCGCCGCGAATAATGGCAGCTAGCACTGAGCGAACAGCATCCATTGGCACCACGCCGTTTTCAAGCTCAATCTGACCTGCGTCCGAAAGTTGAGAAAGTGCTGTCTCGAGCGTCGTTTTTGCAATTGCAGAACCGTCAACAGAAGCAGCATCGTTTTTTGAAGTTCCACCGCAGCTTGCGAGAGAAATCATTGCGACGCATGCAATAGCGAGTGAACGAACAGACTTACGGGGGGTGCGTGACATTTAGTAAAGCCTAGTTGTCGTCAAAGAGTTCCTGCAGGAACGACACCAAATAGTCAACTGTTCCCGTGTCTGCTTGTTTGCCTTGTGGGGTACGGGGCAGCGTGACACTGAGTTGTTTGGTCTGCTCATTCCATTCGCTGCTCTTTGCAATTCGAGTCAAACGCATCTGTTGGCTTGCCTTCAGCGAAACAGGCAGCAAACGCGCTCTGCCGTCAGCCACAACTAGTTCGCGCAGACCGATTCGATGGCATTCGGCTCGCAACTCGCCAACGCGAATGAGCGCGAGTGCCGCTTCGGGAAGTGGACCGTAGCGGTCAATCCATTCATCACGAATATCGGCAACATCTGACTGTTTCGTGACTGCTGCAAGCCTGCGGTAAGCATCAAGACGCGATTCTTCCTTCGACACATAGTCAGTAGGCAAGTACGCGTTGGTAGCAACGTCGAGCTTGAGCTCGGGAACAATTGGCGGAACTTCTTCGCCCTTCATTTCCGACACTGCTTCTGTTACTAATTGGCAATACAGGTCGTAACCAACGGCTGCAATGTGACCGCTTTGTGCTTCGCCCAACATGTTTCCTGCGCCACGAATTTCTAAGTCGCGCATAGCAATTTTGAAACCGCTGCCCAACTCGGTTGCTTCACCGATGGTCTTCAAGCGCTCGTATGCGTCTTCAGACAGCACCTTGTCGCGCGGATGAAACAGATATGCATATGCACGCGAACCACTGCGGCCTACGCGTCCACGAATTTGATGCAACTGTCCAAGCCCAAGCAGGTCGGCGCGCTCAACAACCAATGTGTTTACGGTTGGCATGTCGATGCCGCTCTCAATGATGGTGGTGCACACCAATACATCAAACTTTCCTTCCCAGAAATCAAGAACAATTTGCTCAAGTCGGCCCTCGTCCATTTGGCCGTGCGCAACCGCAATGCGTGCTTCCGGAACAAGCTCGCGAAGCTCTTGCGCTCGCTGCTCAATGCTTTGCACGCGATTGTGCACCCAGAACACTTGGCCATCGCGCAAGAGTTCGCGGCGAATAGCTTCGGTAGAGACGCGCTCGTCATCTTCACCAACAAAGGTGAGAATCGGTTGCCGGTCGGCAGGAGGTGTTTGCAGCAATGACATGTCGCGAATTCCTACAAGGCTCATTTCGAGTGTGCGAGGAATTGGTGTTGCGGTCAACGTAAGCACGTCCACGTTGGTCTTCAACTTCTTCATCATTTCTTTGTGCGTGACGCCGAACCGTTGCTCTTCATCGACAACAAGTAGTCCAAGGTCTTTGAACTTCACGCCTTCCTGCAACAAGCGATGCGTGCCAATCACGCAGTCCACGTCGCCACTGGCTACACCTGCAAGTACCTTTTTGGCTTGCGAGTTAGTGAGAAAGCGTGAAAGAGACTCGACGCGAATTGGATACCCGCGGAAGCGCTCGGCAAACGTGTTGGCGTGTTGTGATGCAAGCAAGGTTGTGGGCACCAGCACTGCAACTTGTTTGCCGTCTTGAATTGCCTTGAATGCTGCGCGCACTGCAACTTCGGTTTTTCCAAAGCCAACATCGCCGCAGACCAAGCGGTCCATCGGAACGTTGCGTTCCATGTCACCCTTCACCAGTTCGATGGCTGTGCGTTGGTCTGGCGTTTCGACGAAGGGAAATGCGCCTTCCATTTCGTGTTGCCAAGGTGTGTCTTCACCGAATGCGTGGCCAACTGCGTTCACTCGTCGCTGGTACAGCACCACAAGTTCTTGGGCAATTTCGCGAACGGCTGAGCGCACGCGTTGTTTTGCGCGCGCAAAGTCACTGCCACCAAGTCGGTGCAGCGTTGGCGAGTCTCCGCCGATGTATTGACGAACTGCGTCAATATGGTCGGTTGGTACGTACAGCTTGTCGCCGTCTTTGTATGCAAGTAGTAGGTAGTCGCGCTCGGAACCACCGATAGTGCGCTTCACCATTCCTTCGTATTTTCCAACGCCGTGATAATGGTGAACCACATAGTCGCCTGGCTTTAAGTCTTGAAACACCGAAGTGGTGTCACGCTTGCGCACTCGTGGCTGGCGGTGCGTGCGACGTCGACCCGTGAGGTCGGTCTCTGCAATGACGGCAAGCTTCACCTGCGGCAGTGAATATCCGTGATGCAGAGGAGCAACCACCACATACGTGCCGGGTTTGCTGAGGTCTGCTTCTTTGCTTGCGCTGAGATCGCGAACGACCACGCCATTTTGCGTGAATACTTCGATCAGTCGTTGTGCCGAACTTTCACCTTCTGCAGCAATCACCACAGTCCATTTGTCGGTGATCAGTTGTTGCACACGTTTGGCAGTTGCTTCTGCATCGCTTGTCGCTTGACCCCAACCAGTTGATTGCACCGTTGGCGCATCAATTGCTTCCGATGGAAGCGAGAGTGATAGCGCATTCAACGATTGTGATGGCCCAAACAGTTGATCAATGTCGAGGTGCAAGCGAGGGAAGGTTCTCTCAGCATCGCGTGCCCACGTGGATGCAAGTGCTTTCGCCAGATCATCTTCTTCTGCAAGCAAATCTTTCGCACGGTCACGCATGCGCTTGGGGTCAACAAAAATGAGTTCGCTTGATGCGGGCAACACATCGGTAATCAGTTGTTCGCGTTCAATGAGCCATGGAAGCCAACTCTCCATGCCTTCGAAGTTGGAACCATCGGCAAGCCTGTCCCAGTGTTCGCGACCCCACGGTTCGCTTCCAACCAAAGCACGCGCACGCTCGGTGACGCCTTCATCTAGTTGCAATTCGCGTGCAGGGAAAATGATTGCTTGAGTTAAGTCGTCGGTGCTGCGCTGGTCATTTACGTTGAACGATGTGAGACGCTCTACTTCGTCTCCCCACAGGTCGATACGTATAGGAGTGTCTGCAGTGCTGGGGAAGACGTCGATGATTGAACCGCGACGAGCAACTTCGCCGCGATGTTCAACAATTTCTTCGCGGCGATATCCGTCGTGCACCAATTTGGCAAGCAACTGCTCGGAGTCAATTTCCTCGCCCGGCTTAATGATGATTGGTTGCAACGTGGTTGCACCTGGCCCAAGTTTTTGCAACAGTGCTCGAACCGAACCGAGCACGACCTTCGGCGGGTTTTCGCTGCGCAAACGCCACAACACTTCAAGTCGGCGACCCATGGTTTCCACGCTTGGGCTTACTCGTTCAAACGGCAGTGTTTCCCATGCAGGAAACATCAGCGCATTGTCTGCACCAAGAAATTGCACGATGTCATCGTGAAGTTGCTGTGCGGCTGTGCCGGTTGGCGTAGCCACCACCAGTGTGCTGCCAGGCGACCGTGCGCTTGATGCCGCGATGATCGCTGCGCGTGACTGTTCTGCGCATGCAAGTACAGAGTTTCTGCCGCCAATTGCGGCGAGTGCTGGTTCTTGGCTGGCAGTAAATGCAAGGTCGTGCAACAACATGGTGAACGCGCCGACTATCGGCCGTTTATTTGCTGCATGGCAGCCTGTGCGCCTTGCGAAAGGATGAGTTGCACTGCATCGGCAGCAATTTCTACAGCAACGTCAAGCACTTTTCGCTCGTTGGCAGGAACGCGAGACAACACGTGGTCGGCTCCGTCTTCTTTCGACGGTGGTTTTCCAACGCCAATGCGTACGCGCACGAAGTCTTGAGTTTTTAAGTGTGATGAAATGCTGCGCAGACCATTGTGTCCGGCAAGACCGCCACCGATTTTTACTTTCACGACACCTGGCTCTAAGTCCAGTTCGTCGTGCACAACAATGATGTTTGCTGGTTCATTAATTGCGTAGCGGCGGGCGAGTGGGCCAACTGCATTTCCCGATTCATTCATATACGTAGTTGGCATGGCCAACACGAATCGAGTTCCTTCGTTATTGATCTCGGCAATGAGTGCGCGATCGCGCGATGACTTCATGGACGAGTTGAAGCGTGATGCAAGCAATTCAATGGCATCGAAACCAACGTTGTGTCGACTGCCCTCGTACTTACGCCCTGGGTTACCTACGCCTACAACAAGTGCGTTGTAAGGAGTACCTCGCCGCTCGTGTCGCTCACCGCGACCGAACAGCGCCATACAAATTAGGAAGCGGCTGGCTTATCGCCGGCAGCAGGAGCACCGGCTGCCGGAGCTTCACCAGCAGCGGCTTCACCAGCAGCAGCGGCTGGCTTGTCAGTTTGCGAGCTTGTTACCAACACGGTGACAACAACCAAGTCTGGGTCGGACACTGCGGTCACGCCCTTTGGCAATGTGATGTCTTCCATGCGGATGATGGTGTGCATGTTCATGTCGGTGACGTCGATGACGATCTCGTTCGGAATGTTGTTTGCAGCAGCGCGAATTTCAATGCGGTCAACTGCTGGGTCAACAAGTCCACCTTCTTGCACAACTGCTTTTGCTGTACCTGTGAGGTGAATTGGAACCGACATGACGATTTCCTTCGAGAGGTCGATCTGCATGAAGTCAACATGGCTTACGTTGCGCTTCACTGGGTCGCGCTGCATGTCCTTCACGATTGCTGGGTATGTCTTGTCAGCAACTTGCAATTCAAGAATGGTGTTGGTGCCTGCAGGACCCGACAATGCGATGCGCAAGTCGCGGCGTTCAACAGTGATTACCACTGGTTGCATGCCTGCTCCGTAGATGACCGCAGGAATGTGGTCGGCTCCGCGCAAACGACGAGCCTCTGGGCTACCGGTCGTGCGGCCAACGTTGGTCTTCAATGTGGTGGTCATGTTCAAAACTCCGTACTTACATAGTGAAAATCAGCAGATACAACGGCTGGCCAGTGTACAGCCGCCCAGGGCCATTGCGAAGTGGGCGTTATGACTGGTTTTCGCCGTCAAACAGGTCGCTGACGCTGGTTTCGTCAAATACCGCAGACAGGGCGTCGGCAAGGATTTTGGCCACGGAAAGCACCTCGATCTTGGCGATTCGCTTTTCCTCTGGAAGAGGCAAGGTGTTGGTGAGCACCACGCGCGTGATTGGCGAGTTTTCGAGGCGCTCGATGGCCGGGCCAGAAAGCACACCATGAGTAGCCATTGCCCACACTTCTTTTGCGCCACGGTTCATGAGCAACTCGGCGGCACTCACGATGGTTCCGCCAGTGTCGATCATGTCGTCGGTCAGGATGCACAAACGTCCTTCAACTTCACCAATGACTTCTTTGGCAACTGCAACGTTGGCAGTGTTCTTCGGACGACGCTTGTTAATGAACGCAACGTCTGCGTTCATGTCGGCAAGATGCTGCGCAAAACGTTCTGCAACTTTTACGCGACCCGCGTCTGGTGAAACGATGACGACTCCGTCGCGCGCATTTGAGCGCACGTACTTTTCAAGAACTGGAATTGCAGTGAGGTGATCGACAGGGCCTTCAAAGAATCCTTGAATCTGTCCGCTGTGCAAGTCAATAGACACCATGCGCTTCGAACCTGCAGCCTTGAACATGTCGGCAATCAGGCGCGCAGTGATTGGTTCACGGCCTTCTGCTTTGCGGTCTTGGCGGGCGTATCCGTAGAACGGGCACACTGCAGTAACGCGTTTCGCCGACGCGCGATATGCGGCGTCAATCATGATCAGTTGTTCCATGATGGAGTCGTTCACGCTGCGACCTTCGTGTCCGCAATGCGTTTGCATAATGAACACATCACCACCACGAACCGATTCACCAAAACGTGGGCGAAGTTCGCCGTTTGCGAATTCAACAATGTTTGCTTCGCCCAGTTGAACATCGAGATGCTGTGCAACTTCTTCGGCAAGTGTTGGGTGAGTGCGACCCGTGTACAACGCCATTCGTTTCGTGGTGACCTTGTCGATTGTCTTATTCACGAGGCCCCCTCAAGAAATACGTCGGCGCTTTTCATTTGCCAGCATAGATCGGTAGGCCAATTCGGCTTTATTCCGAATAACTTCACGAGTTCCGGGGAGAGGACTCGAACCCCTATAAACGGGACCAAAACCCGTTGTCCTGCCATTGAACGACCCCGGAGAGACGGGTACACGGTACTCAATTCCGCAGCCGTTTGCTTATTTGGTCACTAATCCCGCTAGCGTGTCGTCCGCTATGGGTTCACTTGTAAAACGTCGTCGTAAGCGGATGCGCAAAAAGAAGCACAAGAAGATGCTTCGTCGCACCCGCCACCAGCGCCGCAAGTAACCCAGTTTTCACCCCTCGCCTTTGCAGTTACGAAGAGCGAGTGTGGGTGACAACGACGGTTGCTTCGCTTAACGCTTCATGAATGCGTGGATGCGCACCGTCTAACCACCAAGTTGCTCCGCTCCCTGCCAGAACTGGGCTTTGCCCACTTGCTTCGCGAATGCGGTCGCGCCACTGTGCAAGTTGAGGCTCAACAGCAATGGCGGCAGGCTCTAAATCGTTTGGTCCATCGTGCTGTGCATGGAGTGAGTCGAAAGCTTTGTACACCGCTGGAGTGGAGACACCGAACGGCGGCACCACGAGTGTGATCTCGCGGGCAACGAATGCGAGCGGTTCGAGGATTTCACCAATTCCTGTCACTCGTGCGCGGCCACCGTGCATGCAGAACGGAATGTCTGCGCCAAGGCGAGATGCAGCGACGTAATCGGAGTATCCGGCCCAGCGCAGCACTGCTGCCGCATCGGCGGAGCCACCACCAAGCCCACCACCGTGTGGAATGTTCTTTTCAATATGAACGTGTGCAGTCTTCCCGCAAAGTTGCAACGCACGCGTTACAAGATTGTTGTCATCAGTTGGAACACCACTTGCATATGGTCCGCTTACCGACATTCCCGATTCGCCTTCGGTGATGGTCAGCACATCATGCAATTCAAGTGACACCATTTCGGCATCAATCAGATGAAAACCATCTTCGCGCACGCCAGTGACTTTGAGTGAAAGTGTGAGTTTCGCTGGAGCAATGATGTGGGTCATGTCAGGCTTCCTGAGTGGCGACACACAGTCTGCCCCAAGCAGCAACGTCCAATTCCTCGGCGCGTGATTCTGGCGAAACGCCAGCAGCAGCAAATTGCGCAGGAGTAACCATGTTGGATAAACAGCGACGCAACATCTTGCGGCGTTGACCAAAACCTGTGCGTACCAGTGCAAAGAGTTTCTGCGGATCGACGTTTTCAACAGCTGGTGTTGGCCTGCGGCGAATGTCCACCATTGCCGACGACACATTTGGTTTCGGCAAAAACACTGTTGCCGGAACATCGGCTGCAATGAATGCTTCTGCCCAGTACGCAATTTTTACGCTGACTGCTCCGTATGCAGGAGTGCGCGGTTTGGCAACGAAACGTTCGGCAACTTCTTTTTGCACCATGACGAGTAGGTGG
>JBIKHN010000165.1:0-2898 GCA_044362135.1 Ilumatobacteraceae bacterium | reverse complement strand
CGCGATTTGCTTCAGCGACCTTTGCACCCGTTGCATCGGCAATGAACGACGAACCATAAAACGTAATTTCAGTGTTTACTCCGACTTCACGACCAGTGCGGTTGGCCGCGATAACCGGCATCAGGTTCGCGCCTGCGTGCCCTTGCATCACGCGCTGCCAGTGCATGGATGAATCCCATGTCGGGTTCGGTGGCTCACTGCCAATTGCTGTTGGATACAACAACATCTCTGCACCTAACAACGCCATTGCACGTGCTCCTTCCGGAAACCATTGGTCCCAGCAAATACCGACGCCAATGTTTCCGAACCGCGTATTCCACACACGGAAGCCGGTGTCACCAGGACTGAAGTAATACTTCTCGGTGTAACCAGGCCCGTCTGGAATGTGGCTCTTGCGATAGATGCCAAGCATTGACCCATCAGCGTCAACCATTGCAACCGTGTTGAACAGCGCATTGTTTGCTCGTTCGTACACACTGATTGGCAGTACAACGCCAAGTTCTTTCGCAATGTGTTGAAAATGCGCAATCGTTGGATGACCTTCAATAGGCAATGCTCGTGAAAGTTCGCTGACCAATTGGTCTTTGCAAAAGTAATGGCCTTCGAACAACTCTGGAATTAAAATAACTTGTGCACCAGATTTAGCGGCAACACGAACCAAGCGCTCCGCGGTTGCAACATTGGTAGCAACATCAGTTGCCATTGACATTTGAATTGCAGCGACGGTGACTGATCGTGAAGTCATGAAGTTACCGAGAGAATGGTTCAGCCAAGTGCCGAATTGATCGCAGCAAGCACTTCAGGTGCATCTGGTGCTACTTGTGGATGGAAGCGCGCAACAACATTTCCTTCGCGGTCGAGCACAAACTTTTCAAAGTTCCAACGAATGTCTCCGGTGTAGCCCTCGCCATCTGCAACTTCTGTGAGTGCAGCAAAAAGTCCGTGGCGAGCATCGCCATTTACTTCCACCTTTTCGGTAAGCGGGAATGACACGCCGTAGGTAGCAGAGCAAAACTCCACAATTTCCTCGGCAGAACCTGGCTCTTGTCCAAGGAACTGATTGCACGGCACTCCAATAACAGAGAATCCCTTTGCTGCAAGATCGGTCTGAAGCTGTTGCATTGCGGTGTATTGCGGTGTGAGACCACACTTTGAAGCCACATTCACCAACAACGTGACTTTGCCAAGCTGTTCCCCAAGGACATCGCCAGAGCCAGTAAGTGGGTTGATCTTGTGTGCGTACATCGACATGAGGTTCCTCCGAAGGTTGCGCGGAAATGCGCTCGCAATGATCGTAACGCCCGAGCCCGTACCTGCTACACAAGATGAATGCCACGAAAGCAATTTGACGCGTCGTATTACAAGCGGTTCTATTCGAGCACCCCGGTGCACAGCCGTAAGAAGGTGGCACTGCTTGCCAATTCCGTGCACAACATGTGCGCATGGTGGGACGTCCCTGTTCGCTCCGTGCTCGACGTGGGAGCAGGTCTTGGTTACTGGCGCGATTGGTACGCCGAGAATTATCCAAAAGTTAAGCGACTGTCAACCGACATCAGCGAGCATGCCTGCGAGAAATACGGTCATGAGCAACACGACATTGGCACGTGGGCGCCAAGCACCAAGTTTGACCTCGTCGTCTGTCACGGTGTGTTGCAATACCTTGGCGACAAACAAGCAGAATCAGCAATTTGCAATCTTGCGAAAGCTACACGACATGTTCTGTACCTTGAAGTGCCTACCAAATCTGATTTGCGCCATGTTGTAGACAAAGTGGCAACTGATTTAGATATTCACTCGCGCACTGGCGACTGGTACCGCAATCGCATGTCGAAATACTTCGTGCAAGCAGGCGCTGGGCTATGGGTTGCTAAATCTTCAGAAGCAGTGCTGTACGAACTAGAGCGAACGAAGAAGTAACGCGAAGCGCGAAGTTATTTGGTCTTTGAAATTGCAGCCCACACCGATGTGGTGCAGCCAGCAGCAACAAGTGCCTTCAACAAGTCACCAACCAAGAACGGTGCAACTCCCATGTTGATTGCGTTTTGCTCACCATTTGCCAGTGGCACATTCAAATGAATTGACAACCACGTTGCGCCGAATGCGTAGATGATGGTGGAGCCAAGCAACATCGCTGGAAGTGACGTTGCGAAATTGCGATCGTGCTTCTTTTCTGCCAAGTAACCAATTGCGCCAGCAGCAATCACAAATCCAACGAGGTAACCCATAGTTGCGCCGGTTCCCTTTTCCCAACCACCCGCACCACCTGAATAGAACGGAAGGCCGACAAGACCCGCAAACCAGTACACCAACTGACTGAGCGAGCCGCGGCGCATGCCAAGCACAGCACCGGAAAGCAACACAGCAAACGTTTGACCCGTAAGTGGAACTGGTGTGAAACCCAATGGAATTTCGATCTGAGCAGCAAGAGCGGTGAGCAGTGCAAAACCAACAACCAAGACTGCATCTTGCGTAATGGCTCGACTACGGGAATCGCGACGTGGAAAGAGGTCGGCGAGTACTTGTGTTGATGACGAAATCGTTGTGGTGGTCATGGCAAACGACTGTACAGGCGAAGACAAGCAAAGGCGAAACCCCTGCGTAGCATTGGGTTATGGAAAACGCGGTGCATGAGGCTTTTGCGCTAGCAGAAAGCGCAGCATCGGTCGTTCGCGCTGCATTTCCAGCCGAACACGAGGTGCTCGTGGTGCTTGGGTCTGGCTGGGCAGAATCGGTGCCCGCACTCGAAGCAATGTCCACAACACCTGTGCTGACATTGGATGTCGCAGATATTCCGGGTTTCAAAAAACCAACCGCCCTTGGGCACGGTGGTGCGCTGAAATCCATTCGCATCGGCACCACGCCAGTACTGCTGCTTACGGGCCGAACACACTTATATGA
>JBIKHN010000164.1:0-2908 GCA_044362135.1 Ilumatobacteraceae bacterium | reverse complement strand
TGGGCATTTTGTCCGACCAAAGCGCCTCCGGTTGCATTTGCCACATCGGCAGCCATAAAGCGCATGCACCGAGAATACTGATTATTACCTAGTACCGTGTTTCATAGTGACTACACAAACTCCAACACACGTAATCGTGTTGTTTGGTGGTGAATCCGCCGAGCACGATGTCAGCTGCGTCACTGCAGCACATGTACTTCGCGCTCTAGATCCACAGAAGTACCGCATCAGCGCAATCGGGATCACTCGCGAGGGTAAATGGAATTTGGCCACACAAGCCATGGCTGATCTCCAACGTGGACCAGAACACGTTGGGCCAAAACTGTCAACCGATGGTGAACCAACTTCTATTTCAATAGTTGTTGGAGACGCCCGTGAAGCCACACAAACAGTGGTGTTCCCTCTGCTCCACGGCCCACTTGGTGAAGACGGAACTATTCAGGGACTACTTGAACTTGCAAACATTGCTTTTGTTGGAACAGGCGTGCTGGGCAGTGCAGTTGCCATGGACAAGGGTGTAGCAAAGCAGGTGCTTCATGCCAACTCAATTCCCCAGCCAAACTATGTTTCGCTTCGCGAGTCACATGTCAATGACGCATCGTTGAAACATGCAATTGAAACCTTGGGTCTGCCCCTGTTCGTCAAGCCAGCAAACATGGGTTCTTCAGTTGGCGTGTCAAAGGCCAAATCTGCTGAAGAACTGAAAGCTGCTGCAACCGCTGCATTGCAATACGACGAATGGATTGTGATTGAAGAAGCAGTTTCGGGTCGTGAAATCGAAGTTGCTGTTCTAGGCAACGAAGCAGCTCGCGCATCCGTCCCAGGTGAAATCATTCCAGGCAACGAGTTTTACGATTACGAAGACAAGTACATCACCGACGGAGCAACGTTGCTCGCCCCAGCAGACCTCACCACTGACGAAATTGAGGCAGTTCAAAAACTTGCCATCGTCATTTTCCACACACTTCGCGCCGAAGGCATGGCGCGCGTTGACTTCTTTTACGAGAAAAACGGTCGTGGGTTTCTGTGCAACGAAATCAACACCATTCCTGGCTTTACCCCGATCTCGATGTATCCGAAATTGTGGCAAGCATCTGGGCTTTCATACGGCGAGTTACTTGATGAACTCATTGATTTGGCGATTGAACGCCACTCGCGACGCCGTCGCAACACCACCCGCTAACTCGAAGTTATGAGCCTGATGCTGGAATGTTGATGATTTGACCTGGGCGAATACCAACGCTTGAATTTGGCCAGTTATTTGCACCCAGCAAGGAAGCAAGTGAAACACAGAACTTTTTGCGAATGACGAAAATAGAGTCGCCGGCTGCAATTTGGTACGTGCCCGCTGGGCGTGCGTCGCAACCCGCTGCGGCAGGGCCGGCGGCAACGTCTGGTTTTGCAGTCACGATTGGGTTGAGCACCGTTGCCGATGGCGGAATCTTGATGATTGAGCCCGCAAACGGAAACTGGCCAGAAGCAACCAAGCCGTTGTACATGAGCAGTTCTGACATTGTGATGCCAAAGATTGTTGCGACCAAACTTGGCGAGTCACCAGGCAACACCGTGTAGGTCTGCTCTACCCCAACTGCACCAATTGGCAATGTGGTGGTAACCGGAACCGTGGTCGGGCTGACAGGCGGAATGGTTTGGAAATTTGTTGACTCCACAGCCACAACGGTTGTTGCGCTACCCGAGACATCTGCACTGCACGCAGCAAGTACTGAAATTGCTGAAAGCACAGCAACTGCATGCACGATGGCTTTCTGGTGGCTCTTCATCACCTGTACAGAGTAATTGATGACTACACCATCGGGCGGGCAGATGAGGCAATTGGCACTGGGAGAGTTGTCTCACCCATCAACTGCATATCTACAGCAGATGCACATGCACGACCCTCTGCAATTGCCCACACGATCAAGCTTTGACCGCGACCCATGTCACCTGCAACAAAAACTCCGGGAACATTTGTTCGGTAATCATCAGTGCGCGCAATGTTGCCGCGAGCATCAAGGTTGACACCCAATCGCTCAATCCAGTTTCCCTTGTCGGGACCAACAAAGCCCAATGCAAGAAACACAAGATCGGCTGGAATTTCACGCGAGGTGCCAGGCACGTTCTCAAACTTTCCATCCACCATCTGCACTTCATTAAGCACGAGCGCTTTCACATTTCCATTTCCATCGTCGATGAAACGTTCGGTGTTCACACTGAATACGCGCTCTCCCCCTTCTTCATGTGCAGAAGAAGTGCGATAGATCAAACTCCACTGAGGCCATGGGTTATTGCTTGCGCGAACCTCTGGCGGCATCGGCATAATTTCCAACTGCGTAATTGATGCTGCACCTTGACGAATTGCGGTACCCAAACAGTCAGCACCGGTATCTCCGCCACCAATAATGACCACATGTTTGCCATGTGCATCAATTGGTGATGACTGCATGTCACCCTGTTGCACTTTGTTGGCAAGTGGCAAATAATCCATTGCCTGATGAATGCCGCGTAACTCGCGCCCAGGCACAGGCAAATCGCGCGCGATAGTTGAACCGCAAGCCAGAACAATTGCATCGTGCGAAGCAATAAGTACATCGATATCAACATTGTCGCCAACTGCGGCATTTGTTCGGAACTCGGTTCCCTCTTCGCGCATCTGCTCTATGCGTCGATCGAGGTACTTCTTTTCCATCTTGAATTCGGGAATTCCATAGCGCAACAATCCACCGATACGGTCGGCGCGTTCAAGAACAACCACCTCATGACCTGCACGCGTAAGTTGCTGCGCAGCTGCAAGACCTGCAGGACCAGAACCAACTACCGCAATGCGTTTACCTGTTTTTGTGCTGGCGATGAACGGCTGCACCCAACCTTCATTCCATGCATGATCAATGATTTCAACTTCAACTTGCTT
>JBIKHN010000163.1:0-2917 GCA_044362135.1 Ilumatobacteraceae bacterium | reverse complement strand
GTCCATGCAAGTCCATGCACCGTTTGCGTTACAGAACCAAGGAGCGCTACCGAAATAAGCCCCACTCCAACAAATACGCCACCGCGTAATGGTTGTGTTCTACGCGCTACAGCAGGCGCAAGTTCGGCAAGTATTCCAATAGCAGGAATGACATACAAAAATGTTTGTGGTTGCGACATTGACCAACCGAGCCACTTCATGATGCCCATATTTGCGTCAAAGGCAACACGTGTGTAGTGGTGATCAACCGCAACGTAGATCAATGTTCCAAGAGCTACGGGAAGCGTGAGTACAAGACTGATTGACCCAATCATTGAAGACCATGCAAATGATGGAACATCTGCCAGATCTGTTCCGGCAGTTCGCGCACTCAATACTGTTGCAACAACGCTGACCGCTGCGGCAAGCAGACCCAGCATCACCAGCGCAAGGCCCAATAGATACAGGTCAACCATCTGTGCGTTTCCGCCACCTGGCCCACCATTACCCATGAGTGAAGCAACCACGACCGCGCTTCCAATTGCCCACAGATAGAAGCCCAACATGGCATTGCGAGCGAACATGACCGAGCGTGAACCAACTTGTGTTGGTGCAAGTGCAAGAGACAAGCCAAGCATGAGTGGAACCATGACACCAAACGATGCGAGTGTCTTCGACGCAGCAAACAACTGCGTCATCATTCCCTCATTGAGTGTCAGTGACTTGCTGTCGATTCTCTCGAACCCCAACAAGGATGCAACTCCAACAAATGCGAGAAGCCAAAGTGCGGCAGTACCAATGAAGAGTCGACCGATTCGCTTGTGATCGGTGGTGGTGAGCCAAGCAGCCACCGAACCCAGAAAACCTGAGTTGGCAGTGGCCTCGGCACCCAACGTGGATGGCAGATTGACCGTGGTCATAACGAACTAGACACTAACAATGGCAGGGGCTTGCGCCCGACTTCCCTGCCTTTGTGCAATTGTTCCTAACGCAGGAGTACGTCCACGGTCAGTGCAACGAAAACTGCCGTGACGTAGGTAATGGAGAAGGTAAAGAGTCGCATCGAACGCTTGGGTGAGGGATCACTTCCCAGTCGAACCGACCCGATGACAAAAGCCACCCCAAATACCAGTGCTGTAATTCCATAAATCCAACCGAGTTCTGCAACGGGAACAAGGACAAGGGTAGAAAGGGTAAGCAGAACTGCATAAGTCGTCATCGAGCGGACAGTTCGCTCCAACGAAACCACCACCGGCATCATCGGCACCCCTGCAGCCTTGTAGTCATCTGCGTGTCGAATCGCAAGCGCCCAAAAGTGTGGCGGAGTCCACAGAAAAATGACAATAAACAAAACAACTGGCGCCCAACCAAGGGAGTTCGTTACCGCCGCCCAACCGACCAGCACTGGCATTGCGCCGGCAGCACCACCAATCACGATGTTTTGCTTACTCGTTCGCTTCAGCCACAACGAATACACAAACACATAAAACAACGTTGCCGACACGGCTAACACTGCCGCGAGCAGATTGGCTCCAGCCCACAACACCAGAAATGCAACGATCTCAAGCCCGATTGCAAAAATCATCGCTGCGCGAGGGGTCAACGCCCCAGTAACTAGTGGGCGATTTTGCGTCCGAACCATGAGTTTGTCGATATCCCGATCGATGTACATATTGATTGCGTTCGCTCCGCCTGCTGCAAGTGTTCCGCCAATGAGTGTGATTGCCATGAGTTGAATAGATGGCCAACCACCTTCGGCCAGCACCATCGTTGGAACCGTGGTCACGAGCAAGAGTTCGACAACACGCAGTTTCATTAATGCGATGTATGCCCCAATACGCGAGGAAGGGGCAGCACCTCGGGACTTATGGCCAAAAAACCGTGATGGAATTATTGGTCGAACGTCGAGGGCCACGGACTAAGGCTACGGCTCATACTGAGTGGCTACCAATCGGAGCGGCCATGCGCGAGCAGAACGCACCATGTTTCACGGCAGAATGTCCGTGTGCCATTACATCGTCTCATGAGTACCGATGTACGTCCAGCAGAAGTTATTGACGCGGGCACAGATACTTCCCCCGATACTGACCGTCCATGGATTGTCCTTGTGTGGAATGACCCAATCAATTTGATGTCATATGTGACTTTGGTCTTACAGAAACTCTTTGGCTACAGCCTGGAAAAAGCAACTGAGTTAATGCTTGATGTTCACAACAAAGGGCGTGCAGTTGTTTCTTCCGGTACTCGCGAACATGCAGAGTTCGATGTGTACCGACTTCATGAGCATGGTTTATGGGCAACGATGCAACGAGAAGATGCGTAGTTGTGGCTCGAAAAAATAAGGGACCAGTAACTCGACTCGACGCAACGTCATATTCGTTAAACATCGATGCAAATGATCGAACCACGCTCAATGGACTTCTTGATCAATTGCGAGACGTGCTGATGCACGACTCCTCGAGCGACATTGCTCGACGACTCTTCCCTGCCGCCTATCATCAAGACGAACAACACGAACTGGAATACCAGCGACTGATGCGCGATGAGTTGTTGTCATCACGGCTCGCATCACTCTCGCTCACCACATCATTGCTTGAACGCGAAACGAATTCCGACAGCGTTGTGCTGTCGGCAGATGAGCTCGATGCGCTCATGCGATCGATCAACAGTTTGCGCCTTGTCCTTGGCACCCTGCTCGATGTTGATGAGGACGAGTTTGTTGCTCATCTGGACGAGGGCGATCCTGCCTATGGCCAGTACCAGTTGTACTCATATTTGGGTTGGCTTTTAGACTGGATTGTGACCGTCCAAACGGAATTCAATTAGCGGGGGGAATTCACAGAGTCACTGGTAGATTTCTAGGGCTCTTCCAACTAAATATTCGTCCATGCCCCCATCGTCTAGTGGCCTAGGACACCACCCTTTCAAGGTGGCGGCA
>JBIKHN010000058.1:0-8396 GCA_044362135.1 Ilumatobacteraceae bacterium | reverse complement strand
GTGGTGCTTACGCTGCGACGTGCATCGTGGCCCAAACCAAGCCTGCGCAATTGGCGACGCATGTTGGCAATGTTTGACTCGGTGTTAATGCGCGGATGAATTCCCGTCACGATGGCGTGTTGTTCCGCTGGCAAACCAAAACTGTCGTAGCCAAGCGCGTGCAACACGTTGTAACCAGTCATGCGCTTGTAACGCGCGAACACGTCGGTGGCGATGTAGCCGAGCGGGTGGCCTACGTGTAGTCCTGCGCCAGACGGATACGGAAACATGTCGAGCACGAACAGCTTTTCGCGGCCAGCAACTTTTTCAGGTTGCGCAAGTGGGCCTGCAGGGTTTGGTGCTTCGAAGGTGCCCTCGGCGTCCCAATGGTCTTGCCATTTGGACTCGATCTGATTGGCCAGGCCCGAGGTGTAACGGAAGGCCGGAATCTTGGATTCCGGGTCATTTCCGCTGATGGATCCCTGTGGGCGCTTTGCTGACATAGCCTCCGTATCGTAGATGAGCCAAGCGGCAAAACGGCCGAGTTTGGATCGGAAAGGCAGTGCAGGTAACACGATGGGCAGACCACAGGGCCGTTCACGCGGGCGTTCATCGAATAGCCGCAAACACAGTTACCCACGCGAAGCCCGCATTAGCGAGACCGTTCGCGAAGTGGTCGCTGAAGAACTACTGCGAATCGATGATGATCGCTTGGCTTTTGTGGCAATCACTGCAATTGATGTTGACGCCGAAATGAATCGCGGCATTGTGTACTTCGATTCGTTGCAAGGCCCAGAAGGCGATGCTCAGATTTTGGCGGCATTTAGTCATTACCGCAAACAACTGCAGTCGGCAATTGCCACGCAAGTTCATGCACGTCGCACACCAGTTTTGGAATTCCGCCCAGACGATGCAATTCGTGCAGCAGCACGCATTGATGAAGTGTTGCGCAACGATCCAATGCATACGCGCAATCTTTCCGACGACACGGAGTAGCAATGGCGAAACGCCGTCCGCCAACCGTGCACGGTTTGGCACTCATTGACAAACCTGCGGGTATGACGAGCCACGACGTGGTGAGCAGACTGCGGAAGCTTTTGAATGAGCGACGCATTGGTCATGCAGGAACTCTTGACCCTGATGCAACAGGTGTGATGGTAATTGGCGTTGGGTACGTCACTCGTTTGATGCAGTTTTTGAGTGGCATGGACAAGACATACACATGCGAAGTGGTGTTTGGTAGCGAGACCAACACGTTGGACGATTCGGGAACAGTGACTGCAACATTCAACATGGGCGAGTTGGCGCTTGACGCGGTGCGTGCTGCCGCAGCGAAGTTGACGGGCCCAATTATGCAAGTGCCACCCATGGTGTCGGCATTGAAGGTTGACGGCAAACGCTTGCATGAACTTGCGCGTGAAGGAATAGAAGTTGAGCGCAAGCCGCGACCAGTAACGGTGTATTTATTTGATGTGCACAGCGTTCGTGTTGATGGTGGCGTAACAATTGCGAGCATCGAGGTGCAATGTTCATCGGGAACATACGTGCGCACGCTTGCAGCCGACCTTGGAACATTGCTTGGTGGAGGAGCACACTTGCGAAATTTACGTCGCACCACAGTGGGCGATTTTGGCCTTGCCGATTGCACCAGCATTGAAGATGCCAAGTTGCTGGAACCAATTACGGCTTTGCGTTCAATGACCCGCGTGGTTGCCGATGCAGACACTGCGGTGAAAATTCGACACGGCCGCTCGTTTCCTGCGTGGGAAGGCAGCGCGCCATGGGCGGTTGTAGATGAAGCAGGTGCATTGCTTGCGGTGTATGAAGCAGATGGACCGAATGCAAAACCAACAGTGGTTTTGGCTGAAGCGATAGCGTAAATATTCGTGCTTATTCTTCGTGATACCGATACTGCAGTTGCGCCAGCGCAGCGATCAGTGGTCACCATTGGCGCATACGACGGCGTACACAAAGGTCACCGTGCGGTAATTGCTCACGTGCAAGCTGAAGCGGAACGACTGGGTTGCCAAGGAGTGGTGGTGACGTTCGATCATCACCCGGCATCGGTAGTGCGACCAGAATCTGCCCCGAAGTTGTTGACCGATAGCGACCAAAAAATTGAACTACTTGTAGAAACCGGCATTGACGTCACGTTCATTGTGCATTTCGATGAAGCGGCTTCGAAGGAAGACCCATCGGCATTCGTGAAGCGCGTGTTGGTGGATGCCCTTGGTGCGAAGTTGATTGTTGTTGGCGAAGACTTCCACTTTGGCCACAAACGTGGCGGCAACGTTGCCATGTTGCGCGAACTAGGCAAGCAATACGACTTTGAGGTTGTGCCGATGCAGTTGGTGCCACGCCCGGATGGCGTTGCAGAACCCGTAAGTAGCACGGCAATTCGCCGCGCACTTGCCGGTGGGCAAGTTGAAGTTGCCCACCAATTACTGGGTCGACCATTTTCGGTGCGCGGAGTTGTAGTGAACGGCGACAAGCGTGGCCGCACTATTGGATTCCCAACGGCAAACACCGAAGTGTCGAATCAGATGTGCCTGCCAGCCGATGGCGTATACGCGGGAATGTTTACGTGTGCAGACGGCAGCGTGCACGGATGTGCGATCAACCTTGGTCGCAGGCCAACGTTTTTCGAACACGCGGACGTGTCGCTACTTGAAGCGCACTTGCTCGATTTTTCTGGCGACCTCTATGGTCAGCAGGTGAGTGTCACCTTTGAACACTTCTTGCGCAGTGAACGAAAGTTTGATGGCCTTGATGCGATTAAAGCGCAGCTACAACTTGACGTGTCGGCGGCTCGCGGTCTGGTCGGCCGTAAGTAGTGGTTCGCTGACGAAGCGTTCTGCCAATCGGCTCAGCAATTGCTCTAAACGACTCTTCGGTCATTAACTGACCGTGGTTTGCGCCTGCCGCGCGCGAAATGTTTTCGTTCATCAACGTTCCGCCCATGTCGTTGCAACCTGCGCGAAGAAGCTGTTGTGCGCCTTCTTGGCCAATCTTGGTCCACGACACCTGCACGTTGTCGATGAGGCCGCGGTACGCAATGCGACCGATGGAGTGCATGAGAAGGGTTTCTCTAAACGTTGGTCCGCGACGTGCTTTGTGCTGCAAGTAAATGGGTGAAGCCATGTGCACGAACGGCAATGGAATGAACTCGGTAAACCCACCCGTTACTTCTTGCAACGCACGCGTGCGCACAATGTGCTTTGCCCAACTAAGCGGGTGCTCAACAGAACCAAACATAATGGTGATGTTGGACTTCAAACCGGCTTCGTGCGCAACCTGGTGACAGTCCAGCCACTCTTCGGTGTTGATCTTGTCGGAGCAAATGATGTTGCGAATGTCGTCGTCCAATATTTCTGCTGCGGTTCCTGGCAGTGATGCGAGGCCGGCTTCTTTCAAACGTGTGATGTAGCTAAACAGCGATTCGCCTAAGCGCTTTGCGCCTTCGGTTACTTCGAGCGCGGTAAAGCCGTGCACATGCATGTCGGGAACAGCGTCTTTCACTGCACGCGTGACATCGATGTAATAGTCGCCGTCGAAGTCGGGGTGAATGCCGCCCTGCAGGGTTACTTCGGTTGCGCCTAAGTCCCAGGCTTCTTTTGCACGCTCGGCAATGTCGTCGAGGGTCAATAGATAAGGAGTGCCGCGCAAGTTCAGGCTGAGTGGGCCTTTCGAGAACCCGCAGAACCTGCACTTAAACGTGCACACGTTGGTGTAGTTGATGTTGCGGTTGTGCACCCACGTGACTTCGTCGCCAACAATTTGCTTGCGCAGGTCGTCGGCAACATGGGCGATGGCTCGCACTTCAGGGCCGCGCGCACCAAACAGAGTGACAATTTCTTGCTCGTTAATGCGATGACCAAGTTCGACACCGCGCAACACTTCTGCAACTGGTCCGCTGATCTTTTCGCCTTCGCCCATGCGCTCGAATGGAATGAGCATTGGGGGAGCGTTGTTTGCACCCGAGTACCACTGTGTTGAACGATGACCAACCAGCACCACTTCGGCGCCGTCGTGCACAACATCTGCTGCCGTTACCTTTTCTGGCCACACCTGTCCGCTGTCGTCGCGCGCCAAACCTTCTGCGTCGCTTCTGTCCATCAACGCAAAGTCAAGCGATGGGTCAAACCATTTTTCTGGATTGATTACAAACTCTGGATACACGGTGAGGCGCGGGGCAAGCGACTTGCCCTTTGCTTCGGTAACCGTGCGCAACTTGTCGAGTGCTGGCCACGGACGTTCTGGGTTCACGTGGTCTGCAGTAACCGGCGAGACGCCGCCCCAATCGTCAATGCCTGCGTCAAGCAAGATGCTGAAGTCGTCGCTTAAGTTCGGCGGAGCTTGCAAGTGGATGCTCGATGGCAAAATAATTCGTGCAGCAGCAATTGACCAGAGGTATTCATCTTCTGGGCACGGCGCTTCGTGTTGCATGCCTGTGCGTGGCTTTGGCAAAAAATTCTGCACGATTACTTCTTGTACGTGTCCGTACTTTTCATGCGATGCAGCAATTGCTTCAAGCGCATCAATGCGGTCTTCGCGAGTTTCGCCAATGCCCACCAAAATTCCCGTGGTGAACGGAATGTTGAGTTCGCCAGCCCACTGCAATGTGTCGAGGCGTCGTTGTGGTTCTTTGTCTGGCGCACCGCGGTGGCAATCCAAGTCGTCGCGTAATGACTCAATCATCATTCCTTGCGATGGCGACACCTTGCGCAACATTGCCAATTCGTCTTTATACAACGCGCCGGCGTTTGCGTGCGGAAGTAATCCGGTTTCTTTCAATACCAATGCAGCCATGTCGTGCAAGTAATGCACGGTGGAATCAAAACCGTTTGCCTTCAACCAATCTTTTGCAACTTCGTAACGAAGCTCTGGTCGTTCGCCCAGTGTGAACAACGCTTCGTGGCAACCCATGCGTGCACCTTGCTTGGCAATGGCCAACACTTGCTCGGCGCTGAGGTAAGGGTTCTCGAGTCGTGCAGGTGGCTGCGCAAAGGTGCAATAACCGCACTTGTCGCGGCACAACATGGTGAGCGGAATAAACACCTTTGGCGAATAGGTGACACGACTGCCGAATTGCGCATCGCGAATGGCGCGCGCATCAGCCAATAACTGATCGAGTGGGGTGGCAAGGACGCGCTGACGCTCAGACAACTAAACCCTCCGTGGGTGCTAGTGAAATTGGATTGTCAGTGCTCGACCAAGTTTTCCCACAGTGTTAGAGGAGTGGGCGTTCTTGCGTATGCCGTGCGCTATAGACCATAGCGCCAATCGTCCCTTGACCGCTAGTTAGAACTATTAGGAGAACTGTGTGATACATGACCGTCGAGGTAGGTGACGGTGAGTATGCGGTTTGGCGGGGAAAGCTTCAGCCTCCAATTACCTTCGTGAACATTGCGGTGGTGATGTGGGCACAGCGGCACGAGATTGTTCATGTCGGTAGGGCCGTCGTCGCGCCAGTAGGCAATGTGGTGCGGCTGACACTGCGCAATTGGCACCTTGCAATCGGGAATTGCACAGTGCGAATACATGGCTTCAATTGCTTTGCGCTGATAGCGCGTTGCCAACCGTGATGCCCGACCGATGTCAATGACTACACCTTTTGAATTGAGTACCACAGGGATAATTTCTGCTTCACAAGCCATGCGCCGAATGGTTTCAAGGGGTAACTCGGCTTCGTGACCGGTGCGGACGATGGAATGTTCGTGCAGACCTGAACGCAACGTGTGTAAGTCGATGACAACAGATACTTCTGCTCGCGCATGTGGTGATGAGATCATGGCTCCAGCCGTAAGGGGAGCGCCAAGTGACGCAGCGTCAATAAGTTCCAAGAATGCGAGTGCATTGAGATGTCCGTGCTTGCGGTCATCGGTTGGGCACGTGTCGGGGAGCGCTGCATGAAACAGGCGTTCAACGGTGTTGTCGAGTTTGCCAATGACGCGAAGACCGTTTTCAGGGTCGAGCCTGCCAGCAATATGAAACATTCCTGATTCGCGGTCGATCCAGTGCCGGAGGCTGGCATCGCGACGCTGACGTTCAAGACGAGTAACGCCGCCGTCGGCATGAATTCGCTCAACTTCACTTTTCACCGCACGTGCAAAGTTGTCTGGCGTTGCGTGTGTCGCAACATTGTTGAGCCAATCGCTACGTGAGGCAAGCTTTGCCTTTTCGTCTTCGGTGAGTTGGTGCGTGGCACGAGCAACGGCATCAATATGCGCGCTGCTAATACGGCCTTGTTCGAATGCTTGTTCAAGTTGGGGAAAAGCACCAAGGGTTTTGGCTCGCGATACCTCGCGGAATGCATCGATGCGCGAAATATTTGCGGCACTGGCCAACACTTGTTGAGGCTGAATGCGTGGCGTGGTTGTTGCAAGAACCTGAAGTTTTCGCGTAAGCGCAACTTTGCAGTTGTCGATCCATTGCTGGATATGCCCAACTTCATTGAGCGCTGACCGAATAAGCACTTCATCATTGGCCTCATTTACCAACTGGGCAAGATGCGAAAGCCTGTCCGAGATTTCGGCTGTATCGATGGCTAAAGAAAAACCCACGTGTTCCTGCTTGTGTGATTCGTTTCTCAACGAAATGGCAAATGCTGTGGGAGAAGCACCGCCAACAATAAAAGCGGGGTGTTACAGAGTTAGATACTGCCGAGGGCAGTAAATAGCGCGCGCACGTTGTGGCCACTCATTGGCTCACGATGACCCGTGCGGCTGATGAACCCAAGCTGCACACCCGTTGCTGGGTCGACCACCGTAAACAACTGCTCGTGACCTGCAGCGTCCACCACAACATCGGTCAGTAGGGGAACGCCAGCCTCAGCAAGTGCCTGCTGCACGAAACCTGCGTTCAACACTTCAATGGCAATGTGCTGCACGCCAGAACCATTGGCTTCCAAATGCGCGCGCACGGCCGGATCATTTCCTGGACCAACGAGCACCACGGTGACGCCACCAGCAGTTGCGGTGACGATGTCGGAATCTTCAGTTGGTTCCAACGTGAAGCCAAGCGTTTTCAAAAATGATGAAGCCGATGCAAGATCAACCACTGCAACCACCACGTGATCGATGCGCACAGCAACGGTGTCGAGTGCAGACAACAACGTGTCGGCAACCTTCGTTGGCGCAACTCCACCGCGTTCGTGCACAACTTCAATGCGATGTGTTTCGGCTAGCAGCGTGCGGAAAATCTGTTCTGCAAAGTCGGCATCAACGCCACTGTTAATTGCCCACTGCCTGCGAGTAGTTAACACTTCGCGCACGCGTTGTGGCTGAATGACCGCAGTTGAAGATCCAGCTTTCACTTCGGCTACTTCGCGACACACTTCCATTCGCTGAGCGAGCAGTGCAACAATTGCTGCATCGATCTGGTCGATCTTTTCGCGAAGTTGTGGAAGGTCGCGTGCCATAACTACTTACGCCACCACTTGCGTTTCGTGTGTGGCTCAACCAAACGCTGAACATGTTTTGCCAACACGTCCATTTCAATATTCACTGCGTCACCAGGTTTGCGAACACCAAGTGTGGTGACAGCTGTGGTGTGAGGAATTACTGCAACACGAAATGTGTCAGCCGACAGATCAAATGCAGTCAGAGAAATGCCATCAACCGTGACGGAACCCTTTTCGACAATCAAGTGCATCAGGTCGCGCGGAATACGAATAACTAAATCGGGAGCAGGGGAGACAACATGTCCAACTGCATCAACGTGACCAAGCACCATGTGTCCGCCAAGTCGTTCGCCAAGCGCCATTGGTCGCTCAAGGTTCACCACATCTCCGGCTTGCAGCGAACCGAGGTTGGTGCGCGAATATGTTTCGTCGCTTACGTCGGCATCCCAATACGTCGAGCCATCGGTGGCTACCACCGTGAGGCAGCAACCATTGACCGCAATGGATGCGCCGAGGTCGGAGCCCTCCAACACCGTGGTGCTGTTGATACGCAGGCGACTGCCATTGCGCGATCCGACTTTGCCTAGCTCTTCAACAATCCCTGTGAACACAGCAGTTCACACTACTTATATAGGCACTCATTGGACAGGGGATTACCGAGCTAATCAACCATGCCCAACCGCCAAACCCTCCCGATAGATTGAAGGGGTCCACTAGGGCTTTTAGCGCTGGTGAGATGCAGAGGGTCAACAGGCCAACTGCGACCAAACGGTCCCGCAATTCGGCGGGCACACGAAAGGCATACTTATGGCAACTGCTCCAAAAAGCGAAACCATCGCCAAGCACCGGGCTCATACAACTGACACCGGTTCTCCTGAAGTGCAAATCGCACTTCTTACAGAGCGCATCAACAGCCTCACTGACCACCTGAAGAGCCACCACAAAGACCATCACAGTCGCCGTGGCCTCTTAATGATGGTTGGTCGCCGTCGACGCATGCTTGACTATGTAAAGG
>JBIKHN010000057.1:0-8429 GCA_044362135.1 Ilumatobacteraceae bacterium | reverse complement strand
CACTAGAGCGCGACAACATCACCATTGAAATCAGCCACCCAACACACGGGGAACGAACTGCCGACTTCGCGCTTGAAATTACCTACGAAGGCCAATACGAACTTGCAGAAGAAACCCTCATTGATGGCGCAAGCAAAGTACTGGACGAACACTTTGGCGTGCTTGGCGCATGGGTGGCTTCAACATTGGTGAAGCTTGGCGACCTGAAACTGAGTATAACTCACCCAGACGAAAACCCAAATACCTTTTATGCCCCACCCTCCGAGAATCCTTGCTACGATTTTCAACCATGGACCATTCGCGAATGAATAAGATGGCTCTTCGAGCTCATCAAAGAATCGCGCTCAACATTTTTACACTTCGCGATCAACTCGGACTTTCACAAGGTGAACTCGCAGAGCTTGCTGGAATTGACCGCAAGTCTATTAATCGAATTGAAAATCAACGCTTGTCGCCCAGCATCGATACCTTGATGCGAATCAGCATTGCCCTAGGGGTAAAAGTTTCCGATCTTCTTAATTAACAGGCATGAGTAAATTCAGCAGAAAATTGGACAATCCGACTGAGGCTTCAGCGAGAGCTATAGCGAATGAATGACCAGCAACCTCTTCAGTAAAGTCTACAAAGTCAATTTTCGAGGGATGAAATTCACCCAACCGAAGCAATGGAACATCATGTTTGAGAAGTTGACCTGCAAAATTATCGTTTAGTGCGATTCCACTTATCGTTATTAGAGCAACTACATCTACATATGCAAGGTCATCTGGTACTTGAAAATCACCAACAGAACTTCCAATAATTTCCGCTGCGAGCGAACAGTCAAAACTTGGAGATACAGATGCGTAGAAATCGAACTGCCCCTGAAATTGTCTTCTATATACGCTGGTATCAAATACTGAAGTCAGTAAATGCGCAGTCACTCCCAATAGACATGGGTCTGCATCGGCAACAACTGCGCATTTAGGCATGTCTAAATTCGTCTGAATATTTCTGAACTGTGAAATTATCTCGCGACGCGAAGATTCAACGTACGGACTTTGCCATTTTTTGAAGTTGCCGTCACGGTGTATGTGCCACCTTTGCTGATGGACAGCGTTGAAAGACGAAGATTTCCGTTTTCAAGTGAACGAACATTTGGAAGAGATATGGACCTGCCGCTTGCGGTGGTAATTCGAACAGTAAACACCTGACCAGCACCCACTCCAGAAAGTACAAGTAAGAATGGTTCACCGGCGAAAACATCCACTGTCATTGATGTTCCTACTGGCACAGCTGAAAAAATTCGTCGAGCAGATTTAACAATGCTTGCCGGAGTTCGGTCGTATGAAATTACTGAAACGATTGTTGACGGCCTTACTTCTTGAACTGGTGGGTAATCAGCCTTAGTAACACCGGCTGATGCAGCAAATGAAATGAGTGAAACTGTTGCTATTACGAGTGACTTTTTCATGGGTTCTCCTATTCGTTGACGTCTATGTACCATACACGGTACATAGCAAAGTTGCACAACCAATATGCCCTATGGGTGATACACGGATATTGCTTCGCCAGCGACAACTTCAACCCAAGTTCGGACAACTGTCCGAACTCTTCTACCAAAACGGCAACTTCTCCTTGAAATCCTGATTTAGCCGTTGCTTAACAATTGGTGCATCGAAAGCAGAAGCCAGCAAATGCGCAATCGTGGTAGCAAAACTGGGGTCACCGTCTGCAACGACTATGCACTTTGCCTTATAGACCGAACGTTTCTTCCGACTTCGCAATTGGTTGTAAGCAATTGGGGCTGTATTCAATAACCACAGTTGCAACATCGGGCTGAGCCGTTACGGGGCAAATGGACGACACTTCATCGCTGGTGAAGCGCACCAGCGTGACGTCGGCAGGAGCAGGAAACACTTCAACGTGATCGATTGGAGAGCGAACCGTTGTACCTAAAACCGTGAGGTTGTCGTGATCGTTGCTAGCCATAACTACGAGCGTAGATGTTCGGGAATAAGCGTGCTGAGTTGCACAAGCGGTCGTGGGCCAACATGAGTAATTACTTCGGAAGCCGACATAGAGCCAAGTCGGCCGCAATGTTCAATGGCCATGCCGCGAGTGAATCCGTACAAGAAACCTGCTGCATATTGGTCGCCTGCGCCCGTTGCGTCGACAACGCGCTCTACTGGTTCTGGTTCAATGTGCACTAAATCGTGACCGTTGATGACAACCGAGCCGCGCTTATCGCGAGTGACTGCACCAAATTCGCAATCGTTGCGCAATTGCTCTAAAGCTTCTTCGTACGAGGTTTGATACAGCGACTGCAATTCGAATTCGTTGCAGAACAACACGTCGATGTCGTTCAAAATGAGATCGAGAAAGTCTTCGCGGTGGCGGTCTACGCAGAACGAATCGGAAAGTGTGAGTGACACCTTGCGGCCGGCTTCGTGTGCGTATTTTGATGCAACTTTGAATGCTGCTTTTGCTTCATCGCGGTCGAACAAGTATCCCTCAAGAAACAGAACAGCGCCTGCCTGCACTGCTTCACGCGAAATGTCTGCTGGCTCGAGCAATGATGCGGCACCAAGAAATGTGCTCATGCTGCGTTGGCCGTCGGGAGTTACGGCAATGATGCATCGGCCAGTTGGTTCGGTGGAACCGTTCGTGCCCGGGTGAAAAGCCACGCCAACTTTGTCCATGTCGTCGCCGAACACTTTGCCTAATTCGTCGTGGGCAATTTTGCCGATGAAGCCTGCTCGCCCACCCAAACTTGCAAGGCCGTATGCGGTGTTTGAAGCAGAACCACCACTGGTTTGTGTTGGGTTACTAATGCGTGAATACAAGTGTGCGGAACGCTCTGCGTCCACCAATGTCATTGAACCTTTGACCACATTTTCGTTCACCAAAAATTCATCGGGAACGGCGGCGATCACATCGACCAAGGCATTGCCAATGGCTACGACGTCGTAGCGAACCCCGTCGCCACGGGTGATGTCGATAGGTGGCACGTGGGGAAACCCTAGTGCATTCGGGCTTAGCGGCTTGTGGCCTTCAGGGTGCCTTTCACCACGTGCTGCTGCAGCTCGCGCTTCAAGAACTTGCCGGCGGCGTTGCGTGGCAACGGATCGGTCATGATGACCACCTGGGTTGGAATCTTGAACTTGGCAATCTTGGCGTCAAGGAATGCCCACAGTTCTTCAGGGGTCAGGGTCATGCCGTCATTGACCAAAATGGCCACGCCTACTTCTTCGCCCAAGCGCTCGTGTGGCACGCCGAATACCGCTGCCTCATGTATTGCTGGGTGTTCGTAAATAGCGCTTTCCACTTCGGCTCCGTACACGTTTTCGCCGGCGCGAAGAATCATGTCCTTCACGCGGTCTTCTACATAGACGTATCCGTCGGCATCGAGGCGACCCAAGTCGCCAGAGCGCAACCAACCGTCAACGATGGTTTCAGCAGTTGCATCGGGGCGGTTCCAGTAACCACGAATGAGCATTGGACCAAAGAACCAAATTTCGCCCGACTGCCCTGTTGGCACTGGCTTCAAGTTTTCATCACGAACTTCCACCATCATCGGCCACGAGGCGCGACCCGTGCTGGTTGGATGCGACAAATAGTCAGAACCCGTAATGGCTGGACCGAACGCATTGGTTTCGGTCATGCCGTAACCCAACTGTGGGTTGCCGTTCTTGACCTTGTCGTTTACTTTGCCAACAAGTGACGTTGGCGAAGGTGCACCGCCGCCGCCAACTGCGCGCAGGCTTGAGGTGTCGTACTTTTCAAATGCTGGTGAGTTCACCAAGTCCCAGCTTTGTGTTGGCACGCCAACGAAGTTGGTGATTTGTTCGCGCTCAATCATTTCAAGCGCCTTCTCTGGGTCCCACTTGTACATGATTGCCAGTTTCAAACCGGCAACGAAACAACTAAGCATTACGGGGACACAACCCGTTACGTGGAATAGCGGAACAATGAGAATGAATGAGGTTGGAACTTCTGGTCCGTCAACGTCTTTCAGTTTTGTACCCGACATTTGGAAAATGGTGTTGCGTGCAGAAAACGCCATGATGGACGAAATGATGGCGCGATGCGTTGACACTGCACCCTTCGGGCGACCTGTGGTGCCCGAGGTGTACAAAATGGTTGCGTCATCGTCTGGTGAAATGTCGGCGCCTGGGTGCTTGTCGCCAAGTGGCAACACGTCTTCCCACTTATCAACACCTGCTGGCAACGGCTTTTCTGCGCGAACAACCAACACCTTGACGTTCTTCTTCACACAACTGGCAGCGCCAATGTCGAAGCGTTGCTGATCGCAAATGAGCACGGTTGCACCCGAGTCTTCAAGCGCGAAATCCATTTCGTCTTCTGTCCACCACGAGTTCATGGACACGTTGACAGCACCAACCGAAATGATTGCCGCAAACGACATGACCCATTCAGGGAAGTTGCGCATGGCAACCGCAACACGGTCGCCCTTTTTCACGCCATAGGTATTGACCAGCAACGAAGCGAGTGCATCGATGCGATCGGCGGCCTGAGCAAACGTAATGATTTCGTCCTCGTACACAAGGAATGTCTTGTCACCATGTCCGCGTGAACCAGCAAACACCTGACCAAGATGTGCAGGCGCATTCTTGAATACCTTCATCTTCACGCCACGCACTTCGCCATCAATCAGCTCGAAAATTTGCCCCGAACCAGTGACTGCGGTATTTGCTTCAAGAAATGTCATCGACATATTGGTGTACCCCCGCGAAAAACATTAGCGGGCAAGGGGTTGGTGGCTCCAAGCCACAGAGCGAACGCGCTACGAATTAGTAGTTGCTGCGGAACTGCGAGAGGTAACGCTCGTTGTCGCGCTTCACTCGCATTTGCACCAGCACGTAGCAATAGCCAACGAGGGCCAACAGGCTGAGAATGAAGGTGTAAACAAATGCGCTCGACCCCGTAGCCACGCCAAGCATGAGCGAGGCGAAGCTGATTCCGGCAAGACCGAACACCAAGTTCTGGCGCTTCTGGCGTGCTACAGCTTGTGGTGAAACTTGCTGTGGGCGATATTGCGGACGAGTGCTGGACTGGCGAACAAGCGCCCCAGTCATTGAACCGTAAGCGGCTGGGCGCGGTGCGCGACCGGCAGGACGCTGTTGGGTTGGAGCAAGAGGACGTGCCATGCCACGAAGTTGTTGCTGCGGATAACGACCGCCAGCGCTTTCGAGGTGATTCAACTGGCGACGGAAGTTAGTGACCGAGTTGGCTGGCGAACCATTGAGACGCGCACGAACCAAAGGTGGGAGCAAGACAGCAAGCCAAGCGGCACCCACGATGAGAAGAATCAGTTTGCTCATGAGTTCATAATTGTATTACAGAATTGCTACAAAACGGACAACTAGGGGTGAATGACCCTATTTTTAGCCCGATTATTGGCCGGTGACCCGCTTGTAGGGGCCGCTTTTGCCACCCGTCTTTTCCCACAGGGCCAAGCCCTCTATGGACATTGCCTTGTCGGCGCTCTTGCACATGTCGTAAATGGTGAGGGCAGCCACCGAGCAGGCATGGAGGGCTTCCATTTCCACTCCCGTGCGATCCACGGTGTCTACCTGGGCCTCGATGGCCACGAAGCTGTCGCCCACTTCGAAGTCGATGCGCACTGCGCCAATTTGTAGCGGGTGACACAACGGAATCATGTCGCTGGTGCGCTTGGCGGCCATGATGCCGGCAATGCGTGCGGCGGCAATGACGTCGCCTTTTGGAATGTCTTTGCTGGAAATTGCTGCGGCCGTTTCTGGCTTCATGGTCACTGTGCAACGTGCAACTGCGCGCCGAGCGGTTGCGCTTTTTGCCGTCACGTCCACCATGTGTGCATTACCCGACTCATCGAGGTGCGTGAACTCTGGAGTGTTGCCCATGTTCATCCGCCAATCTGGCTCATGGACCTGCGTGGACGCACGAAGGTGACATTGCCAATGTTGTGCCCCGCCCACTTCGTGCCAACTGCGCGCTTGATTTCTTCTGCAATGTCGTCGTCGCTTGCACCGTTGCGTAACAGTTTGCGCAAGTCAAACTCGGTGGTTGAAAACAAACACGTTCGGAACTGGCCGTCGGCTGTTAGGCGTACGCGATCGCAATCGCCACAGAATGGTTTTGTTACCGAAGGAATAACTCCTACGGTTCCTAATCCGTCCAAGTAACGCCAGCGGTCTGCAGGTGCTGCGCCGCGTGCGGGAACAAGTTCAAGTGGGTACACCTTGGAAATGGTCTCCACTATTTCGTCTTGACCAACCACTTGGTTGTTCTGCCACGTGCCATCGGCATCCAGTGGCATGTATTCAATGAAGCGAACTTCAACGCCCTTGTTACGACCAAATGTTGCAAGGTCGACAATTTCGTCGTCGTTGATTCCGCGCTGTACCACAACATTGATTTTCACTGGCGAGAAACCAGCGGCAATGGCGGCATCAATTCCATCCAACACATGTTCCAGTTCGTCGCGACGGGTCATTTCAAGGAAGCGCTGCTTCTTCAATGTGTCGAGGCTGATGTTGATGCGACGCAAACCGGAATCGTGCAGTTCTTGTGCGATCAAGCGCAATGTTGCACCGTTTGTCGTCACTGCCAAGTCGATTGGCTTGCCAGCGCGCGGTGAATTTGCTGTTGCTGGCACGTGCAATGCAGAAAGTTTGTTGATCAGAACCGGAAAGTGCGCGCGCATAGTTGGCTCGCCACCAGTGAGGCGAA
This sequence comes from Ilumatobacteraceae bacterium, assembly GCA_044362135.1. GTDB lineage: Bacteria > Actinomycetota > Acidimicrobiia > Acidimicrobiales > Ilumatobacteraceae > UBA3006. The sequence goes on along the minus strand of JBIKHN010000057.1, from coordinate 1,718 downwards.
TGCCGTCGACATCAAAGTGCGAAACACAGATGCTGGCTACGCGATGCAGTTCTTCATACGTCAACACCTCTTCGCGAGGCAGCCATTTCATTCCCTCTGCAGGCATACAGTAGGTGCAGCGGAAATTGCAGCGATCGGTAATGGAAATGCGCAAATCGCGCACGGTTCGGCCGAACGGGTCAATCAGTTCCACGGGCTCAGCCTAGGGTTCGCACCCGTTGTACCGTCAGCCCAGCAGGTATACAGGCACTTCATCGCCGGCCTGCAAACCATTGCCATCGGGCACATGTGCAAGGCCATTTGCCATTGCCGTGCTTGCCAATTGGTGGCTTCCCTGCGGCCCCGAATCGCGCACATGTAGGCGACCATCTTCGGCAAACTCTCCAAATACGCGCATGAAGTGGATCTTGCCGTCTTGCTTGCGCTTCAACGGAGAATCGAGCACCGCGTGAATAGCCGGACGCATTAAGTGTTCGGTATGACCCATCATTTTGCGCAACGCAGGCCGCGCCAGCAACTCGTAACTAATAAGCGAACTCACGGGGTTACCTGGCAGGCCAAAAATAGGAATGGTGCGTCCATCGCTTGATTGCAGTTGACCAAACGCAAACGGCTTTGCTGGCTTAATCGCCATCTGCATCCAGTGCATGGTGGCAATCTTTGACAACACGGCCTTCACCACATCGAAGTCGCCCATGCTTACGCCACCGCTTGTCACAATGGCGTCGCAGCGCTCTACAACTTCTCGAAACACTCGTTCAAGTTCGGCTTCGTCGTCGCGCACCACTCCAAGGTTGATTACTTCGCAACCTGTTGCAGCAATCATCGAGTCCAACATGGTCAGATTGCTTTCGCGAATTTGACCAATGCGCAATGGTGAGCCATCAACTACTAATTCGTCACCCGTTGACAACAACGCAACTCGCGCGCGAGGAAATGCGCGCACGTTTCGCGCGTTCACACTGGCCAGCACACCAACTCCTGCAGCGTTCATTACCGTGCCGGGTACAAATACTGTTTCACCCGCGCGCACATCGCTTCCTGCGTCGCGCACACCATCGTGAACTTTTGCGCTTCGCGAAATGCGCACATGCGTGTCGCCAATTCGCTCGGTGTCTTCCACCATCACTACTGCGTCTGCGCCTTTCGGCATTGGCGCACCAGTCATAATGCGAATTGCTTCGCCGGCATTCACCGCAATTTTTGGTTCTGCACCAGCAGCCAGCGTGTCCACAACGCGAAGCTCGACAGGAACTTGTTCGGCGTCTGTTGTGCGCACGGCATAACCATCTACTGCGGTGTTCGAAAACGGCGGTACATCTTCTGAGGCAACTACGTCTTGAGCCAAAACCCTGCCGGTCATTTCTGAATAGACAACCTGCACGGGGGTCAACGGCGCGCAGCCGGCCAACACCATTTCTTGAGCCTCATGCAGCGGAATCATCTGTCTGAACGGTATCGCCGCGTGACAGGCTGTAGCCATGGTGAACTACCCCGCGCTTGGACCTTCTGGACATAGCGCCACCTGGAAATCTGCCGACGGAGCACACGAAAGCACCGTGACGCTGCAGTGGGAAAACGAAGGTTGGACAGCAAACGGAACCCTGGGTGCCGACAACGCGCAGTTTGTTATTCGCATGTCGGCAACGTGGATGGTGCAACAGTTCTTGTTGTTTCGCGACCTGGAAGAACCAGACCTGTGGCTGGCAACCGATGGT